>JBILBW010000014.1:0-35339 GCA_044353465.1 Rariglobus sp. | reverse complement strand
GCCCGCGTCGACCCAGCCCTGGTGGAAAATGGGGGGCGCTCGGCTCACCTGAAAGGTTTTTTATGGCACAAAGCCCTACTACGCGGTTGCTGGGTATTGATTTTTTCACCGGTCCTTTGGGGGTGGCGGTAGACCGGGTGATCGGGGTTCGCGACCGCTCGCCTCCGCCTGGGCCAGCGGCTATCTGGGAGACGTTGGCGGTTGGGGTGACGGATGTGCGGTTGGCGGAGACCTCTCCGGTGGTCGCGCCGCTTATGGCCCTGGCTATTCCTGCAGTTGAAGACGAAGTCGGGGGATCGATTTTGGTGGTTGCCCCTTCCGGGCCGGGTTTGGCCGTCGACCTGGTTCGATCGGTCGCCTACCGCGAAGCTCTTACCACCGCCGATCTGGTCCTGACCGATTCCGGGTTCATGGTTTTGCTCTGGCGGCTGTTCTCCGGTGTCAGTCTGCCGCGTATTTCGGGCCTTAAGTTTATGAGTACGATTTTGGCGCGGCCCGAACTGAAGGGGCCGGGGGCGGTGTTTTGGGTGATGCCGTCGTTGCGGGAGGATCAAAAAAATCGGGCCTGGTTGGCTGCCCAGGGGTTTCCGGTCACGGCAGCCGATGTCTATGTGGCCCCGCAGTACCCGGGCGGTGGGATTACCGATGCCGAGCTGGTCGCGCGCATCGAGGCGCGCCGGCCCCGGTTGGTGATGTTGGCGATTGGGGGAGGGACACAGGAGCGACTCGGGCTGATGTTGCGTGCCCAACTGAGTGCGCCCACGTCGATCCTCTGTTTGGGAGCGGCGATTGCTTTTCTTTCGGGGGGCCAGGCCAAAATCCCGCTTTGGGCGGATCGGTTGGTCTTGGGCTGGTTGCTGCGGTTGTGGTCCAGCCCGCGCAAGTTTTGGCGTCGCTATTGGGACGCCCTCGATCTGGTGGTGCTGCTCTGGCTAAACCGGGAGTGGCTGCCCCCTCTGCGCCGTTGAGCTGAAGCGTGTTTGAGCCCCCACTCCTGAGCGGCGCAAATTCGGCAAGCTTTCGGGATAAACAATCGAGGTGGATACCCCCCGAGGCAGACGGGCAGGGGGTGGCAGATGGAGCCGAATCCGCCCAGGCGCTTATGCCGGCAAGCGGCGCTGCGGGGCCCGCGCCGATGGGGTCTCAACTGAGCGCTACCGGAGCAGAGGATTTGCTCGTCAGCGCGGCACCGGCACGGGAGGTTTTAAAGCGGACGGGAATGACAAAATCCGTGCTACGCAGCCAATTGATCAAAAGGGGGAAGGCGACCAACAGGGTCCAAAGCCCGACCCGGGGCAGGTCGCGGCTGAAAAGGAGGCCCGAGCCAAGGGTGACCAGGCTGGCCAGCCCGTAGCCAAAGGTGAAGCTCCTCGCGGCTATCGCCGCAGCGACCCCAATCAGCAGCGCGGAAAGGGTGACCATCGGAGGCAGCAGCGCGGACATCATGCCGACCAGAAATTCCGTCGGCGCCACGGTTTGGTCGGGGGCCTGGGTTTTGGGGCGATATTCCGACTGCCGCCACAAGGCGAGGAGCAAGAGTGCGGAGGTGAGCCCTACTACAACGAGTTGGGTGCCGCGGGTGGCGTCAGGCGGGGCTTGGATGGCCCCGTTCAACAACCAGGCCGTGGTATATCCGCGGAGCAGCCCGACCCAGCCGAGAAGGAATTTCCAGTTCCGTCGCTGGGCCCGGCGCGACATCGGGGAGTTGGCGATGACTTTACGCAGGCGCCGGTAGCCGACGTAGTGGCATTCCGTCCGGATAAGTTTGCGCGTAGGGACCAGACTTAAAAATGCGCCCAGCAGCAGTTGAATCCAGTCAATGTTGATCATGGGGTAAGATGACATGGGGTTGGTCCAACGGTGCGCACTGAATGCAACAAGGTCGGGGAATCAATGCGCCGTCGCCGAAACCGCACCGATGGGCGCGGGAGGGGGAGGGCGCGCGGGTGGGGCGGTTTATTTGCTCGGCCCGTTTGCCCCAAGGGGAATTCGCAACTCGTTTTAAACCCTCAATCAGCTTGCTGGGGCCGTCACGGCGCCACCCCGCGCGCTTGACCCCCCTGCTTTAACCGGAGTCGCCCCCATGCTCGAACAACTCAAACAGCAAGTTTGTGAGGCTAACCAAAAACTGGCTGCCGGTTTGGCCCAGCCACCCTGGGGCACTGTCAGTGGGATTGATCGCGCCAGCCGCCAGATGGTGATCCGGCCGGCGGGTGATCTGGGCGACCGGTTGAACCCGGATGATCTGGTCGTGGTCGGGCTCGACGACGGAGCGGTCATCGAGGGGCGGTCCCGGCCGAGCGTCGAAACGCTCACCCATCTCGTTCTATACCGAGCGTTTGCGGGGATTGGCGGGGTGGTGCGCTCGCCCAGCCTCTACGCGACCGCCTGGGCCCAGGCCGGGCGTGATCTGCCGGCGCTGGGCACCAGCCACGCCGACTATTTTCGCGGTGCGGTGCCCTGCACGCGCTTGCAGACCCCCCACGAAATCCGCTCGGACTATGAAGGCAGCACCGGGCAGGTCATCGTGGAGCGGTTTCGCCGGTTGGAGCCGCTGCATTTTCCGGGGGTCCTGGTGGCCTGCCACGGGCCCTATTCCTGGGGTGAAAGTGTTGCCCAAGCGCTCGAGCACGCGCTCGTCCTCGAGCACCTGGCCCGGCTCGGTAGCGAAACGTTACGGTTGAACTCCGGGGCCGGTCCTCTGCCGCGCGAACTCATGGAAAAACGGTTTCAGCGCAAACAAGCCCGGCGACCCTTGTCCGGGCCAAATTAACCGCTGCGAGGGCGGCAAGGGTCTGCTTTTCAAGGATGGCCTGTGGGTGCACGGCGCGGCGCGCTGGCCCGGGGGGATGCCGGCGGGCAAAGCCGACGACGAGTCGCTCCCTGGCCAGGATTTCATCCCTGCGATTGGCGACGCCACCGGCATCGTGTTCGGTTGGCGTTACGGTAAACCCGAAGGCGGGCTGACGCAGATTTATGCGACGGCCCATGCGCCGCAGGCAAACGCTCACCGCGAAGCCACCCGCTGCCCGGTTAAAGCTACGCAACCTCAAGGTGAGGGTGAGTGCGTCGTATGGACTGTAAATGGACGTAGTCAGGCACCCCAGGCGGTCCCCGGTTCGGCCGCTTTGCCGCCCAATTTGAGGCGGGCAGGCCCGCTCGAATGGGTCGACTCAAGCGGGGGCAGTGGCGCGCCCTTGCGGCTTTCTTTGCGCGCACTCCCTCTGGAATAATTCGACCGGATTCCAAAGCGTGGATTTTGGCTAGCACTCGCCGGCCATTGGGATCTCTTGTCGCCATGCTCAATTGGCTTTCTCTTCTCGGCGGTCTTGGACTGCTCTACATCGGCGCCCAGACGCTTATCAAGGGCGGCACCGGCCTGGCGCTTCGCCTCGGCCTGACCCCGCTGGTCATCGGCCTGACGGTGATCGCTTATGGCACCAGTAGTCCTGAAATGGTCGTGAGTTTACAGGCGGCGCTTTCGGGCAATGGCGCCATCTCCATCGGCAACGTGGTCGGCTCCAATATCTGCAACATCGCCCTGATCCTTGGCCTATGTGCCTTGGTTACGCCGGTGACCGCCTCCTCGCAGATCATTCGGCGCGAGATTCCGATCATGATCGGGGTGACCTTACTGCTATGCGTCTTCCTGCTCGACCAAACCCTGGCGCGGTGGGAGGGGGCGATTTTGTTCGCGGGCGTCATCCTTTATACGGTGAGCACGGTGCGGGCTGCGCGGAAGGAGACATCTGAGCAACGCTTGACCGACGAGTTCAAGTCCGAGCTCGCCCACGGCGGGGAGCTCGCGGTCGCGAAAATCGGCCTAGGCGCCGCGATCGGCTTCACCCTCTTGGGCCTCGCGGTGCTGGTGGCCGGCAGTCACTTTTTTGTGGATGGAGCGGTGACGCTGGCGGCGGGCTGGGGGATCAGTCAGACCGTGATCGGTCTGACGATTGTGGCGGTGGGCACGAGTATGCCGGAGCTGGCGACCTCCCTGCTCGCGGCCATCCGTAAGCATAGCGACGTGGCGATCGGCAACATCGTTGGCTCCAACATTTTTAACATCATCGGCATTTTGGGCCTGTGTGCCCTCATCAGCCCGATCAGCGCCCCCGGCATCAGCTTGATCGATCTCGGTTTGATGCTGGCGATCGCGGTGGCCTTGCTGCCCCTGTGCAAGACCGGGGGCCGCATCTGCCGGCTCGAGGGGGTGGCGTTGCTCGCTGTTTATGTCGCCTACACGGCGTGGTTGATCGCGCAAAACGCCACCTGAGCTCGGCGGGTCGCCGTGGGGGCGAACGCGGGCCGGGTGCAGGCGGGGCCCGCCCTAAACGGTGCGTTCAGCGCGCCTGCGCCGGGTACCGACGCAGGTCGAGGGTGTGGCGGCCCTCGGGCGGGAAATCGACCCGGGCAATCATGCGCGGCTGGCCCACGGTGTGCGGCCAGACTTCCCAGCGCTCGGCGAAGCGGCGGGTAGCAAGGGCCGGGGTCATCGGGCGTTCCTTATAAGATTCGCTTTGCGGGTTCCACACGTGCCAGCGGGCCGCGGCGACGACTGCAAAGGTGGTTTTGTCGACCCACTCGATGAGCAGCGGGGCGTGCACCGGGATGTGCGGATGCAGCGCCGGATTGAGGAAAAAGGCCCGGTAACGCACCCCGGCGGCTGCCGCCGGATCGAGCGGGGCGCCAGGAGCTTTGAGCTGGGAGCTTTGAGCTAGGAGCTTTGAGCTAGGAGCTGGGAGCTGGGAGCTTTGAGCTGGGGGCGCGGAGCTTTCGAGCGGGCGGAACTCGCAGGGCAGGCCGTTGACGAGCAGAAGGCCGGTTTCGAGCAGGTCGGGGTCACTCACCGCAACCTCGATACGATCCATGCTGGCATCAACGCACCGGGAGGTGCCGCCGCCGCCATTGGGCTGTTCGCCCAGCAGCGGCCAGGCTTCCAGTGCCTGGCGCAGTGTCACCTTATGGGTGACACTTTTGGCTTTGGCGCCGGCGGGGGCGGTGGAGGTGAAGACAAATTCGCCCAGTTGCGGGAAGCGGAACTCCCAAAGCGGGCGCAGCCACTCGGTTTCAAACGGGATGCCGTGGGCGCGCAGGTCGGCGCAAATCGCCGACAGGTCCTGCCAGACGAAGGCGGGCAGGAAGAACTTGTCGTGGAGTTCGCCGCCCCAACGAATGAAGGCCGGCTTGAACGGATCGGCGGCGAGGCGGGCGAAAATCGCACGGATAAACAACGCCACCACCGACATCGCTGGGCGGTCGGGGTGGGTCTCGAAGGCGCGCAACTCCACCAGCCCGGCGCGACCGTTGCCGGCGAACGGATTCCAGAGCTTGTCCACGCTGATTTCGGCGCGGTGGGTGTTGCCCGAGCGGTCCATCAGCAGGTCGCGGAACAGCAGGTCAAAGAGCGCGAAGTTCTGCGGGCTGCCGAAGTTCTCCGCCCCCTGGCAGGCGATTTCGAGTTCGTAGAGCGCCTCAAAGGTGGACTCGTCGATGCGCGGGGCCTGGGAGCTGGGGCCCATGTACTGGCCGGAAAACGCGTAACTGAGCGCCGGGTGATGTTGAAAATAACGGATCGCCGAGGGCAGCAGCGTGGGAAAGGCTAAAAAGGGCGACACCAGCCCGAGCGGCCCGCCGAATACCAGGTGGGCGCCGCCGCCGGTGCCGGTGGCGCGGCCGTTGAGCTGGAGCTTGCGCGCGGTCAGGCCGATCGCGTCGGCGGCGGCGTAAAGGTGGGTGAGCTGGCGGTCGTAGGCGGCCCAATCGTCGCAGATCGCGAGGTTAACTTCGATGACCCCGGGGTCGGAGGCGAAGCCGATGGTCGGCAGGGCGGGGTCAAGCGGCGGGGCGTAGCCGGCGAGGACGGCGTCGCTGAGTTTGAGCGTGGTGAAAGCGCTCTCGATCGCGGCGATCAGCTCGAGGTAGGGTGCAAGCAGGAGCGGCGGGATAAAAATCGTGACGGCCCCATCTTTGACCTCGACGGTGAGGGCGCGGCGCAGGTTGTCCTCGCCGAGTTTCCCCAGCGGCAGTCGTAGTCCGATGAGGCTGTCGCCAGGGAAAAGCGCCGCGGAGTCGGCACCCAGCGCGGGGCCCCAGCGGTCGCTCACCCAGGCGCCGTGGGTGTGGTCGAGCGGGAGGACGTAGCCGGCGTTTTTCTCCGGCGAGGCAGTGTCATGGGTGGCGAGAATCCCGGTGGTGGGGACGGCGATTTTTTTGGCGACCGCGGTGAGGACGGCGAGGGCGTGTTTGAGTGTGTGGCGGCCGGGTTCGGTGTCGGCCCGCAGGCGGGTGATGTCGTTCCAGAGCGGTTTGCCATCGGCACGCCACTGGACCAGCAGGGCCCAGCGCGGCAGCGGTTCGCCGGGATAGTGTTTGCCGGCGGTTTCCAAAACGACCGAACCCGGGTAGGCCGACTGGATGAGTTGGCGGGCGAAGCGTCGCGCGTAACCGAGTTTGGTCGGACCGAGGGCGGCGGTGTTCCACTCCGGACCCTGGGGATCGAGGGGAATGAAGGTGGGCTCGCCGCCCATGGTGAAGAGCATCCCGCTCCGAGCGAAGGACGTTTCGACAGCGTCAGCGCAGGCGCGGATGGAAGACCAAGCAGAGGAGGAATAGGGGGAGGGCGCACTCATGCGATTTGTTCAACGAGGATGCTGTGGCTGAGTTCAGACGGGACGGGGTCGGTCGAATAATAAGAGCCTTGGATCGGGTTAACGCTTTCGGCGACTGCGGCATGGGCAACGGGAATAAACGATGCATCGCAGAAAATGCCATGGGTGGGATCGATGCCCTTCCAGCCGGCGCCAGGGAGGTAGACCTCGGCCCAGGCGTGCATCGCCCCGTAGGCGGGCGCGTCGGGGGAGGGGTCAAACTGGTAGCCGCTCACAAAGCGGGCAGCCAGGCCGAGGGTGCGGCAAAGCTCCACAAAAAGCACGGCGTAGTCACGGCACGACCCGGTGCCGAGCTTGAGGGTGGTGGTCGAGGGTTGGATGCCGCGTTCGTAGCGCCGGGTGTAGGCGAGCGAGGAGTGGACCAGGTTGTTGAGGGCCACCAGGTAGGGGACGGACTCCTTGGGCCGGTCAACGAAGTGAACGTCGAGCCAGTTGCGCAAAATCGATTGGGTTTCCCCAAACGGTGGGGCGAGGTAGGGCGCGAGGGTGAAGCGGTGGAGCTCCTCATATTCAAAAGGCGCGGTGAACGCGTAGGGTTTGAGGATGAAGTCGAAGGGGTTGGGTTCGAGGGTTTCCACCTCGAACTCGGAGCGGATGCTCAGGGTGGGGGAGCGTTCCCAGAAATGGGCCCAGGCAAGGACGTTGTCCGAGCAGTCTCGGGTCCAGATGATTTTCGCCTCGGGGGAAATGTTGAACTTGAAGTGGGTTACCCGCAGCAGGCCGCTGTCGCACGGGCGCATGTAAAGCAGGTGCGGGGAATAGGAGACCTCGCGGACGTACTCGTAGCGGGTGAGATGGGAGACTTTGAGCTTCATGCGAAAAAGGAAAAGCTGCGGAGATCGTTGTATAAAGCAGGTAGCGGGCCGAAGTGGCGATTTTTGGCGAGCTTGCGGTCGTGAGTCGGCAAAGCGAGGGAAGTTGACGGCCCGCAAAAGGGTTTTTTCAACCGGCAAGGGCGGGGAATTTCGGACCTGGCGGTGGGGTGGGAATTATCCCAGGCGCAGGAGGCAAAGCCGCCGGACCGGTGCGGATAATCTTTTTCGAGTTTGGCAAGAGTGCTCGGGGCGGGTTGGGTGGGTGCGAGCAATGTTACCCAGCGAAGTTAATCTTTATTTGGTCGGGTTTATGGGAACCGGCAAGACGACCATCGGGCGAATCGTGTCGCATCGACTGGGATTCGCGTTGCTGGACAGCGACCACGAAATCGAGCGCATCCAGCGCCGCTCCATCCCGCAGATCTTTGAGGAGGACGGCGAGGCGGCGTTTCGGCGGATGGAGCACGACTTTGTTTTCGGCGGGCATGCGGCCACGGGGACGGTGGTGGCCTGCGGGGGCGGTTTGGTCGTGCAGCCGGGCATAGCGGAGGCGTTGCGCGAACGCGGCGTGGTGGTTTGCCTGCACGCCTCCATGGAGACGGTCATGCGGCGCACGCAGGGCAACCGCAACCGGCCGCTGCTCGACGTGGCTGACCCGATGGAGCGCATCCGCACGCTCTACGCCGCCCGAGAGCCCATTTACAGCAAAGCGGGCACGGTGATTTTGACCGACGGGCGGCCGATGCTCGACATCATGCAGCACGTGTTGCGCGCCTACCGCCGGGAGGCCGGGGAGTTTGCCCGGGAGGCGAACCGGAAGCACGGCCATGGCGGTTGAGCGCGAGGGGGTGCGGAGCCGGTTGCGCGCGCTGGGTTTCGACGAGGTGCGTTTTGCACGCGTGGAGCCCGGGTTCGGGCCGCGATTGAGCGCGTGGATCGAGGCCGGTTACCACGCTGACATGCAGTGGATGGAACGAAGCGTGCCCAAACGCAGTGATCCCACCCTGGTGCTGCCGGGGGCGCGCTCGGTGATCATGCTCGGGGTAAACTACCTGCCGCCGGCCGGTTTGCCAGCGGGCGGGGCGGTGGCGGTGGGCGCGAACGAGCGGCCGCTCTGGGCTCGATATGCGCTGTACGCGGATTACCATGACTCGATCAAGACGGCGCTGGTGCAGGCGGGTAAGGTGCTCGAGGAACTGGGCGCTGTGACGCCGGCTGAATACCGCTATTATGTGGATACGGGCCCGGTGATTGAGCGAGGCTGGGCAGCCAAATCGGGGTTGGGGTTTATCGGTAAAAACGGGATGCTGATTTCGCGCCAACACGGCAACTGGCTGTTTCTTGCTGCGGTGTTGACCACCCTAGAATTCGAGCCAGACCACCCGGTGCGTAAAGAGTCGTCCGGGCGTGAAACTGAGCCCGGTTTGCTCTGCGGAAAATGCACACGGTGCCAGGATGCCTGTCCGACTCAGGCGTTGCCCCAGCCGGGGGTGGTGGATGCGCGGCGGTGCGTCTCTTACCAGACGATTGAAAACAAGGGGATCATCCCCCGGGAATTGAGGGCGGGAATTGGTAATCGTATTTATGGCTGTGATACGTGCTTGGAAGTCTGTCCTTGGAACCGGTTTGCCAAGGAAGGCCGCCAGGTGTTGCTAGCGGCGCGATACGGTTTAGCTGACCTGCCGTTGCGCGAGATCTTGGAGCTGAACCCGGAGCGTTTTGCGGCGGTATTCAAGGGCACGGCCATCAAGCGAGTTAAGCTGGCGGGGTTAATTCGGAACGCCTGCATCGTGGCGGCAAACACCGGGGCACACGACTGCGTGGACGTGCTCGTGCGACTGGCGGGCCACCCGTCGCCCGTTGTGCGCGCCCATGCCGTCTGGGCGGTGCGGCGGTTGGGTGCGGGGGCAAGTTTGGCGGAACTGCATGCGGTCGAATCCGATAGTTCGGTGTTGGCTGAATATAACGGCGCGCCCTAAAGGGGGGGGCGATGACAGTGTTCGAAATCTACACTTTGGACTAAGAGAGAGTCCGGCCGTTTAATTGGCGGAAAGGTAGCTCAAGGACGAAATTATAAGCGGAGCAGGGCGGGTAGAAAACTACGATCAAGGCAAACCAGGATACGCGCTGGATCATTTACGATTTTTTTGGGGCTGGGCCTGCGGCGCGACGAGAAAGGATATTTTTCGGAGTGGTTGCCCAAGTTTCGCAAGGTGCAGGGCGGAGTTTGCCCAGCGAATGGGTTAGAAAAGTGGAGGACCGGGGGCCCACGAGGGTGAGTTTTGGGTGCGTCAATAAGTTTCCCAAAAATCTTCTTGCCGGCAGCGGGGGGGGTGGTAGCTTCCGCCTCTTTTCTCATTTCATAGCCATACTTCGATATGCCCACCATCAACCAACTCGTACGCAAGGGACGTCGCCAAATTCGTGCGAAGTCAAAGTCCCCCGCGCTCTCAGGCAACCCCTTCCGTCGCGGCGTGTGCGTGCAGGTCATGACCCGCACTCCCAAGAAGCCGAACTCCGCTATCCGTAAAGTCGCCAAGGTTCGCCTGACGAATGGTAGCGAAGTCATTTCCTACATCCCCGATGAGGGCCATAACCTTCAAGAGCACTCCATCGTGCTCGTGCGCGGTGGCCGCGTGAAGGACTTGCCCGGCGTTCGTTACCACATCGTTCGTGGTACCCTCGACGCAACCGGTGTTGAAAAACGCCGCCGCAGTCGTTCGAAGTACGGTGTCAAGCGCCCGAAGGCTGCCAAAGCCGCTCCCAAGAAGTAATTTAACCGAGAACCATATCCATGTCACGCCGTCACAAAGCCGATAAGCGCCAAGCCGCTCCGGACATCCGTTATAACAGCACGCTGGTCGCCCATCTCGTCAATGTCGTCATGGAAGACGGCAAGAAGAACACCGCGGAGCGCATCGTTTACGGAGCGTTCGAGAAGGTTTCCGAAAAACTCGAAAAGGGTGATCCGGTCGATTTGATGATCGGTGCGTTGGAAAACGCCCGTCCCCGCCTTGAGGTGAAGAGCCGCCGCGTCGGTGGCGCCACTTACCAGGTTCCCGTGGAAATCTCCTACGAACGCCAGGAGAGCCTCGCCCTCCGCTGGATCGTCAGCGCCGCAACCGGCCGCAAGGGTGTGCCCATGAAAGACGCCCTCGCCTCTGAGATTGTCGATGCTTACAACAACACCGGTTCGGTTGTCAAAAAGAAGGAAGACACCCACAAGATGGCGCAAGCCAATCGCGCCTTCGCTCACCTCCGTTGGTAAGCCGCTAGCTCCTCGCCACCATGTCTGAAGCTCCTGTCATTTCAATCGTCACCGACAAGTCGAAGGTTTCTTCGGTTAATTCCAAGAACCGTCCCTTCCCGCTCGAGTGGACTCGAAACATCGGTATCGTCGCGCACATCGATGCCGGCAAGACCACCACCAGCGAACGTATTCTGTTCTACTCGGGCAGCGTGCACAAGATGGGCGAGGTGCACGAAGGCACCGCGGTGACTGACTGGATGGAGCAGGAGCGGGAACGTGGTATCACGATCACTGCCGCTGCCATTTCCTGCGCCTGGAACGCGTCTTGCGGTCCGTGGAAGGGAATCAAGCAGCGCGTGAACATCATCGACACCCCCGGTCACGTGGACTTCACGGCCGAGGTGGAGCGCTCAATGCGCGTGCTCGACGGTGCGGTCTCGGTGTTTTGCGCCGTCGCCGGCGTCCAGCCTCAGTCCGAGACCGTTTGGCGTCAGGCCAACAAATACGGCGTTCCTCGCGTTGCTTTCATCAACAAGATGGATCGCGTCGGCGCCGACTTCTTTCGCGCTATCTCCGAAATGCGTGAGAAGCTGGGTGCGAACGCGCACGCCCTCTTCATTCCCATCGGCAAGGAAGAGAACTTCACGGGTCTGATCGATCTCGTACAGAACATTGCCTATTACTTCGAGGATCCGATGAACATGGATCTCGATCCGAAGATTCATCCGATTCCCGCTGAGTACGCCGCTCAGGCGAAGGAATATCGCGAGAAGCTCATCGAAGCAGCTTCGGATTTCGATGACGTTTTAGCTGACAATTATTTGAACGGTCAGGAGATTACCCCTGACGCTCTTTTGCTGGCGGTCCGCAAAGCGACCGTCTCGATGAAGTTCACCGGCGTGATCCCCGGTTCGGCCTTCAAGAAAAAGGGCGTGCAGCGCCTCCTCGATTGCGTCGTAAACTACCTGCCTTGCCCTCTGGATGTTCCCCCGATGAAGGGGCAGAACAGCGATGGGGATGAGGTCTCGGTAACGGTTAACGACAGTGCTAAGCTGGCTGGTTTGGCTTTCAAGCTCTGGACCGATCCGTTCGTGGGCAAACTGGTGTTCTACCGCGTTTATACGGGGACCCTTCAGAAGGGTACTGCTCTGTACAATCCCCGTACGCGCCGCTCCGAGCGTGTTTCCCGTCTCGTGCTCATGCGCGCCATGGACCGCGAAGAAATCGACACCGCTTACTCCGGCGATATCTGCGCGCTGGTCGGCGTCAAGGAAGTCATCACTGGGGACACCCTGTGCAATGAAGACTACGACGTCCGCCTCGAGCCACCGTCCTTCCCTGAGCCTGTGATCGCGATGTCCATCGAGCCCAACTCGAAGGCCGACCAGGAGAAACTGGGTAACGCCCTTCAGCGCTTGGTGGCGGAGGATCCCACACTGAGGGTCAAGACTGACACCGACACCGGCCAAACGATTCTGGCCGGTATGGGTGAACTCCACCTGGAAATCATCCTCGATCGTATGAAGCGTGAGTTTAAGGTCGAGGCGACCTCGGGCAAACCGCAGATTGCGTACCGCGAGACCATCACCAGCAACGCTGATGGCGAAGGTAAATTCATCCGCCAGTCCGGTGGTAAGGGTCAGTATGGCCATGTTGTCGTCAAGATGGAGCCCAATGAAAAGGGCAAGGGCGTCGAAGTTCTCAACGAAACCGTTGGCGGTTCGATTCCCAAGGAATTCATCAAACCTTCAACCGAGGGCATTCTCGAGGCCGCTAACAATGGCGTCATCGCGGGTTATCCGGTGGTTGATGTGATCATTCGCATTGTCGACGGCTCGTTCCATGACGTCGACTCGTCGGAAATGGCGTTTAAGATGGCTGGTATCTTCGCGTTCAAGGATGCGATGAAGGCAGCTAGCCCGATCTTACTGGAGCCGATCATGGGCGTTGAGGTGACGACACCTGAAGATTACCAGGGCGACTTGATCGGCGACATCAATCGCCGTCGTGGTCGTATCAACGGCATGGAGTCGAAGAACGCCGCCTGCATCATCAACTCGAACGTACCGCTCGAGATGTTGTTCGGCTACGTCACCGACATCCGTTCGCTTTCCAAGGGCCGCGCCAGCGCCTCCATCACTCCTTCCCATTTCGAGCAGGTTCCTAACTCGCTCCTCACCAAGATCGTCGAGTCTTCCACCAAGGCTCCCGCTCGCACCTAACCCTTCGTTCTTTTTATCGCCATGAAAGGCCAACGTATTCGCATCAAACTTCGGGGCTACGACTATCGCGTAATCGATCAGTCCGCTTCGGAAATCGTAGAAACCGCCAAGCGCTCCGGCGCTCGTGTCTCTGGGCCGATCCCAATGCCCACTCGCATCGAGAAGCTCACGGTCAATCGTTCCCCGCATGTCGACAAAAAGTCGATGGAGCAGTTCGAGACCCGGACCCACAAGCGTCTTATCGACATCATTGAGCCCACCGCCCAGACGGTCGACGAGCTCAAGAAATTAAATCTTCCTTCCGGCGTTGACATCACCATCACGGTGTGAGTTATCGACCGACCCAGAACACGTAATTTACATTTTAGCAGCGTCCCATGTGCATCCGTGCACCGCTGGGCTTCTCTAATGTAGGCCGTAAAACGGAAAACTTTCCACCTACCACTTAGCCATGTCAATCAGCACCCTACTCGGTAAAAAAATCGGGATGACGCAGGTCTATGACGCTCAAAACGTCCTAGTCCCCGTCACCGTGGTCGAAGCCGGCCCTTGCCCGGTCGTCCAAATAAAAACGATTCAAGTCGACGGTTATAACGCCGTTCAGATCGGTTTCTCCAAACAGAAATCCAAGAACGCATCAAAAGCCGAAAAGAACCACGCCGCCAAGGCTGGTCTTGAAAATGCCCCGCGCGTTCTTAGTGAAGTTCGTTTGAGCGCGCCTTCGACCAACAAGGTCGGTGATGTGATCACCGTCTCCGCCTTCACGGAAGGTCAGCTCGTTGACGTCACTGGCGTCACCAAGGGCAAAGGCTTCCAAGGCGTCGTTAAGCGTTTCCGTGTCGGCGGCGGTCCCGCTACCCACGGTTCCATGTTCCACCGCCGCATCGGTTCGATCGGTATGCGCCAGACCCCTGGCCGCGTGTGGAAGAATCAGGCGATGCCTGGCCACATGGGCCAGTTGCAGCGCACCTTGCAAAACCTGTTGATCGTGAAGGTTCTTCCCGAGAAGAATCTGATCTTGGTCAAGGGTGCCATCCCTGGCGCCAATGGGGACGACGTCATCGTTCGCACCGCCATCAAGGGTCAGCCCAAGAAAGCCTAACCCTTAAGGAGAACAACTGCACATGAAACTCAAAGTTTTCAGCTCTGACGGTAAGACCTCCCGCGAACAAGATTTCGCCGGTATCCCCGTATTCGAAGGCGACAAAGGCCTCCAGGCCGTCAAGGAAGTGATCGTCGCGATCAATGCCAACAACCGTCTCGGCACCCATTCCACGAAAACCCGTGGCGAAGTGTCCGGCGGCGGCAAAAAGCCCTGGCGCCAAAAGGGCACCGGTCGTGCTCGCGCCGGTTCCACTCGCTCCCCGATCTGGGTTGGCGGTGGCGTCGTGTTCGGCCCCAAGCCCCGCGACTACTCCAAAAAGATCAACTCCAAGGTCAAGGCACTCGCTTTCAGCCGCGCGCTGTTCGACCGCCTGTCCGCAGGTGAAGTCGACGTGATCGAGCGTTGGGAAGTTGCCCCCGTTAAGACCCAGGTCTTGGACGCGGTCATCGCCCGTATCGCTCCCGTTGGCAAGATCCTCATCGTGGACTCCGAGTTCACCGCCGACACCGCTCGCGCCGCTTGCAACCTTCAGCGTATTTCGCTCCAGGAAGCCTGCACGCTCAACACGCTCGATCTCGCGCAATACAAGAAGATCATCGTCAGCACCACCGCATTGGAGGCGATCATCGCCCGCGTCAACGGAGGTAAGAACTAATGATCCCCAACGTCCTTAAACTCGTCCGTCTCACCGAGAAGTCCAACAAGCTCTCTTCCGAGCTTGGCCAGTACACCTTCGAGGTAGCGATCACCAGCAACAAGCATCAGATCGCTGAAGCCGTTGAAAAGGCATTCAAGGTCACGGTTACCCGCGTTAATACCGCTGTTATCCGCGGCAAAAACAAAAAGAGCCGTCAAGGCCGTCCGAGCATGACTTCCAACTACAAGAAGGCAGTCGTTACGCTCAAGACCGGCGACAAGATCGAGCTCGTCTAATCTGGAGAACACATAACATGCCTCTCACTCCTGTCCGTCGTCCCCTCACGCCTTCACAGCGCTTCACGCAGCTGAACAAGCCCGAGGGTCTATCCAAAAAACGCCCTGAGTCCAAGCTCACCGAGCCAAAACCAAAGAGCGGTGGTCGCAACGTCTATGGTCGCATCACCTGCCGTCGTCGCGGCGGTGGCCATAAGAAGCTTTACCGCATCATCGACTTCATGCGCGACATCCTCGACATGCCCGCCCGTGTGCAGGCCATCGAGTATGATCCGAACCGCACTTCGCACATCGCGTTGATCGCCTACTCGAATGGCGAGAAGCGTTACATCCTTGCCCCCAAGGGCCTCAAGGCTGGCGACACGATCGTCACCTCGAACAAGGCTGCGTTGAATGACTTCAACGTTGGTAACAATTTCCCGCTGTCGATCATTCCTCCGTCCACCAAGCTGCACAACGTCGAGCTCGTTCCGGGTCGCGGGGCGCAACTCGGTCGTACAGCCGGTACGTCGATTGAGTTGGTCAACGTCGAGAACGGTTTTGCCCAAATCAAGCTTCCCTCAGGTGAAGTGCGTTTAGTCAACGCCAACTGTCGCGCCACCATCGGTGAGGTCGGTAACGCCGACCAGATCAACGCTTCGCTCGGTAAGGCCGGTCGTAATCGTTGGCTCGGTAAGCGTCCCCGCCAGCGCGGTGTCGCGATGAACCCGGTCGACCACCCCAACGGTGGTGGTCAGGGTAAGTCCAAGGGTGGTGGCGGTCGCCAGCACCTCGTTTCTCCTTGGGGCCAGCTCGCCAAGGGCTTCCCGACGCGCAAGCGCTCCAAGCCTTCCAGCTCCCAAATCCTTGTTCGCCATAACGGACGCAAGCCCCGCGGAAAGAAGTAATTTCTCCACCTTACCAACATGGCACGCTCCATCAAAAAAGGTTTCTTTGTTGATTACCACCTGCTCGAGAAAATCGAGAAGGCCGTTAAGGCCGGTGGCTCCAAGAAGCCCATTCAGACCTGGTCCCGCCGCTCGACGATTACGCCCGATTTCATCGGCCACACGTTCAGCGTTCATAACGGCAAAGCTTTCATCTCGGTGCACGTCACCGAAAACATGGTCGGTCACAAGCTCGGCGAATTCGCACTTACCCGCGTGTTCAAGGGGCACGGTGGCATGACCCGTAAGGAAATCTAAGTCGCTCTCCTGCCCTCGTGATCCCCAGGATCGCTTTTGTATTTGCGCTCATCTTTATCGCTTCGGCGAAAAGCACAGCCGCTCAAATTCAAGCGGTCCGGTCGGTCTCGGGGGCTTCGGTGGTGGCCGTAGAAGCGACCCGCGTTGCGGATGTTGTACTTCTCGGCTCCGGCTTCGAGGCCGGGCTCCGTCAAGGGATGGTGTTCAGTATCACTCGAGCGGGTTCCAAGATTGGCGAGGTCGTTCTCGTCGAACTTCGTCCCCGGGCCAGTGCCGCTCTCATCGTCCTCTTGTTGCCGGGTCAAACGATCCGCTCCGGGGACACCGCCACAGTAAAAACTCTCAAGGTATAACTAATAACTACAAAAAGGGCAGGGGACTTCGGTCCTGCTGTCGCCCCAAAAGGGAATCTTAATAAAATGGAAGTCCAAGCTCTCACCCGCTACGCGCGCATGTCCCCTAAAAAGGTGCGCGAAGTCGTTCGTACCATCCAAGGCCGCAAAGCCAACGATGCCGTCGATCTCCTTACGCTGATTCCGCGTAAGTCCGCTCGTTTGATCGTGAAGACGCTCAAGAGCGCCATCGCCAACGCCGAAAACAACAACAACCTCTCCGTCGACAATCTCGTCGTGAAGAGCGCGCTAGTTGAGAACGGCCCCGTCTTGAAGCGTTTCAAGGCCGGTGCCCGCGGTACCGCGATGCCCCGCCGTAAGAAGATGTCCCACATCCTCATCGTCCTCTCCGACGGTAACTCCAACTAATTTACCACCATGGGCCAAAAGACCAATCCAATCGGCTTCCGCCTCGCCGTCCGCCGCAACTGGCAATCTCGCTGGTATGCTTCGAAGAAGGACTTCGCTAAGCTCCTCCTTGAAGATCAGATTATCCGTGAGAAACTCATGGAGAAGCTCAAGCAGGCTTCTGTTCCGCGTATCTTCATCGAGCGCGCCTCCAACCGAGTTCGAGTTAAGATCTACACCGCCCGTCCGGGTCTGGTGATCGGGCGTAAGGGAGCCGAGATCGAAAACATCAAAGCCGAACTCGCTAAGCTTACCGGCAAAGACGTTCTCCTTGACATCCAGGAGGTGAAGAAGCCCGAGATCGAAGCTCAGCTGGTTGCTGAGAACGTATGTCTCCAGCTCGAGCGCCGTATCGCTTTCCGTCGCGCCATGAAAAAGGCAGTCGAGTTGGCCATGGCACTGGGCGCCGAGGGCATTCGTATTCAATCCTCCGGTCGTCTCGGTGGTGCCGATATTGCACGTCGCGAATGGCAGCGCAAGGGCCGGGTGCCTCTGCACACGCTCCGCGAAAATATCGACTACGGCTTTGCGGAAGCGAAGACCGTTTATGGCAAGATCGGCGTCAAGTGCTGGATCTGCAAAAAGGAAGCTGACACGACGCTCTAACCTCGTCGCAGTCCTAACAATTTAACTAAAGAGAAACCATCATGGCTCTCGCTCCAGCACGCACAAAATATCGTAAATCCCAGAAGGGTTCCCGTAAGGGTAACGCCAAGCGTGGTAACACGATTTCCTTCGGCGAATTCGGTCTCCAATCCCTTAGCCGCGGCCCGATGACCGGTCAACAGATTGAAGCCGCCCGAGTCACCATTTCGCGCCATCTTAAGCGCAAAGGTAAACTCTGGATTCGCGTTTTCCCCCACAAGCCTGTCACGAAGAAACCTGCCGAAACGCGCATGGGCTCTGGTAAAGGTCCGGTCGAATATTATGTCGCCCAGATCAAACCCGGTGCAGTCCTGTTCGAACTTGGTGGTGTCACCGTGACCGTCGCAAAAGAGGCCTTCCGCCTCGCCGACGCCAAACTGCCCTTCCGTTGCCGCTTCATTGTGCGCGAAGGCACCGCCGCCTAACCTAAATCCGGCTAATCGCTGGAAATCAACGCCATGAGCAAGAAGATCAATCCCATTAACGAGCTGGCCTCTGCTGAGCTCGAAGCCAAGCTGACTGAAAACCGCGAAAAGCTTCTTCACCTCCGTCTGCGCAAGCAGACCGGTCAGGTGGAAAAGACTCACGAGCTCCGTGTCCTGCGTAAGGATATCGCTCGTCTCGAGACTGCGCGTACCGCCAAGAACAAGAAGGCCGCCGCCTAATCGAACATCCCATGTCTACCACGACCCGCAATTCTCGCAAAGACCTCACCGGTTTCGTCACCAGCCGCTCTGGCGACAAGTCCATCAAGGTTACCGTCCCCTACAAGATCCCGCACCCGCGCTACCAGAAGACCATCAATCGTAAGACCGTTGTGCACGTCCACGACGAGAAGAACGAGACGAAGGTTGGCGACAAGGTCGAGATCATGGAGACTCGTCCCCTCAGCCGCCTCAAGCGCTGGCGCATCGTCAAAATCATTCAAGCTGCCGTGGCTCCCGATGGAGCCGCGATCAGCGAGAAGGATGTTGCCGATCTGGTCCCGACCAAGACGACTAAGGCCTAAGCCCACAACATTTAAACAAAGACATCCGTCATGCTACAACTCCGTTCATGGGTAGAAGTCGCTGATAACACAGGTGCTCGTCGCGCCATGTACATCAGCAAAAAAGGTCAGAACACCACCACCGCCGGCGTGGGTGACGTCGTCACCCTGCACATCAAGGAAAGCTCAACCGATGCTTCCGTTAAGAAGGGTGAGGTTGTTAAAGCCGTGATTATCCGTACCAAGGCTCCGGTTCGCCGGGCTGATGGTAGTTACCTGCGTTTCGACAGTAACGCCGTCGTCATCCTCACTGCGGATGGCAACCCCAAGGGCACCCGTATCTTCGGCCCTGTCGCTCGCGAATTGCGTGCGAAAAACTTCATGAAGATCATCTCGCTTGCTCCGGAGGTCCTCTAACATGTCTGTTAAATATCACGTTAAACGCGGCGACGATGTCGTCGTCATCGCCGGTTCCCAAAAAGGTAAGTCAGGCAAAGTTATCGAGATCCTCCCTGCTAAGGATCGCGTTCGCGTTGAAGGCATCGCGATGCTCAAGCGTCACCTGAAGAAGTCTGAGGCCAACCCTTCCGGCGCCATTGTCGAGCGCGAGGGTTCGGTCCACGTTTCCAATCTGCAGAAAAAAGCCGTGTTCGACGCGTCCAAAAAACGCGCGGCCAAGGCCTGATTCGCGAATAATTAAATTAGCGCTTGCCAGGGTCGAAGCTACCTCGTGTAACTTCGGCCCTTTTCCGCCTGTACACACTCTCACATTGCCATCCGGGTCGGTAATCCGATGGCTCTTACCATAATGAGCAAAAATATTCCCTTCCTTAAGAAACATTACACCGAGCAGGTCGTCCCCGCTCTGGTGAAAAGCCGCGGCTATAAGAACACCCACGAGTTGCCCAAGATCGTCAAGATCTCGCTCAACACCGGTATCGACGCCGAGGCCGACAAAAACCAGATCGCCGACATCCAGCGCGATCTCGCCCTCATCGCCGGGCAAAAGCCCGTCCTTTCCAAGTCCAAGAAGGCCATCTCCAACTTCAAGTTGCGCGAGGGTCAGGTTGTCGGCGCGCACGTCACCCTTCGCGGTGAGCGCATGTGGGATTTCCTCTATCGCCTTCTGGCGGTAGCGCTCCCCACCATCCGCGACTTCCGCGGCGTCGGCTCCAAGCTCGACGGCCAGGGTAACTACAATCTCGGCGTTTCAGACTTCACCATTTTCCCGGAAATCACCGTGGAGAACGTCAAGAAGGCCATGGGCCTCGACATCACCATCGTGACCACCGCGTCCACCGACGACGAAGGCCGCGAACTCCTCAAGCTACTCGGTATGCCGTTCCGTCGCACCGAGCAACAGGTCGCCGCCGACGCGGCTGCCGCCAAGAACTCCTAAGCCTCTTTAGCCATGCCGAAGACATCTGCCATTAACAAGAACGAGAAGCGCAAGGTTCTCGTCGCTAAGTACGCCGTTCAACGCGCCGAGCTGAAGGCCATTCTCGCCAATCCGGTCACGAACGACGAAGAGTTTTTCGCTGCCCAGAAGAAGCTGCAGAAGCTGCCCCGTAACTCCTCGAAGATCCGCATCCGTAACCGTTGCTCCATGAGCGGTCGTCCTCGCGCGTTCATCCGCAAGTTCGGCGTTTCGCGTATCACCTTCCGCGAGCTAGCCCTCAACGGCAAGATCCCGGGCGTGACCAAGTCCTCCTGGTAAAAACTTTCAGGACCACGGGGGTCGGATATGACCCGCGAGTCCTCCTATAACAACATCCATCATGACAGATCCCGTCAGCGACTTCCTGACCCGCCTACGCAATGCGTATAAAGCGGGTCTCGCCGAGTGCGTATCGCCGCATTCCAACCTCAAGGAAAGCCTCGCCGCTATCCTTAAATCCGAAGGCTTTGTCTCCGGCGTTTCCCTCTCGGCTGACGATCGTGGTCACAAGACCCTCGTTGTTAAGCTCAAGTATGTGGACAACGCTCCAGCCTTGACGAACCTTTCCCGCGTTTCGACACCCGGTCGGCGCCTTTATTACAGCTACACGGAGATTCCCCGCGTGCTCAACGGTCTTGGTATCAGCATCCTTTCGACATCGAAGGGCCTGTTGAAGGATCAAGATGCCCGTCGCCAAAAAGTCGGCGGCGAATTGCTCTGCAAAGTCTGGTAACCTGGAATAAACCACATGTCACGCGTAGGCAAAATTCCAGTTATCATTCCCGACAAGGTTAAGGTCGTCGTCACCGGGCACACCGTTGCTGTCGAAGGCCCAAAGGGCAAAGTCTCTAAGACTTTTGCCCCCGTTGTCTCCATCGTGCATGCTGACAAAACTGTCACCATTGCACCCCTCGACGAGAGTCGTTTCTCCCGCGCCATGTTCGGCACCGTTCGTTCGGTGATCGCCGCCATGGTCAAGGGTGTATCCGAAGGCTTCGTTAAGGATCTCGAAATCCAAGGTGTCGGTTTCAAGGCTGTCCTCAAGGGCAAGCAACTTGATCTCGCGCTCGGTTATTCGCACGCGATCCTGTTCGACATCCCCGAGGGCATCAAAATCACCGTCGCCGACCAAACCAAGGTTAAGGTTGAGGGCGCTGACAAGCAGCTTGTTGGCATGGTCACTGCGACCATCCGCAGCTACTATCCGCCTGAGCCGTACAAGGGTAAGGGCGTTCGTATCGTGGGTGAGCGCGTCCGCCGTAAGGAAGGTAAGACCGTCGCTTAACGTTTACAATCATAACAATTTACCCGCTCTTTCGAGCATAAAAATAAATGTCCACCACCCGCAAAGCCGACCTCCTTCAGAAGCGTCGTTGGCGCATTCGCAAGAAGGTTTTCGGCACCGCCCTACGGCCACGTTTGGCTGTTCGCTTCACCAGCAAGCACATCTACGCACAGGCGATCGACGACCAGGCTGGCACCACGCTGGCCTTCCTCTCGAGCCTCGATGCAGATCTCCGCAAGCTGAAGCTCTCCGCCAACATAGCCGGTGCCAAGTCCCTGGGCGGCGCCTTCGCCGCCAAGGCCAAGGCCGCTGGTATCACATCCGTTGTGTTTGATCGCTCCGGCGCTCTTTACCATGGAAAAGTTAAAGTCTTCGCTGATGCCGCTCGCGAAGGTGGTCTCGCATTCTAATCTATGAGCACTATTCCTCCTGCAGCCCCCGCTGGTGATCAGCAGCAGCGCCCGCCACGCCGTGAAAATCGCGGTCCCCGCGAGATTCCAAAGTCCTACGACGAGCATGGTAACGAGTTGGTTGAAAAGATTGTTTTCATCAACCGTTGCGCCAAGGTCGTTAAGGGCGGTCGTCGCTTCAGCTTCTCCGCACTGTGCGTAGTGGGTGACAAAAAAGGCCGCGTTGGTGTCGGTTACGGCAAAGCCAACGAGGTTCCCGATGCGATCAAAAAGAGCACCGAAAACGCTAAGAAGAACTTCGTTACGGTGACACTCAAGGGTGACACGATTCCCCATGACGTCATGGGCATTGCCGACGGTGGCAAGGTTCTCCTCAAGCCCGCTTCGACCGGTACCGGCCTTATCGCTGGTGGCGCCGTTCGTGCCGTGCTCGAGGCCGCTGGCATCAAAAATATCCTCACCAAATCCAGTGGCTCCAGCAACCACATCGCTGTGGTGCACGCGACCTTAAATGGTTTGCTGCAACTCCGCACTGCTGAGCAGATTAAGACCGTTCGTTCGGCTTAATCTGGCTATATTACCAATCCGAGTTCCGCCCAGCACTTATGCTGGGCGGGGCGATCCCATTAGGAAAACACATGAAACTTCACGAACTTAAAAACGTTAAAGGCGCTGTCCATCGCAAGAAGCGCGTCGGCTGCGGCGAAGGCGGCGGCCACGGCAAGACCTCCGGTCGCGGCGGCAAGGGCCAATCGGCTCGTTCCGGTAGCTCCATTCGTCCCGGCTTCGAAGGCGGCCAAATGCCTCTTTACCGTAAACTGCCCCACCGCGGTTTCAACCAGGATGCATTCCGCAATGCTCCCGAGGTCGTTAATATCGGCGAATTTGCCAAGCTTGACGCCAGCATCTCGGAGCTTAACACCGCTGTTCTGACCAAGGCCGGTCTGGTTCGCGGCGATAAAAAGCTGCTCAAGGTTTTGGGCACTGGGGAACTGACGCGCGCCTTTAAGGTGACCGCCACCAGCTTCTCTAACACCGCCAAGGCCAAGATTGAGGCCGCAGGCGGCCAGGCCATCGTCGCCTAATAATAGGTGCAGGCCGCGCGAAACAAAATCGCGCGGCCTTTTTTTTATCCTGATTTCTGACCTTTGTTTTACTGCCGTGCTCTCCGCATTCACGAATTCCCTGAAGATCCCTGAGCTTCGCTCGCGTATTTTTTATACGCTCGCCCTCCTTTTTGTAGCCCGAGTCGGTGCGCACATTCCGCTCCCCGGGCTCAATCCCGCGCCTCTGGCTGCCTTTTTCAAGGACCAGGCAGGCAGCAATGGTGGCGCCTTGGTGGGCCTCTATAACATGTTTACCGGTGGCGCCCTGGTTAAGGGGGCTGTCTTTGCCCTCGGCATCATGCCTTATATCAGCGCCTCGATTATCTTCCAGTTGATGACGGCGGTGGTTCCTGCCTTGAGTCGCCTTTCGCAGGAAGGCGATGTTGGTCGTCAAAAGCTCACCCAGTATACCCGCTACGCTACCCTGATCATTTGCTTGGTTCAGGGCACGCTTCTCATTTTGGCCTTGGAGAATCCGGCTCGCCTATTCGGCTCTAATTTTGACGTCAATGTCTACGGTTCAATTGTTTTGGCGCCGAAGGCTTGGTTTTTGGTTACCTCGGTGACCTTCTTGACTGCAGGTACTTTGTTGCTGATGTGGCTGGGCGAGCAGATAACCCAGCGTGGTATTGGTAACGGTGTTTCGTTACTGATCTCCGTAGGCATTCTGGCTGATATCCCCGGTGCTGCTGCCACCGCCTACCAACTGTTCTTCCCCGCAATTGGCGTTAAGGGGCTCGGTCTTCCTCAGGCACTGGTGATGATTCTCCTTTTCGTGCTCGTCACGATGGGGATCATTCTTGTGGTGCAGGGGCAGCGCAAAATTCCCGTCCAATATGCTAAGCGCGTTGTCGGCAATAAAGTGATGGGTGGTCAGAGTTCGTTCCTGCCCTTGAAGGTAAACTATTCCGGCGTCATGCCGGTGATTTTTGCCAGTGCGATCCTACTGTTTCCTCAGCAGATTTTTTCCCAGGTGGGTGCTGCCTTCGATATGAAGTTCCTCACCGAGTTTGCGCAAAACTTGTTGCGTGGGCATTGGGTGTATTATGCTTCGATGGCCACCTTGATCCTTTTCTTCAGTTATTTCTGGGTTTCGGTCATGTTTAAGCCCATTCAGATTGCGGACGACCTGAAGAAATACGGCGGTTATATCCCAGGCGTGCGCCCGGGTGCGCCCACCGCAAAGTTCCTCGATTTCATCATGACGCGCATGACCTTGGCCGGTGCGATCTTTTTGACCGTCATCGCGGTGATGCCTGACATTTTCCTTTTCGAGCTTAACGTACCTCAGCGCTTGGCGGTGTTCTTCGGGGGCACCGGCATGTTGATCACGGTAGGTGTCATTTTGGACACCATGAAGCAGATCGAAACGTTTCTTCTGCAACGCCACTATGACGGTTTCCTAAAAAAAGGTCGTGTCCGTGCCCGCAGTTCGAATGCACCGAGTGCAACCGGTGATGCCCTCAGTTCCGAGGCCGTGATGAAATTGGCCATTCCCGTGATTGGTCTCTTGTTACTTGGCGTGGGAATCTGGGCCTACCGAATTCTTGCAAAATAAAGCTTTACTTCGTCAGTAGTGACTGAAAGCTTCGACCTCTTTTCTTCTTTCGGCCCTCCGGCTCAACAGAAGTTTTTACTGCTCGGTTCATCTCAACTTCTTTCTGGGAGTTTGATGAATCAGCTTCGTTCTTTGAATATTGAGCACGTCTCTCTCGTTGACTTGATTCAGCGAGAGATTTCACGTGGCTCGTCCTTTGGCCAACAGGCAGAAAGGACGTTTCGCCAGGAATCACCCCTAGCGGACGAAACCCTCATCGCTATTTTGCGACGGTGGTTCTGGTCACGTAAACCTGATGCGGGTTTCGCCTTAACGGGCTTCCCGGCTACGTTGCTCCAAGCTCAAGTATTTGACGAGTGGCTAGATGCCCGTGATGAAAATCTTCAAGGCGTTTTTTCTGCCGCTGACGCGGCAAGCCCACTCCTCGAACACTATCGCACCCTCGGTCTTCTGATTGAAGCCCAAGAGTTAGCAGCCCTATGATTCCTATTAAAAACAAAGAAGGGATCATGCGGATGCGTGAATCCTGTGCGATTGCCGCCCTCGTTCTGAAACAGCTCAAAGAGCTGGTTCGTCCGGGGATTACGACTTATGACTTGGATCAAGCTGCGCGCGACTTCATGTCGCAACACGGAGCCCGGAGTGCCTGTTATGGCTACAAAATTGGCAGCCGTCGGTTTCCCGCCTACACCTGTCTTTCGGTCAACGAAGAAGTCGTACACGGAATCGGGACACTTAAGCGCGTCTTACGCGATGGTGATGTTGTTTCGCTGGATGTCGTTATCGAATATAACGGTTACATCGGCGACAATGCCACGACCGTACCGCTAGGGGTTGTTACCCCTAAAATCGCCGAGTTGTTAAAGGTCTCAGAGGAGGCACTTTATCTCGGAATTAAGCAGGCAACCGTAGGTAACCGGATTGGCGACATTTCCCACACCATCCAAACGCATGTTGAGGCTCACGGCTTCGGCGTGGTACGCGATCTGGTTGGTCATGGGGTCGGTATTTCGATGCACGAGGAACCCCAGATTCCGAACTTCGGCCGCCGCAACGCAGGCGAGAAGATCAAGCCGGGTATGACTTTGGCGATTGAGCCAATGGTTAACCTCGGAACCTATCGAACCAAGACCCTCAGTGACGGTTGGACCATTGTCACCGCAGACAATACGCCATCCGCCCATTTCGAACACACCGTGCTCACTACCGAAACCGGCCCCGAGATCCTTACGATTCCGAAGGCCCTTTAAATTATTTTCCCTAAATCTTTCCGGACCCAATTGCTTGCATGACGGTCCTGTTCTCAACCTTCCAACGTCCCTAAACCCAACCATCCATGCCACGTATTCTCGGTGTTGATATTCCCGCGAAGAAAAAAATCGCGTTTGCCCTCCGTTATATTTACGGAATCGGTCCGGTTCGCGCCGACCTGATCGTTAAAGATGTCGGTATTGATCCCGACTCCCGTGCTGAAGCCCTCACTGAGGAACAGCTTAACAAGATCCTGCACATCATCACTGAAAATAAGTGGGTGGTTGAGGGCGATCTTCGCCGTGAGCTCATGGGCAATCTGAAGCGCCTCCAAGCAATCAATTGCTACCGTGGCGTTCGCCACCGCAAGAGCCTGCCCGTTCGCGGTCAGCGCACGAGCACCAATGCCCGCACCCGCAAGGGCCCGCGCCGTACTGTCGGCGTCACCAAGGCCAAAGAATAAAAATTTACCACCATGGCTGAAGAAAAGTCCGCTCCTAAGAAAGAGAAGACCCCGAAGGTTGCCGCTGCCGGCGCCGAGGTCAAAACTCCTGCTGCCGATAAGCCTGCTAAGGCTTCCAAGGCTCCCAAAACCGAAGGTGCCGAAGGCGCTGCTCCCGCTCCCGCGGCCGATCAGAAGCCCGTCGAGCTCATCGGTGGCGTTGCCAAGCAGCCTACCGCTGAGGATCTTCTTAAGGAAGAGCTCGGTACGATCAAGATCCGCAAGGCCAAGGGCTCCAAGAACGTCGTTTCCGGCGTCGCCAACATCCTTGCTTCCTTTAACAACACGATCGTTTCGATCACCGACCAAAAGGGTCAGGTCATCGCCTGGTCCAGTGCCGGCAAGTGCAACTTCCGCGGTTCGCGTAAGTCTACCGCCTACGCCGCTCAGGTGGTTGCCCAGGACGCCGCCCGTAACGCCATGTCCCATGGTCTTAAGGATGTCGTGATCAAGGTTTCCGGTCCCGGCCTCGGCCGCGACAGCGCCATCCGCGCCCTTCAGGCCATCGGCCTCGAAATCAACACCATTATCGACGTTACACCGGTGCCGCACAACGGCTGCCGTCCCCGCAAGCGTCGTCGCGTCTAATTTGACGCTTATCCTCCGTTCCGGAAATTTTTAATAGTAACCCACCATGGCTCGTTACACAGGTCCTACCACCCGCATCAGCCGCCGTTTCGCCACGCCAATTTTCGGCGCGACCAAGGCGTTTGAGAAACGCAACTTCCCCCCCGGCCAGCACGGCCCCAAGCTCCGCCGCAAGCTCTCTGAGTATGCTGTCGGTTTGAACGAAAAGCAGAAGCTCCGTTACACCTACGGTCTGCTCGAGCGCCAGTTCCGCCGTACTTTCGAAATTGCCAAGCGCGAGCGCGGCGTCACTGGTGAGCGCTTCCTGCAGCTCCTCGAGACCCGTTTGGACAGCGTCATTTACCTCTTAGGTTTCGCCAAGAGCCGTGCCGCCGCCCGTCAGCTCGTCGGCCATGGCCACGTGCGCGTTAATGGTCACAAGCTAGATATCGCCAGCGCCGTCATCAAGGCAGGCGACGAAATTGAGATCAAGAACCTCGCGTCCTCCCGCCAGCTTGCCCAGCGCAACTTGGAAGAGAACCGCGGCCGCCCCGTCCCGGGCTGGCTCTCGCTCAACGCCGAGCAATTTAAGGCCGTCGTCAATCGTTTGCCTAACCGCGACGAAATCGCCGCCAATATCAACGAGCAGCTTATCGTTGAGTTCTACTCCCGCTTCTAAGCCGGAGTCCTCAAACTAACGCAGCAAACACTCACCTCCATGCCAAAACGCCTCGGAAAGTTCGAACTGCCCAATAAACTCACCAAGGTGGAGGACGGCGCCACGCCGACCTACGCCAAGTTCATCGCTGAGCCCTTTGAGGCCGGCTATGGTCACACCATCGGCAATTCCCTGCGTCGCGTTCTCTTGAGCTCGATTGAGGGTTCCGCCATCTCTTCGATCAAAATCGAGGGGGTCAATCACGAGTTCCAAAGCATCGATGGGGTCGTTGAAGATGTTACCGATATCGTCCTTAACCTGAAGAAAGTGCTCATCGTCTCCGCCAAGCGTGAGGCCCTTACGCTTTCCATCAAGGTTAAGAACCGTGCTGGTGCCGTGACCGCTGCCGACATCCAAGCCGATTCGAACATCACCATCGTCAACCCGACGCAGGTGATAGCCACGCTCGAAAAGAACACCTCCTTCGAGGCGGAAATCGAGATCAAGACCGGACGCGGCTACTATCCTGGTGAGCAGAACAAGAAAGAAGAGCAGGCGATCGGGGTCATCCCGATAGACTCGCTGTTCTCCCCGGTTCGCCTCGTCAAATACGCGGTTGAAAACACCCGCGTCGGCCAGATCACCGATTATGATAAACTCATTCTCGAAATCTGGACTGACGGTCGTATCACTCCGGATGACGCCCTCAAGCAATCCGGTTCGATCTTGAAGCACCACCTCGACGTATTTGATCGCGTCAGCGACGAGTCTTTCGAGTTCGACAATCAACAGTCCGAGGTCAGCGAGGAGCAGAACAAGCTCCGTAAGCTCCTCAACATGTCGGTTAACGAAATCGAGCTTTCGGTTCGCGCCGCGAATTGCTTGAACAACGCGAACATCACCACGGTTGGTGAGCTCGCGATGAAGTCCGAGCAAGAGATGCTCAAGTATCGTAACTTCGGCAAGAAGTCGCTCAATGAGATCAAGGACAAGTTAGAGGCCCTCGGGCTTTCCCTTGGCATGAAGATCGACGAGCGGCTGCTAGATGCCGTTAAGACGGAGGGCTGATTGTCGCCTCGCGACGATCAAACAACTCCGCCCAACGGATTTTGACCCAAGGAAAGCAGGTAAGAGATTACCTCCTTTCCTTGGTCATTTCCCTTGGTTCAGGTATAAATCCTAACACTTTGCGGTGCTTGCGCCGTCCGTGCCGCTCAACGCTGCGGTCCGGATTGCCGATCGGGCGCCGCTCCTAAAAAAACACCACAATGCGCCACAAAAAACATAGTCACTCCCTTGCCGGCCGTAGCTCGCCCCACCGCGCTGCTACGCTCTCCAATATGGCCGCCTCGCTCATTGAGCACGACCGTATCGAGACCACCCTGGCCAAGGCCAAGGCACTCCGTCCTTTCGTCGAAAAGATCATCACGAAGGCCAAGCAGGCCGCTGCGAAGACCGAAAAGAAGGATGCCGTCCACCTCCGTCGCCTCGCCCTAAAGGACGTGCGCAACGAGGACATGATCACCCTGCTTTTTAACGAAAAGTATAAGGAGTTCGTCAACCGTAACGGTGGGTATACCCGTATCTACAAACTCGCTTTGCCCCGCGTGAGCGACGCTGCCGAGATGGCTATCATCGAGTTCGTGAAGGCCGACGATAAGGGGTACACCAAGTCCAAGAAACCCTCCACAGCCAAGAAGGCCGCTGAAGCAGCCCCTGAAGCTCAAGCTTAATTCGTGACCAGCGCCTACCGGCGCTTACGTCAACTCGATGCGCCGAAGAGCAATCTTCGGCGCATTTTTTTTAAGGTGAGGTGGCCAGGCCATTCTCCTATCACGAATCACCCCGTGTTTATTCAAGGCTGGCCCTTAGCAGCCGGTCTTGCCTTTTTTTCATACCGTCATGGGCCTGCAAATCGCCTCGTTCATCTACTGTTTGTTGGTCGCCTTCGTGTTCCTGGGGCTTTGGCTCTACTATGATCGTCGAGACCACGCTCGTTTCGAGTTGGAACGCCGGCGAACAACGTTTTGCTGTGTTCGCTGTAATCACCTTTTTGTGGTGCGAGGCGCTGAGGATTCAGCTCCTTGCCCGATCTGCGGGGAGGAAAATACCCGGCTTCGTTTTTAACGCCCTGTTCCCCTTGTCGACGCATTGACACCCTGCGTTCCATTCCGGCAAGGTTGTCGCTTAATTTTTCAGCTTCCACGCTTTTCCGTCTCCCTCTCTTCATGCCACAGACTATCGCCGTCATTGATTTCGGTTCCCAGTACACGCAGATCATCGCCCGCCGGATCCGCGAGTGCCAAGTTTACTCCAAGCTTTACCACTACACCGTCACCGCCGAAGAACTACGCAAGGACGGCGTGGTCGGCATCATCCTTTCAGGCGGACCCAGCTCGGTGTTTGCCAAAAAAGCCCCGATCCCTGACAAGGCCCTGTTCGATCTTGGCGTCCCCGTCCTCGGTATTTGTTATGGCATCCAGCTGATGGGGCATCTGCTCGGGGGCCAAGTCTCAAAAAGCGAACACCGTGAGTACGGTCACGGCACGCTCACCATTCAAAAGTCCGGCCGACTCTTTTCAAAACTGCCCAAAAAGCTCAAGGTTTGGAACTCCCACGGCGACCGCCTCATCAAACTGCCGCCCGGTTTTACCGCGATTGGCACCACTGATAACTCGGAGTACGCGGTCATCGAGGACGCCAAGCGCAACTTCTACGGCATCCAATTTCACCCCGAGGTTTCCCATAGTGAGCGTGGTACCGATGTGATCCGTAACTTCTTGGTCGGCGTTTGCAAAGCCTCCCAGGACTGGACCACCGCTGATTTCATCAACAAGTCCGTCTCAGAGATCAAGGCCACCGTGGGTAAAAAGTCCCGCGTTCTCCTTGGCCTTTCCGGTGGCGTCGATTCCTCCGTGGCCGCCGCGCTCATCCACAAAGCCATCGGTAAGCAGCTCACCTGCGTGTTCGTTGACAACGGGCTCCTCCGCAAGGGCGAGCGTGAGGTCGTCGAGTCCCTTTACGCCCGCAATTTCCAAATCGACGTGCGGGTGGTAGACGCCTCGGCGTTGTTCCTGCGCCGCCTTAAGGGTATCATCGATCCGGAGCAGAAGCGCAAAATCATTGGCCGCACCTTTGTCGAAGTGTTCGAGAAGTCCCTCAAATCCATCGGTGGCGCCGATTACCTCGCGCAGGGTACACTTTACCCGGACGTAATTGAGAGTGTCGCCATTGCTGGTAATCCAGCAGCGCTGATCAAGTCTCACCACAATGTGGGCGGGCTTCCTGATCGCATGAAGCTCAAGTTGCTCGAACCTCTCCGTGAGCTCTTCAAAGACGAGGTTCGCGCGGTAGGCGAGGCCTGCGGCCTGCCTCGGGAAGTCGTCTGGCGCCAGCCTTTCCCCGGTCCCGGACTTGGCGTGCGTGTCGTCGGCGAAATCACTAAGGATCGTCTCGAAGTGCTGCGCAACGCCGACTTCATCCTGCAGCATGAGATGCGGGAAAGCGGCTATTACTGGAAAGTCTGGCAGTCCTTCGCTGTGTTCATTCCTGTCAAAACAGTCGGTGTTGTGGGCGATGAACGTAATTATTCTGACGTGATCGGGCTGCGCATCGTTGAGAGCATTGATGCGATGACCGCAGACTGGTCGCGCTTGCCCTACGAGTTGCTGCAAAAAATCTCGTCACGCATCACTAACGAGGTGCGCGGCGTGAGTCGGGTCGTGCTCGACATCAGCTCGAAGCCGCCGGCGACCATCGAGTGGGAGTAAGCCTCCCCGGAGGCCGGTTGCGTCCACCGGTTTTCGCAGGCGACCGTCGCGATTCTCTCGCGGCGGTTTTTTGCACACGTGGCGATTTCCGTAAGCGTCAGGGTTCCGACCTCGGAGAGGCATAGCACCGGTTCGCAGCTATGTCGTAAGGGTAGCCATTCCGACATAGCCAAGCGGATGGCCATTCAGGTATCCAATATGGAGCGGAAACGCCGCGCAGTGCGCCTTCCATCAGCAGTTAGCATCCCCTGGCTCGACTACCTTGGGAAGTTGCCAGCGCTCTGGGTTCAGCGCTCCGAGGTCTGCTCGGCTGGTCATGCGGTGCGGCCGATGCCGGCAGATTCGCTTCGGTAAATTGCACCCGTCTAGCCGGACGACTTTCCCTCGCCGCAGGGGTGCGCATTCGCCTCTCGGGTACCCACTCAACAAACGTCTGGTCATGGATTACGCCCCCGCGGCAAACGCCGCCTCGCTTAATCCGGTTTGAGCGAAAACTCAGACTAAGCCCTCCTGTCGCTGTACCGGGGGAATGCGCAGCCCCGTCGTGTCTTGACCTCAATCCGTACCGCGGTGAATTAGGTTAATCGTTTTTGGCCGCCACCGTTTTCGGCATGAACGCCGCGGCGAATTTTAGGAAGTATTCCTGATGCTCGCCGCAGCACGCATTACCGGTAACGTCTTACCGTTTCGAAATTAGGTTTTTTAGGCCCTCTTACCGAAGATTGATTGGGGTGAAGTTACGCGGCGTAGCCCCCACGTAAATTTGCCGCGGGCGGTAGATCTTGAGCTTGGGGTTGGCGGCCACCTCGCGCCACTGGGCAATCCAGCCGGGCATGCGCCCGATCGCGAACATGACCGTGAACATGTTGAGCGGTATGCCGAGCGCGCGCATGATCAAGCCGGAGTAGAAGTCGACGTTCGGGTAGAGTTTGCGGGAGATGAAGTAGTCGTCGTGAAGCGCGACCTCTTCGAGGCGCATAGCGATATCGAGCAACGGGTCGTCCTTGATGTTGAGCGAGGCCAGGGCCTTGTAGAAGGATCCTTTGATGATCTTGGCGCGCGGGTCGTGGTTGCGGTAAACGCGGTGGCCAAAACCCATTAGGCGGTCTCCCTTGCCCGACTTGGCGGCGGCAATGAACTTGGTGCCGTCATCGCCATCGTTATGGATGTTTTGCAGCATCTCGAGCACCGCCATGTTGGCGCCACCGTGCAGCGGGCCCCAGAGGGCGTTGACGCCGGCGGAAACCGACGCGAACAGATTGGCGCCGGCCGAGGCGACCATGCGCACCGTCGAAGTCGAGCAGTTCTGCTCGTGGTCGGCATGGAGTAAGAGGAATAGGTTTAGGGCCGAGGCGACCTCAGGGGTGGGAACGAACTCGTTGTAAGGCTCGGAGAACATCAGGTGCAGGAAGTTCTCACAGTAGCCCAGATTAGGGCGGGGATGATTGAGCGGCAGGCCATTGCTCACCCGGTAGGTATGCGCGGCGATGGTGCGGACCTTTGAAATGGCGATCGCCGCCGCCTCATCGAAATGCTCCAAGTCGCGCTGGTGGTTGTTGCTGGCCAGATGGGGATAATACGCACCCAAGGCGTTGATCGAGGCGGAAAGCACGGCCATTGGATGGGCGTCCCGCGGGAAACTCTGAATGAAGCGGGCCATGCCCTCGCGCAGGGGTGCGTGTTGGGTGAGCAAGCGGGAAAAATTAGAGCGTTGATCGCTGGTGGGGAGTTCACCGTGGGTGACGAGGTAGGCCGTCTCCACAAAGTTGGACTTTTCTGCAAGTTGCTCGATCGGGTAGCCGCGGTAACGCAGGATGCCAGCTTCACCATCGATGTAGGTGATCTTGCTGGTGCAGGAACCCGTATTACCAAAGCCGTCGTCAAAGGTGATGTAACCGGTCTCGGACCGTAGTTTGGAAATATCGATGGCCTTTTCGCCTTCGGAGCCGACAATGATCGGCAGTTTCAACTCTTTTTCGTCCAGCTTTAGGGTAGCAGTATTCTCCATAGTGGCCGAAAAGAACAAATTCTGAACCGGATGCAAAACAAAGTCACCCGCGGTCCAGCCCTAGGCTGCAACATAAGCGCAAGCGCCGGCTTGCTTTAGCAAAAGTGCTACACTGCATAAGCAAACGGCGTCAGGCCAAGGGCCGCGGCACCGCAACAAAAGCCCAAAACAAATCGGGTCACCCCTACGCCTCTTGTTTGTAGCGGTGGTAGACGAAACCTCCTCGGCGCTGACGCCGTTTTGGCGGGTTGTGCAGCTTCATCGTTGATTTGCAAAAGAACGGCGTGGCCTCGGCCAACGCCATACCGCTTGCGCATACCTTCCGGGAACGCTTCACGGGAGTACCTCAAGGGACTGAAAACGATGGAAACGATGCGGTGGGCAAGATCTGGCTCGACCTGCACGGCTAGCAGCTCGGCCGTCGCTTCCGGGTGCTGCGCAAACGCGTGCAGGAGGCTAAATCGGGTCTGCCGCAGGCTCATCGAGGTGCCCGGGTAAACCTACCGGATCTTCGTCACCCTTCGCAGTGAATCCGCCGAGTTCCTCTGGCGCGATTTCAACGAACGAGCCTGCACCGAGTAACGTAGCGAGGAGCTCAAAAACGATCTGGTCGCCGACGGCTTTTGCCTCCGCGCGTTCCTCGGCACCGAGTCCGCATTCTTCGGCGCATTCTTCGTTTTCAATTGGCTCAGTCTTTACCAGCGCCCAATCACCCCGAAAAGCCCTACCGCCAATCCGCCACCCTGAGCAGCCAGGTGTTCCTCGCCGGTGCCATTCTCGGCATGGTCGGTAAACAAGGGGCCATCAAACGGTCGCAAGCCTGGGGTGGCCTCTCAAAACACAAGCCCCTCATTGATGCCGCCTTGCAGTGGCGCCCTCCAACTCCGCCGAAGTTGGATTCAGACCCGCCAACGCCCTGCGTTATGAGTGCCTGCACTTAACGATTACCGCCTTTTTCCACCACTAAATCGCACTCCAACTTCGGCGTTCGGATTTAAGCGTGGGCTGTGGGAATTCGCTCGCCGGCGGGGCGACCGGGTGCTGACGGGCTATTTGGCGGCGTCAGGTTTCGGCTTTGGGGTGGAGATGCCGCGAACATTGTTGGAGTTGCCCTCCTCATCAAAGGTCACCGCGTTGCCGGTTTCGACTTTGGTCAGCCAGTCCGTGTGGTTTTTCATATACGATTCGGCCGCGGCTGCGCCGAGGCGGGCGCGAATCTGGCTGCGGGTGGTTTGGGCGAGGGCGGCTAGCGCTTGTTTTTTTTGTTCCGCCCCGAGATCCGGGCTATCGACGATGCGGACCGATTCGCTGGAGACGGTGGTGCGCAGGTCGAAGACTTGGCGGGCGATTTCGGACGGTAGCGAGAGGCGTTCGGTCGCGGCGATGAGCGTTTGATATTCGCGATTTTGTGCACGCGCGTAGTCGGCGTAGCGCTCGGCCCCGAGAGAGTCCTTGAACTGCGCTTTGAGCCGACTTTCGTTTTCTTGGCGTTTTTGCCAGTCTACCGCACCGGGGTTGATCGGGTTACCCGAGCCGTCGAGATTTTGGGTGTCGTCGTGGGCTTTTTGGAGGGCGAAGAGTTTGCGGTATTCATCCTCGGAACAGTCGATCCAACTTGTTTTCCTGCGCAGGTGGTTGGCGGTATCGGAATTACGCAGGTTATATTCGGCCCATTCCTGCGGCGAGAGAGCGGCAACGAGGTCGCGTTTTTTCTCTTCCTTAAGGAATTTCATTTTATCGGCGTCGCCGGGAAGCTGGAAAATTTCCATGTCTCTCTGCAACGCATAGATCAGGTCCTCGTAATCATGCTGAATCGTCTGGACTGTATTGAGTTTGTCGGAGCTCAGGAAGGTGAGTCGGAGGTCTTGAGTCCAATCTAGGCTTTCCGCGCCGGTGCCGAGCACGCGGGCGGCTTCTTTTTGTGATTCGCGCAAACTTTTGAATAACTCGGCCATTTCTTTATGGTAGAGGTTGCTAGGTTTATCTTTCCACCAGGTTTGGCTGGTATCGTACTTGCTCGAAACAGCCTTAAATCGCTCGACGGCACGGGTCTGTAAGAGCGTTTTTATAAACGATCGGATGGTCGACTCGGGCAGTCCGGCGGCGCGCAGGAAATCAACCAGGCCTTCGGGGTTATTGGCCATTAGTAGCTCGGCGAGCTCCCTCGGGGGGGGGG
>JBILBW010000088.1:0-11417 GCA_044353465.1 Rariglobus sp. | reverse complement strand
ATGAGTTGCCATCGCCGCAGTGGCGCCCAGTCGCCGCTCTCGCACCCACGCCACAAACGTCTGGTAATTGACTGCCTCGCGCCGCGCAAACGCCGCCTGGGTTAATCCGCTTTGGTCGTAACCCCGGAGTAATTCCTCTCATCGCTGCACCGGGGTAATCTGCCGCCCCGTCGCGTCCTGTTTGGTTTCGTCCTCCATCAGTTGCGCTGTGATCATTTTCATCCACCCACTTTACACACCTTTTTCAACAGCGGTAGTGGGCCTCAGGCCGGACGCGTAATAAGGTTTCCAGATGGCGCAGGCGGATGTAAAGCGCCTGAATCCCCAATAAGCAGCCCGCAGATCACGCGGTGATCGGCGTCGGCTTGGGTGCGATAGACTTTGCCTACGAGCGGGATAATACTTTGCAAGAGATCTGCTTCCATCCGCTCCAGGTTACGCTGGCCGATTCACCTCTCATCGGTCAGGTCGGCATGCCCGTCGACCATTACGATGATCAGTGGACGGTCTTCGTCAACGGCGACCAGGTTGTCCTCAATCAGGTTGGCCCGGCCGAATTCCGACCAGGTCGCCTCGGTGTCGCCGGTGCCGTGTAACAAATAGAGCATGGGGAATCGACTGGCCTAGTCGGCAGCATAGCCGGGCATGCTGTACACCCGCAGGTGGCGCAACTGTTTGAGGGGAAGCGAGAAGTGATCGTGGAGGTGGATCGTGCCGTGTTCCACCTCCTGCCATTGGGTCAGCTGAGGCGGGTTGGATGTGACGTCCAGTTCGCTTTAATCAGGTTCTAGCTCCGGTTTGATCTCGGGATTAGCGGGGTCCAGCATGGATTGGCCGTCGACTATGATGCTGTAGCCGTAAATTCCTGGCATTAGGGGTGCCACTAGGACTGTCCAAATGCCCTCGGGGTCCTTGTGCAGGTCGACCAGTTGGGGGCTAACAACGCGGAGTTTGACGCTTTTCGCCATGGGGCCTTGTGGAAGCGAACACGCTTCAAGCGGGTCGGAACGCCAATCGCGTGATGGGGCTTTTTGTTTTTGTTTACGGCACTTGCAGGGTTTGCACTAAGCCGGTTTTTTCCGGATATGGCTGTTCAAAGACTTCTGCACACCCGTTACCGCGTAAACGACCTCGAGCGTTCGGTTCGCTTTTACCAAGACGCCCTCGGTCTGACGGTTTCCCGCCGCCACACCTCTCCGAGAGGGGCTCAACTGGTGTTTTTGGCCACGCCCCATAGCGCCGAGGAAATCGAGCTTTGTCAGCTGCCCGCCGGGGCCACCCCGGTGCAAGTCCAAGCCGACCTGACCCATCTCGCCTTCGAGGTTGTTGATTTGGCTGCCTTTACCGCCGAGTTGCAGGCAAAGGGCTTCGTCCTGAGCGACGGCCCGACGCGCACCGGCAGCGGATCGCTGATCGCCTTCATCGACGCACCCGAGGGTTACGAGGTGGAATTGATTCAGCGCTCCTGAACCGCTAGACCCCGGGGAGCGAGTGGGTCGATTTCGCTGGATGAACGGCCCCGCGGGGCTGCCTTGACCCGGCCGCTAGCGCCGGTTGGATCAGTCTAATCATGGCCAAGCCCGACGAACCTAAGATCATCTTTTCGATGATGCGCGTCTCGAAGAAATTCGAGCGCAAGGAAATCCTCCGCGACATCTCCCTGTCGTTTTACTACGGCGCCAAAATCGGCGTGCTCGGTTTTAACGGCTCCGGCAAATCCTCGCTCATGCGCCTGCTTGCCGGGCGCGACAAGGAGTTCGACGGCCAGGTTCACTTCGAGCCCGGCTACACCGTCGGCTTGCTCGAACAGGAGCCCCAACTCACCGCCGGAAAAACCGTGCGCGAGTGCGTCGAGGAGGGCGTCAAACACCTCACCGACCTGACCTCTGCCTACGACGCCACCTGGGACGAGATCGACGCGGCCGCCGATGATGCCGCCCGCGATGCCATCACCACCCGGCAGGGCGAGTTGCAGGAAAAAATCGATGCCCTCAACGCCTGGGACGTGGCTCCGCAGGTCGAGATGGCGATGGACGCCCTACGTTGCCCGCCGGCCGATCAGATTGTCGACCACCTCTCCGGCGGCGAGCGCCGGCGGATCGCCCTGGCCCGCCTGCTTTTGCAAAAGCCGGACATCCTGTTGCTCGACGAGCCGACCAACCATCTCGACGCCGAGAGTGTTAACTGGCTTGAGCAGCACCTTTCGCGCTACGCCGGCACCATCATCGCGGTCACCCACGACCGGTACTTTTTGGACAACGTTGCCAAGTGGATCCTCGAACTCGACCACGGCCACGGCATTCCCTGGAAGGGCAACTACTCCGAGTGGCTCGAGCAGAAACACGCCCGCGCCAGCGTGCAGCAGCGCACCGAAGACCGCCGCCAGAAGGCCATGGCCCGCGAGTTGGAATGGATCCGCCAATCGGCCAAGGCCCGCGTGGCCAAGTCGCAGGCGCGCATCAGCGCCTACGAGTCGATGCTCAAGGAAAACGTCGCCGAAAAGGAGCGTGAGTTTGAGATCATCATCCCCGCTGGCCCGCGGCTCGGCGCCCTGGTGGTGGAGGCGCAGAAACTGTCCAAGGCCTATGGCGAAAAGGTGCTGTTTGAAGACGTGAATTTTTCGCTGCCCCCCGGCGGCATTGTCGGGGTAATCGGGCCGAACGGCGCGGGTAAAACCACGATGTTCAAGCTGATCACGGGTGTGGAAAGCGCCGACACCGGCGCGCTGCGGGTCGGGCCGACCGTGCAGGTGGCCCACGTCGACCAGTCGCGCGATTCGCTGCCGGACGCGCAGACCATTTACGAGGCGATCAGTGGCGGCAACGAGCTGCTCAAATTGGGTGCGCGCGAGGTGAACGCCCGCGCTTACTGCGCCCAGTTCGGCTTCACCGGTGCCGACCAGCAGAAAAAGGTTGGCGTGCTCTCCGGCGGGGAGCGCAACCGCGTGCACCTGGCGCGCCTTCTCAAGAGCGGCGCCAACCTCATCCTGTTGGACGAGCCCACCAACGACTTAGATGTAAACTCGATCCGCGCCCTAGAGGAGGGGTTGGAGACTTTCGCGGGCTGTGCGGTGGTGGTGTCGCACGACCGGTGGTTTTTGGATCGGGTTGCCACCCACATCCTTGCGTTTGAGGGCGATTCGCAGGTTCACTGGTTCAACGGCAACTATTCGGCCTATTTGGAGGACTTCCGGCGTCGCAAGGGCAAGGAGGCCGACCAGCCACACCGGATCAAATACCGGCCGCTGACCCGGGCCTGATTGGGTGCCAGCGGGTCGAAGGCGCACGGAACCCCGGCTCCGCGTCGGGAATCTGCATCAAGAACGCGTCGGCGTACGAAAACGCTTCGGCGTCCGAAGGGGGTGGGTATCGCGGTCTTTCGGTTTGGGCGGATTGCCGCTTTCACCTATTCGGTTCCGGTGTGTCAGCCGCTGCGTGGCGTGTGGACCGGATGGGGCTGCGTGCGGTTGGCCTTCTCGAGTAACTCCTCCACCTCCTCATCGGTGGTCTGGTTGAAGTCAACGTACCACTCTCCTACTGCGTTAAACTGTTCCGGGGTGATCAAGGCGCAGAATTCATCCACTTCCTCCCGCAGTTCTTCAGCGGTGGACCACGCCACCGTGGGCGTTGCTACGATTAGGCGGGCGGGGTGGAGTTGGCGCAGCGCCTCAATCGCGGCGCGCATGGTCGAGCCAGTGGCGATGCCGTCATCGATCACGATCACGGTGCGGCCGCGGATTGTGGCGGGGGGGCGGTGGTTACGGTAGGCGATTTCGCGTCGTTCCAGTTCACGCAGTTCCCTTCGGGCCACCTCGTCGATCACCAGCGGCGAAAGGCCGAGCATGGTGACAACGCTGTCGTTTAAAATCCTCACGCCACCGCTGGCGATCGCCCCCATCGCCAGCTCGGGATTGTTGGGGACGCCGAGTTTGCGTACGACAAACACGTCGAGCGGGGCTTTGAGTGAACGTGCCACTTCGTAGGCCACCGGTACGCCGCCGCGGGGCAGCGCCAGCACCAGCAGCCCGGGGTCGCCTGCATGGTGGGACAGGGACTTGGCTAGCAGTTTGCCGGCCTCGGTCCGGTTGGTGAATCGCGTTCTCATGGGGCGCTTCTAGTTACTGACTTTTTGGGGTTAACCCAATGGCGGGATGATTTTGGACTTAACGATGGAGTGGCGAAACCATTTCCCGTGGTCGCTACGTTCGACGTGCGTGCCGCTGAACCCGCCCCGCGTTTCCGCTACGGTCTGATAGCGCGTAGCTGGAAGACGGAGCCGATTCGTCGGGACTGGGGCCAACGGCAAACCGCCGTGGGGCTTAGCGTGCGCGCAGGTATTGGCGGAACCAGCCGGCGGAGAGCGCGGCGACTTCCTCAAGGGCGCCATGTTCCTCGAACAGGTGGGTGGCGCCCGGTACGACGATAATCTGTTTCTTGCAGCGCAGCTGGTCGAGGGCGTCGCGGTTAAGCTCCAGCACCAAGTTGTCGCGTCCGCCGACAATGAGCAGGGTGGGGGCGGTGACCCGGGGCAGGGCGGGTCCCGCCAGATCCGGCCGACCGCCGCGGGAAACGACCGCGTCGATTTCCCCGCCCAGTTCGGCCGCCGCGACCAGCGCGGCCGCGCCGCCGGTGCTGGAGCCGAAGTAGCCGATGCCCTGGTGGCGGGTGGAGCCCTGCTGGTCGAGCCAGCGGGTGGCGGCGACCAAGCGCCGGGCGAGCAGTTCGATGTCAAAACGCAGGTGGCCGTCGCGTTCGTCGGCCTCCTCTTCCGCCGGGGTGAGCAGGTCAAACAACAGGGTGCTCGTGCCCGAGGATTGAATCACCCCCGCAACGAACTGGTTACGGGGGCTATGACGGCTGCTGCCACTGCCGTGGGCGAACAGCACGATTCCTTTGGACTGGGGAACGATGGACAGCTCGCCGGTCAACAAGATGCCATCGACTGGAATGCTGGCGGGTTGGTGTTCGGCCTCTTCGGCTCCGGCCGGGGTAACCGGGTGGACACGACTGGGGTTGTATTTCATGGCGCGATTGGGGGCAACCGGCGGTCGCTTGCGGGTGGGGGTGGAGCGGAGTGATCCACCGGCCGGCCGTGAGTGCGGCGAGTTGGTGCCAAAAGTTGGCCCAAGTCGCTCGTTTATCAAGGGGCCGCGCGTGTTTCCCCCCGTCGGCCCGGGGCACCGGCCTTGAGAGCAGAGGGATTCGGTTGGGCGGAGCGCGGCGCCGCTGGGTTTAAATCGTTCTCGTTCTCCTCCGCTTACTCGTTCTCTCGTTTCCCCGTCCGGCGCTCGCCCGCCGCGGATCGCCGCAGCAGCAAAAAGCCGATCAGGGCCAGCCCCGCGCACACCGCCACCAGCCAGTCGCCGTGCTCCACATAAAAACTCCGCCGCCCCACCCAGCGCGCATCCACACTCACCGCAACCGTCTGGGCGCCGCGGAAATACACCGTGCCGTTGGGGCTGAGCTTGGGGCTGGCGGTGGAAAGCGCACCGGTCGCGGGATCGCAGGTGAGCACGGCGCGGATGCTGCCGAATTCATCAATCCAGCCGCTCCAGCCGCCATTGCCGCAGCGCAACACTGGGCGGCGGGTTTCGACCGCGCGCAACACCGAGTTGGCCGCGTGCTGGTAGGCGGCACCTCCCTCGCCAAACCAGCCGTTGTTGGTGTGCACCACCAGCAGATCAGCCCCGCCCAGCACGCTTGCCCGGACGATTTGCGGAAAAATGTCCTCGTAACAGAGCAGCGGGCCCAGCGCCAGCGGCCGGCCGTGGAGCGTCACGCGCAGCGGGGTGACGTCGGTGCCGCGCAAAAAATCCTCGCCCACCGGCACGACCTTTTCCAGCCAGCCGAGCAGGGGGCGCAACGGCACGAACTCCCCAAACGGCACCAGTTTGCGCTTGGCGTAAAACTGCGGCTGCAGTCCCGTGGCTGGTTCGACGGTGAACACGCCGTTGAGCCACTCCTCTGCGCCGGGTTGAACCGCCGAGGGCTGGCGCGCAACCGAGCCGAGAACCAGCGGGGCCCCGGTGCGTCGCACCAGTTGCTCCACCCACGCCTGCATGTTGGCGTCGCCCTTGACCGCCCACGGGGTGGTCGCTTCCGGCCAGAGGATCAGGTCGGGCTTGGTCGCGCCGGCGCCCAGGGTCAGCTCCTCAAGCACCTGAAGGATGGCCGGACCCTGGGCGTTGTCCCATTTGACGGTTTGCGGGATGTAGGGCTGAATAAACGCCACCCGTCCCAGCGGCACCGAGAAGCGGTGGCGGGCAAAGGTTTCCTGCAGTTGGGTGGCCACGCAGATCACCAGTAGAAACAGGGCGGCGAAAAACTCCGGCGAGCGTTTGCCCAGTCCGGCTCGCCCTTCGCGCAGCAGGCGGTGGGCGTAGGCGGCGAAGCCGAGGTTTATCGCCATGAGGATAAACGACACCCCGCCGGCCCCGGTGAAGGCGGCGATTTGCAGGATGGTCATGCGCTGCCACTGGCTGGCGGCGAGCGGCATCCAGGGAAACCCGCTGAGCACCCAGGTGCGTGTCCATTCACCGATCACCCAGAGGCCCGCTAGGCCGAACACCACCGCCAGTCGCACCGGCGTGGCCCGTCCGAGCATGCGGGGCAGGGCCCAATGCGCGGCGAGAAACCAAGCGCCGATCCACACCCCCATAAACGGCCCGAGCAGGAGCAGCCCGCCGAGGGTGACGTGGTGCAACCAGCCGAGCAAGATTGTCCAGGCGACCGCTTGGGCGCCAAGCACGGTGGCGGCATAGAGGCGGAGCGAGGGGCGCAGGTAGGCCCAGAACAGCGCCGGCACGGCAAAGGCATAGGCGAACTCCGGGGTGGACGCGGGCGGAAACGACAGCACGGTCAACACGACGGTGGCGACAAACACCCCTGCCGCCCCGAGGTGCGCGGCGTGGCGTCGGGACCACGACGGCACCGACGAATCGAGCGGGGGCGTTTCGGCGCTAGCGGAGGCGGCGGTGGAGCGGGAGGCGGAAGGTTGGTTGGCCACGGAAAAGCCGCCAGTGTGCCGAGCGGAGAGTGGGCTGCAAGCGGCGCGGTGGTTCAGTATTCCTGCATCCCGTGGGCGCTGGGCGCATCCCGGTTTCTGCGCGCAAAAACACCCGTGCCACCTGAGCACACGCTCAAGGCCACGCACGAACAGACCTGGCACGACATGCAACAGATAACCCGAGCGCCCGGGTAGAAATTGGGGCGAGGTCGGCCGTTGAATACTGGACGTGGATTCGGGGCGTGGCTCCGAGCCCGAGTTCGACGCCAACCTGACCGTCGAACTTATACCAACGGTTGGCTGCTTTTAGACTTTTACATCTGGGAGCAAAACCGCGCCGCATTTTGGCTACGTTCTTAGCTTAGAACGCGCAGCGCGGCAACGGGTCGTTTCCGATGAGGAAAAGCCAATTTGAAGCAGGCGTTGGACTTACTTCTTAAAATGCCGCTGGATAGCTGCGAGCACCTGCTTCGGCCCCTCGTAGTCGCCCCCGGTCGTGTAGGTGGTGGCGAGTTCTTTGCCGTCGGCGGTCATGAAAACCAGGTTGGGGATGCCTCTTTCGTAGGCAGGGCGTTTCAGGGTGCTGGCGCTGGATTTTTGACCAAAGCTCAGCGTGGGCCAGGTCATGGCTGTTTCGCGCATGTAGGCCTTCATGCTCTCCTCGTCGCGGTCGCTGCTGACAAAAATCAACTCAAACTCGGGGTGGGCGGCCTTGATCGATTTGTAGGCGCTCACAAGTTCAGGGGTGAAGGCGCGGCAGGGCGGGCACCAGTGGGCCGAATAATACACCGCGACGAAACGCACGCCCGACAACGAGGCCGCCGGTAGGGGAACAAGGGTCGAGCCTTTGAGGTAAACTAGCTGGTTGACCAGGGGGGCGAGGACTTTGCCGGTCACTGCCTTGGCCGGCGCTGCGGCGGACGCCGGAGCGGTAGGCGCGGCCGGAGTCGTCCGGCTGGTGAGGACATCAATGCGCGCCCGTTCCGACTCGCTGAGTTTGGCGTAGGGCAAAAGGTAGCTCGCGCCCGTCGGTTTCTGGAAGGTAATCAAATCGCCGTTCCGGCGGATGAACTCGGCCTGTGTGGGCAGCCCGTCCGAGCCAGTCCAGGTTTCAATCGCCGCCTGAGCGGCAAAGGGCAGCAGGGTAATCAGTAACGGGCGAAGGAGGCGAAGGCGGAATTTCATGAACGTTAGCGGGTTGGCGGGGGGAGGGTTGGGGTCGAAAAAGGGGCCGATGGAAGGGGACTTTCGAAACGGGCGGGAGCCGCCGGCAATTTAGTCGTGAAACGTCAGCCGGGAGTTGTCCAGCAGGTAGGTGGCGATTTCGCGGGCGAACACCTCGCTGAATTCGGCACGTTTCTTCGCGCCCATGCCGAAGATGGGCGCCATCGCCTCGTCGCCCACCGGGTATTCACGGGCCATCTGCCGCAGAGTGGCGTCGCCAAAAATGACGTAGGCGGGCACCTTGCGTTCGTCGGCCAGTTTTTTGCGCAACTCGCGCAGGCGATGGAAGAGAATCTCGTCGCAGGCGATGTCGCCTTCGCGGCGCACCACCTTGCGGACCTTGGGCGTTTCCATCGGCTTGGTCAGGGTGATGGGGCGACGGGTTTTCAGCGCCTCGAGCCCTCCGGCGGTGAGCTCAAGGGTGGGGAATTCGCCTTCGCTTTGGGCGAGCAGGCCGAGCCGCAGCAAGTCGCGGCCGATCGCGGCCCAAGCGGGGCGGGCCAGGTCTTTGCCAATGCCGTAGGTGGTCAGGCGGTCGTGTGACCAGCGGCGGATTTTGTCGGTGTCGGCCCCGGTGAGCACTTCGCCGACGTGGTTGATGCCGACCCCGAAACGGCTGGCGGCGTTGATGCGGTAAACGCAGGAAAGGAACTTCTGGGCGAGGATCGTGCCGTCGTAGGTGTCGCGCGGCTCCATGCAGTTGTCACAGGCCCCGCAGTTGTCCAAGGGGAACTTTTCGCCGAAATAGGCGAGCAGTTCGCCGCGCCGGCAGTTGGCCCCGTCGGCGTAGCGCAGGATCTGGCGGAGCTGGTTGCGGGCGACCTGGGCCTCCTGCTCGTTGGTCATCTCGTCGATGAAGTGGGTCTGCTTGGCGGCGTCACCCGCCGAAAACAGCAGCAGGCAATCGCCGGGCAGACCGTCGCGACCGGCGCGGCCGGTTTCCTGGTAGTAGCCCTCGATGTTTTTGGGCAGGTCGTAGTGAATGACCCAGCGCACGTTGGGTTTGTTGATGCCCATGCCGAAGGCGATCGTCGCGCACATGATGCGTACGTCGTCGCGCAGGAAAAGCTCCTGATTGCGGGCACGCGATTCGGCGGGCAGGCCGGCGTGGTAGGGGCGGGCGGAATAGCCCTTGGCGGCGAGGGCCTCGGCGACCCGTTCGGTGGCGGCCCGGCTGGCACAGTAGACAATGCCGCTCTCGTCCTCGCGCTTTTTCACCCAGGCGATGATCTGGTCGGTGGGCTTTTCTTTGGGGGTGACCCTGTAGGTGAGGTTGGGGCGATTGAAGGAGGCGACGAAGACCGCCGGATGGCGCAATTTGAGATGTTTAATAATGTCCTCGCGGACCCGCTCGGTGGCGGTGGCGGTGAGCGCCATTAAGGGCACGTCGGGTAGAAGCTCGCGCAGCTTGGCGATCTGGCGGTATTCCGGGCGGAAGTCGTGGCCCCATTCGGAAACGCAGTGGGCCTCGTCGATGGCGATGGCGGCAACGTTCCAGGCCTTCAGGTTGTCCTGCCAGTTATCGAGCATAAGGCGCTCGGGGGCGACGTAGAGCAGCTTCCACTCGTTGCGGTGTAGTCCGGCGAGACGCGAGCGGGCCTCGGCCAGGGACAAGGTGGAGTTAAGAAAAGTGGCGGCGACGCCGGCGGCCTGGAGTTGGTCAACCTGATCCTTCATCAACGCGATCAGCGGGGAGACAACGATGGTCAGGCCGGGGCGGTGCAAAGCGGGGATTTGAAAACAGAGGGACTTGCCGCCCCCGGTGGGAAGCAGCGCGAAGACGTCTCGGCCGGCCAGGGAGGTCTCGATGATTTTGCGCTGGAGCGTGCGAAATTCAGGGTACCCAAAGGTGGTGTGAAGCGTATGGAGGAGGTCGGGCACGGGTAGACGGGCCGGAACCATCGGCCAGACGGGCTGCGGCCGCCAACTCCAAATGCACACAGGGCGGAAAACCGCCCACCGGCCGGGCGGCCAGGTTACCCGTCGGGCCCCTTTTAGGCATGCCGTTTGGAGTTGTCGAACGAGGGTAGCGCAATCGCCCGCAACGAAAAAAAAGGCGGCTTGGTTGCACCTCGGCCGCCTCATCAGGCAACCCGGCAAGGCCTTGCTGGTTATCTTGGTTCAGACTCTCCCGCCTTTGCAGGTATCGTAGTCGCTGCGTCCGGGCGAAGCGGTTTTCCGGTGAAGCGCTGGCTGAACCGGCTTTTGAATGGTTTTGAAGCTGTCTTGTTCGCAATCGCAGTAGGAACCGCGTGGCGCAAGTTGAGCTGGTACTGCATTGGGCGAAGCAGGCGCCAACTGAGCACCGGCTCCGGGTCGTAAACGGGCATCGATTTACCCCACGCGTTACGAGAGGATCTACATGCCGTCCGGCCAACGCAGAAAACCCATTAAAGATTGTCCAACAGGGAGATCCTTAACTTTATTCGTTTCAATAAGTCCGGATGTAAAACCAACCTGAGGTAACCTTCATAAAAACAATGCTGAAATTTCAACTGAGTTCCTTTTTAGGCCCGCACCCTCAACAGAAAGGATGGAACGCCCATACCAGAAGAGTGTTACGAGAATCAATTCAAGTGGGCGGCGGGGCGTAAGCTGTGGATTTAGAATTTTTTTGAAATCTCCGAGGAGTAAGGGTTAATGCTGCTAACTTAATCGGGGGACAGCTTTATTCAGCCTCCCAAGCGACGGGAAAAAGGAGCTGGTTGTGAATTTTAACTCATTGTCAATTAGGCGAATGAAGCCGTTTTTAGAGAAATTAAAAGAAAGTGCTTGAAGGCGGGCGCATGATTTGCATTTTCTCAACTCCCGTCGACGAGCAACGCACCAAGCGAAGCGAGTTTAGGGGAAGTTCCTTGAAGGTTTTTTTGCTAAATACTGAAGAAGTTTGAGGCAGGTAACTGAAGACGACTGAGAGCAGTGTATAAGCGAAGAAATGAGTAGAGGGATAAATCTAATTTAACGATTAGAGCTCTTTGAAATTTACTTTGTGCGATTGATTGGGACCCCCAATCAAAAATTATATTATTCCAAATATGGGTACAGTCTTATGGATTGTACCCTAGTAGTTCAAGAATCACTAGGTTCTGAATTCTCTTTATCGGAGAGTTTGATCCTGGCTCAGAATGAACGCTGGCGGCGTGGTTAAGACATGCAAGTCGAACGGTTTTTCAGGTGTAGCAATACAG
>JBILBW010000087.1:0-11432 GCA_044353465.1 Rariglobus sp. | reverse complement strand
GCGATCATCAAGGCCGACCTCGTGAGCACGGGCGGCACCGATTCCCCTCTGCTATGGGCGGCCTTCGCTAAACGAGGAATGGGCGCGGAGGCGATTGCCCCAGCAAGCAGCACCACTACCGGCGTGTTGGAGTCCTTCGATTTGCCCGACGTGATGGTGGTAACACCCTCAAAGGCCCTAGCCGCGAGCGGGCCGGTGGGAGGACCGTTCACCCCTGCCATCCAGACCTACACGCTGACCAACACCTCTACAACGGACCCGCTTTCGTGGACCGCCGCAGCCCAAGTCCACTGGATGAGTGTCGCCCCTGCAGGAGGCACACTTGCTCCCGGTGCGACTACAACCGTTACGATGGCGATTAACTCCGCCGCCTCAGCACTGGAGAGCGGCAGCTACAGCGGTACGGTCTTGTTCACCAACCCCACCCGGTCCGTCACAATCTCTCGCCAGATAAACCTCACCGTCCGCACGGATGTGGATTATTTCACCGAACTCGTTAACAGGGCGAATAACAACCAAAATCAAAGCTGGCTGTTCACACCAAACGGCTCATCCAGCTTCTACGGCGTTCAGCGCACGGCGTCGGTGTCCGCATTTCCCACCGATCCCACCGGTGGGGTGCAGCTGGAGCTAAGCGATGACAGTTATGTGCAGGTGACACCGAAAGACGGAGCGACAGTGAGGCTCTATGGAACTACTTACTCAACGTTTTACGTCAGCTCTAACGGATACGTGACCTTTAATACCGGGGATTACACATGGGCGGAATGGCTGGATATCCACTTCAAGCAACCCCGAATAGCGGCGTTGGTCTATGACTTCGATCCCACCCTAAACGGTGGATCCGTGACCTGGAAACAAGTCGCAGATCGCATCGCGGTGACCTACCAGAACGTCCGGCCCTGGAGCGACGTCGGCCCGAGCAGCTTTCAAATCGAGCTATTCTTCGACGGGCGAATTCGCATTACCCACTTGGGCATAAGCTTAGTATACTGGCTGATGGGTTTGTCGCAGGGCTTGGGCGTACCAGCGAACTTTGACTACAGCAATTTCAGTGACTATAGCAATCCTCCGCTGCGCTTAACGTTGCCGGCCGTCGTCAAAGAGGGCAACGGCGTGCTAGTTGGCCAAGGGTCAGTGACGCTTCCTGCCGTACAGGCCACGAACGTGGTCGTGACTCTCGCCTCCCTTAACACGTCCGAAGTGACGGTCCCGGCTTCAGTGACGATTCTGGCCGGGCAGTTGAGCGCTACGTTCGATGTGACGATCACGGATGACACGGTCATAGATGGGACTCAAACGGCCATCATCACCGCGACGGTTACCGGAGGGGGTTCGGCGGCAGGAGCCATTTCGGTGCAGGACAATGATGGCAGCGCGACGCTCAGGGTCACGGCGCCCCCAAGTGCCACCGAAGGCGCGGGCACCGTCCAGGGAATGGTGACGATCAACGCTGCTCTCACCGTACCGGTAACGGTGGAGCTGAGTTCCAGCGACCCCACGGCGGTGCAGGTTCCCTTCAGCGTGGTGATTCCCGCAGGCCAGACCTCGGCTCCGTTTACGATTAGCGTCGTGGACGACCTCTCAATCGACGGGACGCAAACAGCGACCCTCACCGCGCATGTTCAGGGATGGAAAGACGGCACCGCCTTGATCGCAGTCCTAGATAACGAAGTATCGGTCCTATCGGTCTCCGTTATGGCCACTCTCACCGAAGGGGCGACAGGAACGGGCACGGTCAGTATTTCGGGACCGATGCCGACTGCGCTGGTGGTTTCGCTTTCCTCCAACACCCCATCGCGGCTGACCGTACCACGGACCGTAAACCTCTCGGCGGGAGAGACGTCAGCGACCTTTACGCTCACCGGCGTAAACAACACGCTGACCGACGGCAGCAAGGATGCGCTGATCACCGCGACCGCCCAAGGCTTCCCGGCTGCCAGCAGTACAACGACGGTGCTCGACGACGACGTGCACCACTACACCTTCGCCCCTGTTCCTGCGTCGCAGACGCGCGGCGCACCGTTCCCGGTGACGATCATAGCCAAGGATGTGAACGATGTAATCATCACCAGTTACACGGCCTCCGCAGCACTTTCCGCCAGAGGTGTAGGAGGACTGGGCTCCATCACCCCCGCGACCACAGGCGCATTCACCGCCGGGAGCTGGACGGGGAACGTGACGGTAAACACCTTCGACTCGAACGTGATGCTGACCGTCAGCGACGGTGCCGGGCATACGGGAGTAGGCACTGCCTTTAACGTGGGCGTCGGACCGTTACATCACTTTGCCTGGACTACGCAGCCCGCGTTACGTCCGGTGAACGAACCGATAAGCGCCACGGTTACGGCGATGGATGCGGGCAATAACACCGTCACCAGCTTCACTGGTACCGCAGCGCTTAATTGCGCTGTGCAGGCCCCCCCCCGGGTGGTGGGCACCGGCACAGAAATAACGATAGAGTTGCCTTTTTATGTCTATAGTAACAACCAGCGTTCGCAGTTCATCTACCTGAAAAACGAAATCGGGGCCGCCGGGACGATAAAAGCACTGTCGCTCAACGTCATCAATCCATATGGGGATACGAGTACCCTCCCGTTGAACAACTGGACCATCCGGATGAAGCACACCTCGCTTGCGAGCTATACATCAGCTGCATGGGAAAGCACGGGCTGGACTACGGTTTATCAGGCAAACCATACCCTGACCTCCACCGGCCTGGCCACCTTCACGTTCACGACGCCATTCGCGTACGACGGTATGAGCAACCTGATGGTGGATTTCAGCTTTAATGATGATAGTCCATATAGTCCATACAGACAACCATGGTACATCACCTTCACTACTGCGAACACGCTGCGGACGATCAGTGGTTGGAGCGACCAAAATCCAAATCCACTGACATGGTCGGGAACGAATCCTGCACCCCAGAGGAGCAAGGTCCTGCCGAACTTGCAGCTGCAGGTGGAACGGTCGATCCCCACCAGCCCGTCCGTAACGGGGAGTTTTACAAGCGGCAAATGGACTGGCTCGATCGCGGTCACGCAACAAGAAGCCTCTGTAAATCTGCGTGCCGACGATGGCGCCGGGCACACGGGCGACAGCAATAACTTCGAGGTTGTTGCAAGCACCGACGCGAGCCTGACCGGCCTCACCCCGAGCAGCGGCACGCTCGCTCCAGCGTTCTCCAACGTAAAAACGAGTTACACCCACAGTGTGGCCAGCACCACCGCGAGCATGACCGTCACGCCAGTCGCGACGAACGCTAACGCAAAGATTGAGGTCCGCGTGAATGGTGGTTCCTATGCAGCCGTTGCTTCGGGAGCGCAAAGCGGTCCGCTCACCCTCAGAGTAGGTGCCAACACCGTAGAGGTGCGCGTGACAGCGCAAGACGCCGTGACGACCAAAACCTACGCCATCGCCACCACCCGTAGGACACCCTATCAAGATTGGGCCTTCGGACTGGGCCTGAGCGGCGCGGACCTCGATCCGAATGGGGATACCGACGCCGACGGGTTAAAGAACATCCAAGAATGGGCCTTTGGCACCAATTTGACCTCGGCGGTGGGTGCGGCCATCCAGGTGAACTCAGGAGTGCTCCTCGCGCACGGTGCCCCCACGGTGCTTCAAGTTCCGGACGGACGCGGAGGCGTTTCTCAGTTCGCACTCTACGGTCGCCGTAAGAACGCCGCCTCGGTCGGGCTTATTTATGCCGTAGAATTTAGTGAGGCCCTAACGAATTGGACCGTCAGCACTATCACTCCGACGGTGATCGCCCAAGATAATGAAATCGAAGCCGTCGTCGTACCCTTCCCCCCTGCCACGAGCAGTCCTCCTAAAATGTTCTTCCGGGTCAGAGTCACCGGCCAGTGATTCCGGCCGGCCGTCACGCCTGCATCATCCGGCTGGCGGCCCGACTTGGTGGTTTTCTCGTCAAGCGGTAAACGTAAGAATCCGTAAGATGCAAAAAAAACGGGCGGCAATCCGTGCGCTGGATTAAACCGCGGGAGCAAGCGTCTGAGCGCGCTGGCCCGCCTGCACGGCAACAGGTTTGCGACCGCCAAGCCAGGCGCGCACGCGGCCGGCTAGAAAATCGATGTAAGGTGCCTGGTCATTGAGACAGGGGATGTGCTGAAACCACTCGCCCCCCGCATGCATAAACTCCTCCTTACCCTCGCCGGCGATTTCCTCGAGCGTTTCCAAGCAATCAGCCACGAAGGCAGGGGTCATCACCAGCACGCGCTTTTTTCCCTCCTTGGGCAAACGCTCGAGTTCGTAGTCCGTGTACGGGGTGAGCCACGGCTCGCCCACCAAGCGGGACTGAAACGAGACGGTGTGTTTTTCGGTGGCAATGCCTGCGCGTTTCACGAAGGCCTGAGTGGTTTTAAGGACTTGCGCCTTGTAGCAGGTGGCGTGCGCGGGACTGCACGTATTGCAGCAGTCATTGACCACGGTGCAATGAGCCTTGGACGAATCCCCCTTGCGGAGATGGCGAACCGGGATGCCGTGGTAACTCACCAGCAACATGTCGTGGGGCATGGAGAGGTAGGGAGCGGACACCTGATAAAGCGCCTCGACATAGTCGGCGTCCTCGTAGAACGGCTGGACCGTTTCAATGGCTAGAGGGCGGGAAAGCTTGGTGGCCTCCTCCTGCACCTTAACCACCACCGTTTCCCAGGACGACATCGCGTAGTGCGGGTATTGAGGGAAAAGCAAAACGTCGGTCACCCCGTCGGCAATCATCTGCGCAAGCACAGAGGCGATTGAGGGCTGATCGTAGCGCATCGCCAAGTAAACCGGTGCCTCGCTGCCAAGCTCGTTGGCCAGTTTTTTCCGTACGCTCTTAGAGGTGACCACAAGAGGAGAACCCGCATCCGTCCAGATCTCCCGGTAAGCCTTGGCGGACTTGGGTGCCCGCGTGGGGGTGATCAGGCAGTTGACGAGGAGTTTGGCCAGCCAGCGGGGTTTGATGTCGATAACCCGTTCGTCACCCAAGAACTCGCGCAAGTAGCGCCGGACATGGGGGACCGCGGTAGATTGAGGAGAACCTAGATTGACGAGAAGGACGGCGCGCTTGGACATGGGGGTGATTGCTCTCACGTTTTGTGCCCGTGTCAAATGGAGGCTCAGCGTGGCAGTGATTTAGTCGGTTTTAAAAAATCGAGTTGCATGCGGGATGCGGGCAAGCCGACTGCGGAAGCGGTGGTTGGGCTAGGGATGGCTACTCACTCACTGAGCTCATCGTACCACCAACGCCTTTAGGGAAGGCCTCAAGAGCGTGTTCTTGGCGGTAAAAACCTAGGGCCCGTGGATTTAGTTCAGTCGATAACCTCATCGCGATGCCCAATTTCACGGCAGGCCACCTCCACCGCCCGGTTACCCCATGAAAGTGTCGAAGAACCCAAAAAGCCCGTGGCGGTGTTTGCGCTTAGCAAAGTCGTTTCAGCCTGAATCGATCACCCGAACAGCCTAGGAAATCTGCACTCCTTTTCGGTGCCAGGCGCGCAGCGCGGCGCGGCGAAGGGCGCAAAAAAAGCCGCCCAGGGGAGGAGCGGCTTGGGTCGCGTGAAGTTGTCCGCGACAAACCAGGCGCCAAGGGGTTCACATTGCGGCCACGCCGCTGCTGGAGTTCAGCACGTCGCACTGAGCGCCGAATCCCCCTCCCTGCGGAGTTCAAAGCAGCGAGGCGATGAGTTTTTCGTAGGCCACCGGATCGGAAAGACCGACCTTGCGGTGGCGGATGTTACCCTCGCGATCGATGACAAACGCGGTAGGCAAACCCTCGATGCCGCCAAACGCCTCGGCGATCGCCTCGCCCGCCATGAGCAGCGGGTAATTAATCTTCATTTTGGCGCCGAAGGCCTTCACCTCGGCCGGCGGAGCTTCGTCCATCGAAAACCCCAGAATGACCAGACCGCGGTCGGCGTATTTTTTCTGCCAGGCGATGTAGTCGGGGATTTCCTTGCGACAAGGCGGGCACCAGGTCGCCCAGAAATCGATCACGACCACTTTGCCCTGGTAGTCGCTGGACTTGACCTCCCGGCCCTCGACATCGCGCAGGGTCCACGCCGGGGCTTTGGCCAACACCGGCAAGGCCGAACCAGCCAAGAGCTGCGAGTTGCCCGCGCCGGACGGCGAGCTAGCGCCAATGACGGCCAGCACCCCTGCCCCGCCCACCATCACCAGTAAACCTGTTTTGATAAAAATGTTCATGAGTTTAAGCGACGAAGACAATTCGGGTTAACTCCGTCGTCAAGCGACTGGCCGAGAGACGTCGGGCAAAAGCCGGTGAGAAGGCACCCGGCCAAGGCCACCCGAAAAACCGGCCCAGAACGTGGACCGGAGCTTGGGCTTGACTGCGCGCTAGCCGCCCACGGCCACCACCACGTAGGGGGCCTCGGCGAGCGCGCCCACCTTGCGCCCGGCCAGCAAGCGGCACCACACCCGCGCACACGCCACCACCACCAGTAACACCAGCAACAAAAACACCCCCACCACCACCGCGTTGACCTGGTTGTTGAACACCTGATGCCGCCACGCGTCGAGCTGAGCCTCCGTCCCGCCGCCGGCGATCTGGCGCCGATACCCGTCCGCCGCGCTGAGGAAACCGAGCTTGGGGTTGGCACTGAAAATTTTCATCCAACCGGCCGAAAGGGTGACCACCAGCAAGAAAACCAGCGGCACCACCGTGACCCAAATGTAGCGCACGCGGCCCATCTTGAGCAAAACGGTGGTGCCGAGCGCGAAGGCGATCACCGCGAGCAGTTGGTTGGCCACCCCAAAAATCGGCCACAGCGAGTTGATCCCGCCAAGCGGATCAACAATGCCCTGATACAAAAAATAGCCCCAAGCCGCCACAAACAGGATACTCGCCAGCCAGGCCGCCCCGGTGGACTCGGTGCGCCCGAGCGGTTTCCACACGCTGCCGAGCAAATCCTGCACCAGGAAGCGTCCGACCCGCGTGCCCGCGTCGATCGTGGTCAGGATGAACAGCGCCTCGAACATGATCGCAAAGTGATACAAGAGCGACACCGCCAGGCCGCTGCCGAGCACGCCCGAGAACATCTGCGCCATGCCCACCGCAAAGGTCGGCGCCCCACCGGTGCGCCCGACCATGTTTTTCTCGCCCACGCTCGCCGCGAGTTCGCTCATCTGGATCTCGGTCACGGGAAAACCCAGCGCACTGACCGCGTGCGTCACCTCCGCCGGCAGCCCCTTCATGTTAATTGCAAAGTATTCGCCCGGGGGCATCGCGCAGGCGGCGATCAGGGCCATGATCCCGACCAGCATTTCGGTGACCATCGCGCCGTAGCCGATCACCCGGATGTCGCGCTCGGCGGTGAGCAACTTCGGGGTGGTGCCGGAGGCGATCAGCGCGTGAAAGCCCGACACCGCCGCGCAGGCGATGGTGATAAAAATGAAGGGGAACACCGGCCCGGCAAACACCGGTCCTGAGCCGTCGATGAACCGGGTCAGCGCCGGCATTTGCAAGGTCGGCGCCAAGATCACGATGGCCACCGCCAACACGCCGACGGCGCCAATTTTCAAAAATGCGCTCAGGTAGTCGCGCGGCGCCAACAGCAGCCACACCGGCAAGACCGAGGCCAGCAGACCGTAGACCATGATGGCCCAAGCCAGGGTGGTTCCATCGAGGGTGAGCGGAGCCGCCCAAGCCGAGCCCTCGATCCAGTGGCCCCCGACCACCGCACCCATTAACCCGACCACGCCAAAGATGCTCGCCCAGCCCACCGAAACACGACCGAACTGGATGGCCACGCCCATGATCATCGCAATCGGGATCGAGGCGAGAATCGTGAACAGCCCCCAAGGGCTTTCCGCCAACGCCTTGACCACCACCAGCGCCAGGACGGCGAGCAGCACGATCATGATCGCCACGATGCTCACCAGCGCGACGTGACCGGCAAATGCGCCGACCTCATCGCGCACCATCCGCCCGAGGGATTTACCTCCGCGCCGCACCGAGCAGAACAGGATAACGCTGTCGTGGACCGCCCCGCCCAAGGTGGCCCCGACCAGAATCCAGAGCATCCCCGGCAAATAGCCAAACTGGGCGGCCAGCACCGGACCGACCAGCGGCCCGGGCCCGGCGATCGCCGCGAAATGATGGCCGAACACCACCCAGCGGTTGGTAGGGACGAAATCCCGCCCGTCCGCGTGGGTGTGCGCCGGGGTCGAGCGGAGGTCATCGAGCGTGAGCACCTTGGCCATGAGCCACGCCGAGTGGAACCGGTAAGCGAGGGTAAACACACACAGCGAGGCCACCACCATCCACACCGCGTTGACCCGCTCGCCATGGAGGAAGGCGAGGTGCGCGAGCGTGCCGGCCCCCGTCAGCGCCACTAGCAACCAGCCTAGGAACGACAGCCACGTCGGGGTTTTTAAAATCCAAGGAATATTCCGCCAGACAGGAGGCACGGAGGGTGTTTTCAGGTGCATGAACTATGAAGATTGAAGAACGCCTCGGGTTTGCGCGAGGCGCCGGGCGGTAAAGCGGAAAAAGGGGGGGTCACGCAAAACCCCAAGCCGGCGGCTGTCGATTCGGTTTAACTGGGTAAAGCCCCGGTTTTCCGGTGATCGGTCTTGGACGGCCGGATTAACCGCGGTTTACCGCAGCTCCGAACGCTGAGGCCGTTCACGGGGTCGCACGAACAGGTAATCGGTCAAAAAGCTGGCCCCTAAAACACTGCCGAGGGTGCGGGCGTTGCGCATTGCGCCAACCACGCTGGAGAGCGGCTGAGCCGAAGTTTCAAGCACCCGGGTCAGGAGCAGACAGGCGAGCAGGCTAAGCAGCGGCGGCACCAGGAAAACCCCGTGGTAAACCTCTATCGCGGGGTTCGCTCCCGCGAGCAGGTGCTGCAAAATGCCCCCACCGATGATCGGCCCGACCGCAGTGACCAACGAGGACACCGCAAGGTTGACACTGATCGCCAGGGTTTTGGCCTGGGTGGGGATGATCTTCAATTGGATGTTAAACAACGACAAAGCGAAGCCCATGCCCAGACTACCGCCCAAAAACCAGGTAGCGTAAAGCACCGCGCTGGTCTCGCGCGTCACCACACACCAGAACAGGTTGGTCAGCTGCCACGTGATCATACAAAACAGCATCACCGGCTTGTTGCCGTAGCGGTCAGCCAACGCCCCCCACGCCGGCGCCGAAACCGCCCCGCCCAAACTGGCCATCATCACAATGCTGCTCACCGTGCCCACCGACAGCCCGAGCTCTTGGTACATAAAGACCGTGTTAAAGGGACCGAACAGGGAGGCGGAAAAACCCCAGGCCGCCCCATAGGCGATGAACCAAAGCACCGGTTTGTGCCGCAACAAAATCCCGAGCTGCTCGCGCCACGTGAGTTGATTCTCCGGCTGACCAGTAAGGATTGGCTTGGGCGTGATCTTGCATTGAAAAAAAATGGAGACTATCCGGAGTACGCAGGCGACGGCGAGCAGGAGCTGAAAGGCGACCAGCGAGGTGCCCACCCGGCCGATCAACCAGCCCGAGATCAGCAGAAAGGCGATTTGGGTGACTTGGATCAGGCGGTTGCGCCGCCCGAAGTACTTGCCGAGCAGGCGCCCTGGGACCCATTCGCGCACCCAGGACGTCCAGCTGACGCCGGCCATCGAGCCGACCAGGGCAGAAAGGGCAAACAGGGCGGTTAACCAAGCTCCACTGACGGCCGGACGATCAGCGGGAAGAAACGGCAGCAGGATCACCAAGACGATCCAGCACAGCACCTGCAGGGAGGCCGAAATCACGCTGACTGACTTGGGGGAAAAGCGGCGGTTGATGGCCGGCATGAGGAAAACCTGGACGAAGTTGCCCCAGAACGGAAGCGAAGCGATCAACCCGAAGACGGCGGGCGGCAGGTGATAGAACCCGACGAGCAGCGCGGAAATGATGAAGTTGCCTGGTTGCAGGAGGAACCCAATCGGAATGCCTGCGAGTCCGTCGATAGTGCAGTTGCGCAGATTATGGCTGAGCCTCGAGGTAGACATGGGAAGGGGGCGAGGAAAGTCATAATCCTGCGAGCGCCCAGGCGAGAGGACAAGATCAGGCAAGTGGCTTCGGCACAATTATGCCGTCAGCGGCGGAAACACCCGTTAATTAAACCCCAAGAAACTGCTGAGGGTGTGACCAGGAACAAGTCACTCTCCAGGCGGAGTCGTTTCCGGCCTCGTCCTGTTTGGCGTGGCCTTGGACGTGCTCCCTGGGCGCACTGGCGCCACCCGGCGGTGCGAGACGTCGCGGAGAGGCGCAGGGCGCCAGCGCGGATAGAAACGCAGAGGTGCGGCTTGCCATCCCTGCCCGCCCGCCCTGAGTGTTCAAAGCACTAAACCGCGATGGGCCGCATTCATAATCACGCGCGTGAGCGCCTTAACTTCGTTGGCGAAGTGTCCACCCCCACCCGACTTTCGGCCTGCAAGACCTTCTTGCGCCTGGAAAGCGCCATGATCCGGATGCGCCACGACGCCGGCGAGTCCGGCTTGGCCGTGGCCGGCGCCCGCAGCGCGATGATCGACGTGATGCTGGCGCACCTCTTTGATTACGCGATCGCCGCCTACGAGCGCTTTCACGGCAAGTTGCCCGCCCCGGTGTCCCTGCTCGCCCTCGGCGGCTACGGACGCAGCGAGCTGAGCCCGCTCAGCGACATCGACATCATGTTCCTGTTTCCCGCCAAGGTGAAGGAGGCGCTGATCAAACCCCTGCAGGCGCACCTCACCAACGAGATTTTGTACATCCTCTGGGATTGCGGCCTCAAAGTGGGGCATTCCACCCGCACCATCGAGGAGGTCTTCGTCGAAGCGCGCAAAGACATCCAAAACAAAACCGCCCTCCTGGAAGCCCGCTTGGTGGCCGGCTCGGCCCCCTTGTTTGAAAGCTTTAGCCAAAGTTACCGGGCCTACTACACGGTGGAAGATTCCAAGAGCTACATCGATTCTCGGCTCGAGGATCAACGCAGCCGCAGGGCCAAACACGGCGACTCGGTCTTCCTCCAGGAACCCGACATTAAAAACGGCGTTGGCGGCATGCGCGACTACCAGAACGTGATCTGGATGGCCCGGGTGAAACTGGGCATCGGCGAGCTCAAAGAATTAGTCGAACAGCAGTATTTGCGGCCAAACGAGTTGCGCGATTTCCGGCGGGCCTACGAATTCCTCCACCGGGTGCGCAACGAGCTGCATTTACAAAAAAAACGCCCCACCGACGTGCTCGATTTGGAGGCCCAGCCCCGCATCGCCCTCGGGCTGGGCTACGCCAACCGCGACATGCTGGGCCGGGTCGAGCAGTTCATGCGCGACTATTACCGCTGCGCGCAGACCATCTTTCGCATTTCGCGCACCGTCGAGAGCCGGCTGGCCCTCACCGCGGAAAAGCCCGGCCGCTTCCAGTCCTTCCGCGACCTGGTCCGCTC
>JBILBW010000086.1:0-11472 GCA_044353465.1 Rariglobus sp. | reverse complement strand
AAACCAAACCCCGCCCAGAGGACGCCTAGGCTGCCGATCGCCACAACGCCCATCAGGCTGGTCGTCGCGATCCACTTCGTGGCGGTAGGACGCAGTCGGCGCGGTCGCCCCAACGCAACAAGGAGCGGCGCCGGATGCAGGCTGCGCACCACCACCAGGACGACGATGATGGGCACGATGATGACGCCCGACATCTTGGAGAGAAACGCCAGTCCGCAGGCCAGCGCCGCCAAGCACAGCCGGCCCCAGGTCACGCGATGCAGCAGCAGCCAGACGGCCGAAAGCGCGCCGAGGGTGCACCCGGTCATCACCATGTCGGAGGTGGCCAGGGCGCCATGGGCAAGAAAAGCCGGACAAAAGACCGCCAGGGTGAGCGCCAGCCAGCCCGCCGCTGGGCCAAAGAGCCCTTTCGCCCAGCGCCAGGTCAGCCAGACGACAAACGCCCCGCAGAGCGCGATCATCATGCGGGAAAACAGCAGCATGCGCTCCACGTTATTACCCAAGTGGAAAAAGAACTTCTCCCCGAGCACATTGACCTTCGAGGCGATCCACTGGGGATCGTCGAGCGCGGGGAAGGTCAAGTCCATGGCGAGCAGGGGCAGGGCGGCGATACGCTGGGCGAGGTTCCCGTTTTCGGGATGTAGCCGGTAATCGTTGAGCGTCCAGTAGCTGTAGCCGCCTGTCAGATGGACCACCTCGTCGGCGGTGACCCCCAGGCGTTGGGACGCGGACACCGCCATGACCCAGTAAAGCAGGAGCGCCAGCACCACCAGCGTTGGCACGGCGTGGGGGCGGCGCAGCATCACGATTTGGCCACCGTCGGTTCGCGCAGCACATACAGCGGGCGGCGCTTGGCCTCGTCATAAATCCGGCCGAGGTATTCGCCGAGCACGCCGATGCCGATCAGCTGCACTCCGCCCAAAAACAAGATCAGCGTCACCAAGGTGGTGAACCCGGTGAAGGCCACCTCCTGGCCGAGCAGCCGCCGCACGATGAAAAACACCCCCATCGCAAAGCCCAGACCGGCGATCAACAGCCCCGTGTAAGTCATCAGCCGCAGGGGTAAATACGAGAAGCTAAAAACCCCGTCCAAGGCGTAGCGCACCAGCCGGCGCAGGGTCTGCGCCGGCGTGCCCGCCGCCCGTTCTTGGCGGTCGTAGCTCACCTCCGCCTGGTTAAATCCGACCCAAGCCCGCAGCCCCGGGAAAAACCGGTGGCGTTCCTCCAGCGCGTTGATCGCCGCCACCGCCGGTCGGGCCAACAACCCAAAGGTCCCCGTGTTGGCCTCGATCTTGAAATCGCTCACCCGCTGAAACCAGCGGTGAAACGCATCGAAGCCCAATCGGCGCAGGCCGGCGTCTTGGCGCGAGCGGCGCACCGCCAGCACCACCTCGGCGCCCCCGCGCCACGCCGCCACCAGCTCGGGGATCAGCTCGGGTGGGTCTTGCAGGTCGGCGTCCATCGTGACCACCGCATCGGCCTGCCCGGACAGGGCCAACCCGGCGCTCAGCGCGGGTTGATGGCCGAAATTGCGCGACAGCCGCACCAGCCGCAGCCGCGGCTCCTCGGCGGCGGCCGCCGCCAGCATCTCGGCGCTGCGGTCCCGCGAGCCGTCGTCCACAAACACCACCTCCCAGCGCAACGCCGTCAGCTGGCCCAAAACCCGCTGCAGGCGCTCGAGCAGTTCCGGTAAGACCTGCTGCTCATTAAAGACCGGGATGACCACGCTCAGCAGGGGCGCGGTGGCGGCGGCGGGAGTCAGGGTTGGGGTGGCGGTCATGCAGGGTGAAATAGAGCGACCAAAGCCGCGCGGGAGCGGCGCGTTAAAACGGATCGGATTGGGGGCGAGAAGACAAGTCCACGCCATACTCCTGGCGGGCCGGAGCAACAAGGGCCGCTCAAGAACCGGCGCAGTTGCCGCACGCGGGGCCGGTGTCGTCGACGCCAACCAGCGTGACGCAGTCCGGAGGGTTGAGCGGACTCGCTCAACCGCGGCTCCTCGGCGTTTGCAGCGGGTTGCGAGGTTCAAAAAACCAGCATGCCTCGGCGGCTTCGTTTTTCCCGAAGCCGCCGAACGTCCGTCGGTCTTCCCGCACTCCACACGGGGGGCCAGGACCTTTGGGGGCATCGCCGGCGCCACCGCCCGCCCGACCGTCAAAATAGGCTTCCGCCCCGCCGCCGCTTACCCCGTCATACCCGGATGTCATCGTTGTTCAAAACCATCGCTGTGGTCGGTTCGGGGGCCCTCGGCTTGTATTACGGCGGGCGCTTGGTGCGGGCCGGCAACGCGGTGCGCTTCCTGGCGCGCAGCGACCTGGCGGTGCTGCGCGAGCGCGGAATCGTGGTGCGGGCGCCCGAGGGGCACTTTACCTTGCCCGACGTGACGGTGGCCGCGGACTCGGCGGCGATCGGTCCGGTCGATCTGGTCGTGATCACCCTCAAGGCGACCGCCAACGACCAGTTGCCCCGCTTGCTGCCGCCCCTGCTCCACCCGGGCACGCTGGTGGTGAACCTGCAAAACGGCCTCGGGGTCGACGAATCGGTCGCCGCGGTGGTCGGCGCGGAACGCACCGTGGGCGGGCTGTGTTTTGTCGGGGTGAACCGCCTCGCGCCCGGGATCGTCGAGTGCAAGCTGCCCGGCCAGATCGTGGCCGGGGAATTTGTCGGGCCGGCCCAGGCGCGCACCCGGGCTTTGGCGGCGCTGTTCGGCCAAGCCGGGGTCGACCTGCAGCTCAGCGACAGTCGGGCCAGCGCCCGCTGGCACAAGCTGGTCTGGAACGTGGCCTTTAACGGTCTCACGGTGACCGGCGGCGGCATCACCACCGCCGCCGTTCTGGCTAATCCGACGCTCGTGGCCGAGGCCGCGGCCTTGATGGGCGAAGTGCAGGCAATCGCCGCTGCCGAAGGGGTCGCGATCAGCGGCGCGTTTTTGGCCGAGCAGCTGGAGCGGACCCGTCCGTTGGGGGACTACAAGCCGTCGACCCTGCTCGATTTTTTGGCGGGCAAGCCGCTGGAAGTGGAGCCGATCTGGGGCGAGCCGCTGCGGCGGGCCCAGGCGCTTGGAGTGCCCGCACCGCGCCTGGCGGCGCTCTACGCGGCGCTGGTGCGGATCGGCCGCTAGCCGCCGGGGCTCAACCGCCGGCCCGTCCGCCCCGCGGTCGGCGCGCCCGGGCGGGTTGACCTAGTCGTTTTTCTTCTTGGTGCGGAACTGGTCGTGGCCGGCTGCCTCCTGCCGGGCCAACTCCTTGAGGAGTGCGGCGGCCTCGGGGTTTTTGCCGGCCTGGAGGGCGGCGGCCAGGGCGTCGACGGTGGCGATGAGCTCCTTCATCTTGGCGGCGTAGGCGGCTTTGGCCGTGGCCTGGTCTTTGGCGGGCAGGCGGGAGATTTTGGTGGGCAGGGCGTGGGAGGCCTCGACACTGGCAGCGCGCAGCCTTGCAACCAGAGCAAGGGACTCCGGGTTCTGTTGGGGGTCGGCGACCTGGCGGCGTAGTTTGCGGAAGGCGCTGTTCATCGACGACATCGCATCGTCGAGCGCGGTCTCCTCGTGCTCCGGTTTGGGCTGGTCGGCGGCAGGCAGGGTCGCGGGCAGCAGCAAGGCAAGGAAAAGGGCGAGGTGGCGGAGGCTGGTTTGCATAAAAAGTGGGGGGGCGCGACGGCTGGCCGCCGCAGGGGGGTTATACGACGGGGTTGGACAAGATGCCGATGCCTTCGATTTCCACGGCGATCGTGTCGCCGGGGCGCAGCCACACCGGGGGGGTGCGGGCAAAGCCGACGCCCTCCGGGGTGCCGGTCAGGATGACCGTGCCGGCGGGCAGGGTTTTGTCGGCGCTGAGAAAGGCGATCAGCGCGGGCACGTCGAAGAGCATGTCCGCGGTGGTGGAATCCTGCTGGACCGTGCCGTTGAGCCGGGAGCGGATGCGCAGGGCGTTGGGGTGGGTTAACTCGTCGGGGGTGACCAAGACCGGGCCGAGCGGGCAAAAGGTATCGAAGCTCTTGGCGTGGCACCACTGGCTGCCGCTCCAGTCGCGTTGCCAATCGCGGGCCGACACGTCGTTGGCGCAGGTGTAGCCGAGCACGAAGGACAAAGCGTTTTCGCGGGTGGCGTCGCGGCATGCGCGGCCGAGGACGATGGCCAGTTCCGCCTCGTAGTCGGGTTTTTCGGTGGGCTGAAGGCGGGGCAGGCGGATCGGGTCGTCGGGGTTTTGCACGCTGCCGGGCAGTTTCATAAACCAGATCGGGCGCTCGGGCGGCGCCTTGCGGCCCTCGGCGGCGTGGCGGGCGTAGTTGAGGCCGATGCCAACAATCGCGGTCGGCGCCACCGGGGCGAGGCGTTTGCCGGGCACGACCACCTGCGCGGTCAGGTGGTGGGTGCCGGCTAGCGGGTCGCCGGCGACTTCCCGGGCGGAGCCGTCGGGCTGGAGCGCGGCATAGGCGGGCCCGGCGGCGGTGAGATGGCGAATGAGGCGCATGGGGGGAGCAGAGGGTAAAGGCGCACCGACCGCCAGTCTGCGGCGATTAAACCTGAGTAAACGGTAAGTCTGCCCCTTTTCCGGGCGCTCCCCGCCGTCGGCCCAGGAAAATTCCCCCAAAATCTTGCGATGGAACAATCGTCAGCTTCGGTTTGTCCCCCTCACCGTCCATGAAAACCTATCTCTTCACACGCACCTGTGTTTTTGTCCTGGCCAGTGCCCTTTTTTCCCCGGGCTATGCGGAGGAAAAATCGGTCGGTCCCAAGCCGGATCTTAAGTTTGACGGCTCCGCGATTGGCGAAGGCGGGGGCCGGCAATTAACCAGCTACGCCGATGTGATCGAGCCCGTGCAAAAGGCGGTGGTTTCGGTTTATTCCACCAAGATCGTGCGTGAACGCCTGCGCCTCGATCCGTTTTTCCGCCAGTTATTTGGTGATAACGGCGGCGCGCCCGAGCGTGAGCGCAAGGAGCAGGGGCTGGGTTCCGGGGTGATCATCTCGCCCGGAGGCTACATTTTGACCAACAACCACGTCGTCGCCGGTGCGGACGAGCTCAAGGTTTTGCTGGCGGATGGTCGCGAGTTCGTCGCCAAAGTGATTGGCAACGACGAGAAAACCGACGTCGCCGTCATCAAGATTGACGCGGAAAACCTGCCCGTGGCCACGGTGGCCGACAGCGACAAGTTGCGTGTGGGCGACATCGTCTTCGCTGTGGGCAACCCGCTAGGTGTGGGCCAGACGGTGACCATGGGCATCGTATCGGCCCTAGGCCGCACCGATGTAGGCATTCTTAACAACGGCCAAATAGACGGCTACGAGAATTTTATCCAGACCGACGCTGCCATTAACCAAGGTAACTCCGGTGGCGCTCTGGTTGACGCCAAGGGACGTCTGATCGGACTCAACAGCGCGATTCTTTCCGGCGGTAACGGGGGCAATATTGGCATCGGTTTCGCCGTGCCGACCAACCTGGCGGTGTCGATTCTCAATAGCCTGGTGGCCACCGGCAAGGTGCAGCGTGGTTACCTCGGCGTGGGTGGGCAAAACCTAGACGCCAAGTTGGCCGAAGGCCTCGGCCTGGAGCGTGACATCAAGGGCGTTTTGGTGAACGATGTGTCTAAAGACTCGCCGGCCGCCAAGGCCGGGCTCAAGCGCAACGACGTCATCCTGAAAGTCGGCACGCGCCCCGTGGAGTCGCAGCTGTCGTTGCGCCTTAATATCGCGCAGATCATCCCCGGTACCGAGGTTAGCGTGACCGTGCTGCGGGACGGCAAGGAGAAGACTTTTAAGGTCAAGGTGGGCAGTTTGGACGAGCGGGCCGAGTCTACCACCGAGCTGATTCCCGGAGTCACGATCAAGACCCTCAATGAGGAACTGCGTACCCAGTTTAAACTCGACCAACGGGTGGAGAACGGGGTGGTGGTTACGGCGGTGAATGAAAGCTCTCCCTACGCCAACATCCTTGTGCCCGGCGTGGTGATCGTGGAGATCAACCGCCGCCCGGTGACCGATGTGCCCAGTGCCTCCGCCGCGCTGCGTCCTGGCCTGAACGCCTTGCTCGTGCAGTACCGCGGCGTGATGCGCTACCTGACCCTCAACATGAAGTGAGCCTTGGCGGAAGGGGCGAACGCGGACGACTTACCTGCCTTCCGTGTTCGCTCCAGATCACATGCTGGTGGGCCCTTTTTCGGGGCCACAAAAAAAGGCCGCGCTTTGTAGCGCGGCCTTTTCGCTGAGCGGATCGAGACGATCTCGTTCCGACCTTATTGTTTAGCTCAGGGTCACGCCCTTGACCTTGGCGGCGCGCAGGAGCGCGTCGGCCATGTCGGAGGGGGTTTCGGCGACCTCGATGCCGCACTCTTTAAACACCGCGATTTTGGCCGCAGCGGTGTCCTCGACCCCGCCGACGATCGCGCCGGCGTGGCCCATGCGACGCCCAGCCGGGGCGGTCGCCCCGGCGATGAAACCAGCCACCGGTTTTTTGCAGTGGGCCTTGATCCAACGAGCAGCCTCGACCTCGGCGTTACCGCCGATTTCGCCGATCAGGATGATCGCGTGGGTGTCCGGGTCCTCGTTGAACAACTTGATGATGTCGAGGTGGCTGGTGCCGTTGACCGGGTCGCCGCCGATGCCCACCGCGGTGGACTGGCCGATGCCCTTGGAGGTGAGCTGGAAGACCGCCTCGTAGGTGAGCGTGCCGGAGCGGGAAACCACGCCGACGTGGCCCTTCTTGTGGATGTAGCCGGGCGCGATGCCGATGCGGCAACCGCCGGTGGAATCCGGGCCGGTGCCGGGGGTGACCAGGCCCGGGCAGTTCGGGCCCACCAGCCGGGTCTTGCTGCCGGTGATGGCGCGCTTTACGCGGATCATGTCCTTGATCGGAATGCCCTCGGTGATGGCGACCACGAGCTCGAGGCCGGCGTCAACGCCTTCCAAAATGGCGTCGCCGGCGAAAGGCGGTGGCACATAGACGACGGCTACGGTCGCGCCGGTGGCGGCGACGGCGTCGGCCACGGAGTTGAAAATCGGCACCTTGTGGGTGCCGTGTTCAAAGAACAGGCCGCCCTTGCCGGGGGTGACGCCGGCGACGATCTGGGTGCCGTAGTCGAGGGAGAGCTTGGCGTGGCGGCCACCGAAGTCGCCGGTGATGCCTTGCACGAGAATCTTGGTCTGGGGCGTGATGAGAATGGACATGGAATTTAATTTTTAACCACAAAAGACACGGAACACTCCAAAGGCTTAAACCCCTGAATGCCTCGGTCTGCGTGGTTTGGTTTCGTGGAGTTCGCGGGTTTCGTGGTGACCGAATCAGGCCACGAGCTTCACGATCTTCTGGGCGGCGTCGGCCATGGTGTCACCGGACACCAGGGAGAGCCCGGAGGCGGCGAGGGTGGCCTTGCCGGCGGCGACGTTGTTGCCCTCGAGGCGCACCACCAGGGGCAGCTTGAGGCCGACTTCCTTCACGGCTTCGACGATGCCGGTGGCGATCACGTTGCAGTCCATGATGCCGCCGAAGATGTTCACGAAGATGCCCTTCACGTTGGCATCACCGAGGATGATTTTGAACGCGGCGATGACCTGCTCCTTGCTCGCGCCGCCACCGACGTCGAGGAAGTTGGCGGGGTTGCCGCCGTAGTGCTTGATGATGTCCATGGTGCTCATGGCCAGCCCGGCGCCGTTGACCAAGCAGGCGATGTTGCCGTCGAGGGCGATGTAGGAAAGGCCGTACTTGGAGGCCTCGATCTCCTTGGAGTCTTCCTCGGCGAGGTCGCGCAGGGCGACGATCTCGGGGTGGCGGTACAGGGCGTTGGAGTCGAAGGAGACCTTGGCGTCGAGCGCCAGGACCTGGTTGTCGGGGGTGGTGATAAGCGGGTTAACCTCGACCATGGCGGCGTCGGTGTCCCAGAAGAACGTGTAGAGCCCGCGGATGAGCTTGGCGGCGTTCTTGGCCTCGGCGGGGTTGAAGCCGAGTTTGAAGACCAGCTCGCGCACCTGGAAGTCGGCCAGGCCGTAGGCGGGATCGACGAAAATTTTGAAGAGCTTTTCCGGGGTTTCGTGGGCGACGGTCTCGATGTCGACGCCGCCCTCGGTGGAGGCGACGATCACCGGCTTGGAGGTGGCGCGGTCGAGGAGGATGGCCAGGTAGTATTCCTTTTTGATGTCGCAGGCCTGGGTGAAGTAGATCGTCTGCACCTTGCGCCCGGCCGGGCCGGTCTGGATGGTGACCAAGGTGTTGTTGAACATCTTGTTGGCGTAATCGAGCGCGTCGGCCTTGGTCTTGGCGAACTTCACCCCGCCCTTGAACCCGTCGGTGAACGTGCCCTTGCCGCGCCCGCCGGCGTGGATCTGGGATTTGACGACGACCGGAGCGTCGGGGAGTTGCGCGAGCGCAGACTCAAATTCAGCGGCGGATTTGGCGGCGACGCCCTTGGGGACGGGCACTCCGAACTGCTCAAAGAGCGCCTTGGCCTGGTATTCGTGGATGTTCATGGGGGCACAAGCATTGCCAGAGCGTTGCGGGCCAACGCACGAAAAAACCGCGTGGGCTCAACGGATGTAAGCTGAAGTAAGGCCAGAGATGTGACGCATTGCGTTTGTCTAATGCCCCGCCAAACTCCGGCCCCATGCAATCGCATGAGCTGTTAAAGGAAGTTTTGAAGCAAACCAGCGCCAAGCAGATCGCGGGCGATCTCGGCCTGTCGCTGTCCTTGGTCTACAAATGGGCCGAGGTGCCCGCCCAGGACGCCGGCAGCGGCGCGAGCAACCCGCTCGACCGCATCGAGCAGTTGCTCAAAAGCACCGGGGACAAGCGCATCGCCCAATGGGTGTGCGAGCGGGCGGGCGGCTTTTTCATCGCCAACCCGGTGGCCGCGCCCCAGCCGCTGTCCTTGATCCCGGTGACCAATGAGATCGTGCGCGAATTCGCCGATTTGCTCACGGTGATCGCCGCCGCCTCCGTCGACAGCAAGGTGACGGCCGTCGAGGCCAAGCAGATCCGCCGCCGCTGGGAGGACCTCAAGAGTGTGGCCGAGGGTTTTATCCACGCCGCCGAACGGGGCACTTTCGCCGAGCTCAAAAATGAGCTCAAAGCGCCCCTGGCCTAAGGCCGGCGGGCCGGGCCGGCCCATGAAATCTTATCATGCGGCGGGTTTTTTTAGGGTTTAATTTATAGTGGGCAATGATTTAGGTGATTTGAGGTGTCGTGGGTGAGGCGGGTTGGCGGCTGAATTGGCCGCGGTTTTGCTTAAGCGGGGTGATCGCGCAACTCCCTGCTGACCTGGCGGAGGGTGCGACCATCCAACAAAACTACCACCAACGCTATGATTAAGCACCTGTCCAAAATCTCCGGAGTCGCCGCCTTCGCGGCGCTAGCCGCTTCTGCTTCCGCAGAAGTCGCCATTAACGAAAACCTGTCGCTCGACGGTTATGCCACGGCCGCCGCGGTGGTGACCGAGCCCTCAGCAGGTAAAGACAAAGTTCTCTTTGATAGCAGCCGTCTTTACGACTCCGCCAAGGTGGCCCTCAACGGTAAGTACGACGCTTTCACCTCCAAGGTGAGCATCTACAATCTGAAATCGAGCAAGAATAGTAAGACCGCCGACGCAGGCTTGCTTGACGCCTACGTCACTTACAAGACCGGCGATATCGCGGTCACCGGCGGTCAATTCAACGGCTGGATGGGCTACGAGTCCTTTGACACGCCCAGCAACGCGTTCATCGACTACGGTCCGGCTGGCTATGGTTATAACGCCTATTACGGTACGGGCGCCAAAGTGGAGTATATCACCAAGGCCTACTCCACGGGCGTTTCTGCGCGTGATTCCGCACTCGGCGGTGACAGAGACACGTTCATGGGTGGGGATGGCGATTTCTCTGACGACCTCGGCTACGAGGCCTACTTCCTTTATACCGGCGTCGAGAAACTGAGCGTGTTTGTGGGCGGCGGTTACGAGGACGCAGAAGGTGCTGCCGATGCCACCAAGTATTTTAGCGCTTGGGCTTCCTACGCGCTCACCGACAAGCTGACCCTGGTCGGCGAGTACGGCAGCATCGTTGATGCAGTCGATTACTCCTACACGTTCATGGCCACGTATGCCGTTACGGATGCGCTCTCGGTTGCCGGCCGCTATGGCTTTCTTGATAGCGCAACGGGTTCTGACTACACCGAGTTCGGCGTTGCTTCGACCTACACGTTCACCAAAAACTTCTCGCTTAAGGGTGAAGCCACCAAGCGTGACCTGAACAGCGGTGGCGCCGATGCGTTCTTCTACGCTGCACAGGGTATCTTCAAGTTCTAAGCGCTTAACGCCCAGTTAAGCGGCGCCGGAAAATTCTGGCGACCTTTGAAGGCCGGGGCTCACCGCCCCGGCCTTTTTGCGGCCAGATGGCCCGGCCCGAGCCGGGCGGAACTGGGTTTTCCCTGCGGCGGACAGGGGGTTAGCAAAACGGTGGCATGAAAAAATGAACTAGACACAGCGCCTCCGCCGGTATTTTGGTGGACTCCGAACTGTTGCAACACTTCGCCCTGACCCGGCAAGTCGCGTGACGATCCACCCAAAACTACTACCAGCGCTATGATTAAGCACCTGTCCAAGATCTCCGGCCTCGCCGCTTTCGCGGCCCTCGCCGTCTCGGCTTCCGCCGAAGTGAAGCTCAACGAAAACTTCTCTGTCGATGGTTACGCCACCGCCGCGGCCCGCGTCACCGAGGGAACTTCCGGTCCCAACCAGGCTCAAATCGAGAACCTCGGCCGTCTCGATAACTCCGCCAAGATCGCCCTCAACGGCAAATATGACGCCTTCACCACCAAGGTGAGCGGCCTATTGCTCAACGGCGACCAAGAAGAAAGCGGACACAATTTCGGTCTCCTCGACGCCTACGTCAGCTACACCAAGGACGAGTTCGTGGTCACCGGCGGTAAGTACCTCGGCTGGTTGGGCTACGAGTCTTTCGACAGCCCCAATAACGCCTTCATCTCTTACAGCTCGGCCGCCTATTATTCCCCCTACGCCACTGGCGCCAAGGTGGAATACATCACCAAGGCGTTCTCCACCGGCGTGTCCGTTCGTGACACCCAGTTTGCCGACGTTCAAAACTCCAAATATGAGTTCTTCAAGGGCGATGACAACTTCGGCAAGGACCTCGGCTACGAGGCTTATTTCCTCTACACCGGAGTTGAAAAGTTAAAGGTGTTTGCCGGTATGGGCACCCAAAGCGTTCGGGGTTATGCTTTCGACGGCAGCAGCGAGACGCTAAACACCTACGACGTGTGGGCAAGCTATGACCTCACCGCCAAACTCACTTTGGTTGCGGAGTACGCCTCCATCGATGATGTCGTTGAGCAATCTTGGAACGTGCTGGCCAACTACGCCTTCACCGCCGACTTCTCCAGCGCCGTTCGCGTGACCAGCAGCCAAGGCTTCCAGGGTGATCGCTTCGCCGTCAACAACGACACCTTCGGCTACGGTGTCGCCTCCACCTACGTCCTCCACAAGAACTTCTCC
>JBILBW010000085.1:0-11492 GCA_044353465.1 Rariglobus sp. | reverse complement strand
CCCCCGCCGTCCTTGCGGTGCCGGTGGCGTCTGCGCCCGTTGTCCCGAAGCCTGCCGCTCCCGCCTCCGACCCTGCACCGGTGGCCCCGGTTCTCGCCGCGTCACCGGCCGCCGAAACGGCTTCCCGCACGGCGGCCAGCACCAACTCCTCTTCGGTGCGCGTGAACACCGAAAAACTCGACTCCTTGGTCGACGTGGTCGGCGAGCTGGTGATTGTCCACAGCCAGTTACTTGAATCCGCCAAGGGGCATGAAACCGGTGGCTCCGCCCTCGCTCGCAACCTCGCCCAATTTGGCCGCATCACCAAGGAGCTTCAGCTCACCGCCATGTCGTTGCGCATGGTGCCAATCAAGCCGACCTTCCAGCGCATGGAGCGGCTGGTCCGCGATCTGTCACGGGATTTCGGCAAACACGTTTTGTTTGAAACCAAGGGGGATGAGACCGAGATCGACCGCACCGTGGCCGAGGAGATTGTCGATCCGCTCGTGCACATGGTGCGCAATTCCCTCGACCACGGCCTGGAGGGCCCTGCCGAACGTAAAACGGCTGGCAAAGCCGAACAAGGACGCCTGCGCTTGGCGGCCTATCACGAGGGCAGCAACCTGGTCATTGAGTTAATCGACGACGGCCGGGGGATTAACCGCGACCGGGTACTGGAAAAGGCCCGCCGCCAGGGTTTGGTCGCCGAGGGTGTTACGCCACCCAGCGACGTGATCCTGAACATGATTTTCCTCCCCGGTTTCTCCACCGCCGAAAAGGTTACCGCCGTCTCCGGCCGTGGCGTCGGCATGGATGTGGTCCGGCGCAATATCGAGCGGCTGCGCGGGCAGATTCAGATCGAGACGGTTGAGGGGCAGGGGACCACCTTTCGGATCCGCCTGCCGCTGACCACGGCTATCATTGACGGGTTGCTGGTGCGGGTGGGGGCCGACCGGTTCATTCTGCCCACCATCACGGTCCAAGTGGCTTTGAAGCCGACCCGCGAGATGCTCACCACCATTCAAGGGCGCGGCGAGGTGATCGACCATCGGGGGCGAATTCTCCCGCTGCACCGCTTGCACCGCCGCTTCGAAATCGAGGGCGCGGTGGAGGACCCCACCGAGGGCATCGTGGTGATGATTGAGGTGGGCAGCAAAACCTATGCGTTGCTGGTCGACGAACTGCTTAACAAGCAGGAGGTCGTGATTAAAAACCTGGGCGCCTACCTGCAGGACCGTCCCGGCGTCGCTGGAGGTGCCATTTTGGGCGACGGATCGATTGCCCTGATCCTCGATCCGGCCTCGCTTTGCGCGGTCTAACGCTAACCTCGGGTTTGCCCCGCCCTTGCCATGCCTACTCTTGACCAAGTTTGCGCCAATGCGCTTGCCCTGCCTTGTTCGCCGAGCCTGCTCCCCCGGCTCATTAGCCTGCTGGCGCAACCGCACGCCGACGTCGAGGATTTGGCTAAGCTGATCCAGCTCGACCCCGTGTTGGCCAGCGCCACCGTCCGCATGGCCAACTCGGTTTTTTTCGGGGGTGAAATGGTCTCCGCCACGGTCGAGCAGGCGGTTATGCGCCTAGGCGCGAAGGAGCTCTATCGCCTGGCCGCGCTGTCGATGGCCTCGCGCTGGATGTCGATCGAGGTGGTGGGTTACCGCTGGGAGGCGGGCGATTTTTGCCGGGCCTCGCTGGTCAAGGCGGTGGCAGCCGAGGTGCTCGCGCAGCGCACCGGAGGGGTGGATCCAGCGTCGGCCTACACCTGCGGGCTGGTACACGAGATCGGCAAACTCGCGGTCGCCTTCAGTTGCGGCGATTCCTTCGCCGGGGTGCGGGCGCGCTGCACCGCGGGGGTGACCTGGCTGGAAGCAGAGACCGCCGAATTGGGTTTTAATCACGCCGCGGTGAGTGCGCGGCTGCTCTCCGAGTGGCGGTTTCCGGAGGCGTGCGTGGTGGTGGCTGCCAGCAACCCGCCGACTGCCTCGATCCCGGGAGAACACCGGGCGCTGGCCGCCCACGTCCACGCAGCCGGCCATTTGGCGGCGGCTTTGGGCGCCGGCCAAGGTGAGGATGCATTTCTCTACAAACTCGATCAAAGCCTGCTCAGCGAGCAGGGGATCACCGCTGAGATGGTAGAAGCCGCGTTGCCCACCGTATTGGAGCGGGCCACTCGATTACTCAGCGGCAAACTGAATGTTGGTAAAATCGAGTTTTAAGATTCCGGGTGGGCCCGTGGGAGGCACTCAGGCCGGGGTTTCGCCGGTGCGTGCGTGCGCGGCCCAGCGGTAGATCTGGACGTAGTGGCTGGCGTTGGTTTTCCAGCTGAAGTCTTGCGCCATGCCATTGAGGCGCAGGCGGGCAAACTCGTGGGGCCGGTCGTAGAAGGTGGCGCAGGCCCAGCCCACCGTGTTGTACAGTGCGGGGGCGGTGGCGTCGTTGAACAGGAAGCCGGTGCCCTTTGGGGTGCCCTCGACGTATTGCTCGATGGTGTCGATCAGCCCGCCTGTGGCCCGGGCCAACGGCACGGTGCCGTAGCGCATCGCGTACATTTGGGTCAATCCGCAGGGTTCGGCGCGGCTGGGCATAACGAAGAAGTCGGCCCCGGCCTGAATCAGGTGGGACAATTCGTTGTCGTAGCCGATGTAAACGCCGACCTTGCCCGGATACTGTTTGCCGGCCCAGCGGAAGGTGTGCTCCAGGCCGGGGTCGCCGGCGCCCAGGATGGCAAATTGCACATGCATGCGATCGGCGATGTGCGGCAGCGCCTCGGCCAGCAGGTCCAGGCCTTTTTGGTTGGCGAAACGGGCGACTACGCCGAACACCGCGATGTGCGGGTCGATGGCCAGCCCCAGCTTGGCTTGCAACGCCGCTTTACAGGCCGCTTTTCCGGTGAGGTTCTCGGCCGTGTAATGAGCGGGGATAAACTTGTCGGTCGCCGGGTTCCAGGCCCCGGTGTCGATGCCGTTGAGGATGCCCACCAGGTCGCCGGCGCGGAAACGCAACACCGGGTCCAGGCCCCAGCCGCCAGCGGGGGTCTTGATTTCGTCGGCGTAGGTCGGGCTCACCGTAGTGAGCTTGGTGGCGTGGTAGAGACCGGCCTTCATCATGTTGACCGCGCCGGTCGACTCAACGCTGTCGGCGCGAAACTCAGAGGCAGGCAGGCGGGCGAAGTCGAGTACGCGGCGGTCGGCGTAGCCCTGATGTTCCAAATTGTGGATGGTAAAGACCGAGGCCACGCGACCCATCGGGGTGTCTTTGAGCGTGGTGTTCAGGTAGACGGGGAGCAGGCCGGTGGTCCAATCGTGGCCATGAACGACGTCGGGGATCCAGTCCAGCTGCTGGCAGAGCGCGAGGGCGCCGCGGCAAAGGAAGGCGTAACGCAGGTCGTTGTCGGCGTGTGAGCCCCACGGGCCGGCGTAAACCTCGTGGCGGGCAAAAAAGCCGTCGTGCTCCAGCAGGTAGACGGGCACTTGGGTGCCGGGCAGGCGTGTCTCCCAAGTGCGGGCCCAGTGGGCCTCGCTGCCGACGTCGACCCCCAGGGGTTCGGGGTGTGCGGTGCGCGGCCCGTGGACCTTCACCGAGCCGTAGGCGGGGCAAACGATGCGCACATCGTGGCCGAGCGCGCCCAGCTCCTTGGGCAAGGCGCCGGTCATGTCGGCGAGCCCGCCAACTTTCACGAACGGTTCAACTTCGGGTGTGACAAATAGGATTCGAAGGGGGCGCACGACCGACATCCAAAAGTATCGTCCCTGCATTTGCCGAGTGAATTATGCGGTCAAACCCGACCGAATATGAAAAAACCCGGCCCACCTTGGGCCGGGTTTTCACTCGAAGTAGGGGTACACCCCATTTCGGCCAGCCGGGTGGCGTCAGAGCGCCTTGGGCAGGGCGGCGTCGAGTTCGATCGAGTGGGGGTGGTGGCGCTTTTCCTTCAGCTCGCTGTGGCGTTTGCGCAGGAGCCCGTCGAGTTTGTCGATCAACAGGTCGACCGACTTGTAGGCGTCATCGGAGTCGACTGAGGCGTTGAGATCGGGGCCGCTGATTTCGATGTGCCCTTTGGCCACAAAGTGGGCCTGGGAGCCCCTGGTTTTGTCCAGATCGACATCAATGCGCACGCGGTCAATGCGGGGTTCATGCCGCAGAAGCCGACCCACTTTTTCGTGGATGACGGACCGCATGGCGTCGGTGAGATTAAGGTGAATTCCGCGAAGGATGAGTTTCGCGCCAATAACTTCCGGGGTGATATTTGGCATAGCGGGGTTAGGTTATCAAAACCACAGAGGATTGTGGTTTACAAAACCATCGGGTTTTTCCGCCGAAGCTTAAGCCAAATCGCACTGCGCGCGCAGATAAAACGCGGGTTGGCGGGCCGTCCCGGCGCCGTCTCCGGGCATTCGGTAGCAGGGGCGGGCGGCCTTGCGCCGCTCAGGTGCCGCTCAGGGCGTTGGCGTTGTTGAGGTGTTCGACCCCGGTGTATTTCTGGGACTGTTCGTCGGCATGGTAGCTGGATCGGACCATCGGGCCGCTTTCGACCACCCCGATGCCGATCGCCAGGCCGAATTCCTTCCAGCGCTTGAACTCGTCGGGGTGGACCCAGCGGGCTATTTTCCAGTGCTGCGGGGTCGGCTGGAGGTATTGGCCGATGGTGAGGATATCGGTTTTGTCCGCGGCGATGTCGCGCAGGGTTTGTTCGATTTCCTCCTCGCGTTCACCAAGTCCAAGCATGATGCCGGTCTTGGTGGTGAAACCGCGGGCTTTGGCATGCTGGAGAACGGAGCGGGAGCGATCGTAGCGGGCCTGAACTCGCACCGGCTTTTGCAGCCGCTCCACCGTCTCGAGGTTGTGGTTGAAAATGTCCGGCTTGGCGTCGAGCACGGTATCGAGGTGCTCCATTTGGCCCTTCCAGTCGGGGGTAAGCACCTCGATGGCGGTGTCCGGGTTACGGTGTTTGACGGCGCGAATGGTCGCCGCCCAGACCGCGGCGCCGCCGTCCTTCAACTCGTCGCGGGCCACCGAGGTGATCACGCAGTGGCGCAGGTTCATTTTGGCCACCGCTTCGGCCACGCGCGCGGGTTCGCCGAGATCGAGCTCGGTGGGGCGCCCGGTCTGGATGGCGCAAAAGTTACAGGAGCGCGTGCAGATGTTGCCCAGAATCATGACGGTGGCGGTGCCCCGCGACCAGCATTCGCCCAGATTGGGGCACTGCGCGCTTTGGCAAACGGTGTGCAGCGAGGTGTCCTCGACGAGCTTGCGCACGGCGGCGTAGCCCGGACCGGTTGGCAGTTTGGCTCGGAGCCAGGAGGGTTTGCGCGAGGTGTCTTCCATCGGTGAAAGGCGTGGATCAAAACGGTTTTAACCGTCATTGCACGCTCTTGGTCGCTAATTTTTTGGCCGGGTCCCGGTCGGTGCAGTCGTTTACCGGTGGGGCGCGGGTGGGCTGAAACCGGGCCAGAGGGCGTTAAATTCCTTGGCCAGCAAAGTTTTGACTCTGGCGAGGTCGAGGTCGTGGCCGAGTTCGGCCCGCAGCGAAGTGACGGTGCCCTCGGTCGCGCTGATGCCGCAGGGGACGATACCTTGGAAATGGGCGAGGTCGGGCTGCACGTTGAGCGCGAAGCCGTGGTAGGCGACCCAGCGGCGCACCGCCACGCCGATGGCGGCGATCTTGCGCGTGCCCACCCAAATCCCGGTTTTGCCTTCGCGCCGGGTGGCCTCCAGGCCGAGGCCGCCGACGGTGTTGATCAGCACCTGTTCGAGCAGCCGCAGGTACTCGTGGAGGTCCTTGCGGGCGGCCAGGTCGACGATCGGATAACCCACCAGCTGGCCGGGACCGTGGTAGGTGATGTCGCCGCCGCGGTTGGTTTTCACCACCTCGATGCCCTCGCGAGCAAGGTGTTCGGCGGCCCAGACCAAGTGGGCGCCCGCGCCGCTGCGCAGACCCACGGTGTAAACGGGTTCGTGTTCGGTGAACACGAGGGTGTCGCCGATCTCCCCGGCGATGCGGCGGGCCACCAATTCGTCCTGGGCGCTCCAGGCGGCTTCATAGCGGGTTCTGCCCCAGTCGAGCACGACCGTCGCGGCGGTCGGCGCGGGCAGGGGAGTGGGGGAGGGTGATGTGGGCGCGGCCATGGCGCGAACCTTGGGCGGGGGCTGGGCGTTGGGAAACATTTAAAAACCTCCTAAGTGGGCGGGTGCCGAGTGCGCCCCAATGGAGCGCCGAGTTCCAGATCGGCATCGGCTGCCGAGAACGAGTAGGATTGGCGACGTGGGTCACTGCGATTGTCACGCCCGCAGTTTCCGTTTGCGCAGGGTTGGGGCGCTCCTCACGTTTTTATTTTTTCCATGAGCGAGACATCCCTGACCGATATTTCCAACGACCAGCATGCGGTGCGCCGCCAGAAACTGGCCGAGATGCGCGCCGGTGGCTTTGACCCGTTCCGCGCTCAAGTCGCCCCCACCCACTTTTCCGAGGAGGCCAAGGCGCTCTACGTCGAAGAGCAGGATAACACCGTCACGGTCACCGTCGCCGGCCGCCTGATCACCTTCCGCGTGCAGGGCGGCAGCTCGTTCGTCAAAATCCAAGACCAACAGGGCCCCATTCAGCTCTACTTCCGCCGCGACGTGCTCGGCGAGGAGCGCTACTCAGTCTTCAAGAAGTCCCTCGACTTGGGCGACATCATCGGGGTCACCGGCACGCTCTTTAAAACCAAGACCGGCGAGATCACCGTGCGCGTGGACGCGTTCACCCTCGTCTCCAAGGCCCTGCGGCCGCTGCCCGAAAAGTGGAGCGGCCTGACCGACTCGGAGCAGATCTACCGCCAGCGTTACCTCGATCTGATCGTAAACACCGAGTCGCGCCACCGCCTGATCACCCGCTCGAAGATTGTTTCGCACATCCGCCGCTTCCTCGAGGACCGCCAGTTCCTCGAGGTGGAAACCCCCGTTTTGCAGGCGATCGCCGGTGGCGCCGCCGCCCGCCCGTTCCAGACGCACCACAACACCCTGGGCGTCGACTTCGTCCTGCGCATCTCGCTGGAGCTTTACCTTAAGCGCATGCTCGTCGGCGGTTACGACCGGGTTTTCGAAATCGGGCGCAACTTCCGCAACGAGGGCGTCTCCCGCCGCCACAACCCCGAGTTCACCATGCTCGAGGTGTACCAGGCCTACAGCGACTACCGCGGCATGATGACGATGGTGCAGGACCTGTTGCGCTCGCTCTGCCAAAACGTCCTCGGCGTCACCCAGATCAAACACGCCGCCAGCGGCGAGATGATCGACTTCGGCGGCACCTGGCGCGAGGTGAAGTACAAGGACCTTCTCATCGAGAAAACCGGTGACACCGCGTGGTTCAGTCGCACCAAGGCCGAGAAGATCGCCGGTTTGCAAAAGCTCGGCCTTTACGCCGACCCGAAGTGGGAGGACTACGAGCTGACCAACGAGATTTTCGGTAAACTCATCGAGCCGACCCTGATCCAGCCGACCTTCGTCACCCACCTTCCCAAGGAGCTCTGTCCCCTGGCCAAGATCACCTTGGACGACCCGAGCACGATCGACGTGTTTGAGCTGATCATCGGCGGCATGGAGGTGGCGCCCGCCTACTCTGAGCAGAACGACCCCGACGTGCAGCGCGCCATGTTCGAAGCCCAGGCCGGCGCGGAGCAGCAGAAGATCGACCACGACTTCCTGCTCGCCCTCGAGCACGGCATGCCGCCGGCGGGCGGCATGGGCATCGGCATCGACCGGTTGTGCATCCTGCTCACCGGCGCCGAGAGCATCCGCGACGTGATCCTTTACCCGCAGCTGCGGCCGGGCTCCTGAAACGTTACACTGAGGGCACAAGAGGAGACTCAAAGGACACGGAGACCAAAATTTATGGCGCCCGCTAAAACCCCGCCCGCTGTTGCCGAATCCTCCGTGCTCTCTGGGCCACCTCTCGTTCCCTCTGTGTAACCCTCCGGTTTCCGACTCCCCTCGCCCTGCCGACCTCCCGATGCCCTGGTACCTCTACCTCGCCCTCAAGCAGCTTTTCCCGAGCGGCAAGCGGCTATCGTTTTTTACCGCGATTTCGATTCTCGGCGTGGCCTTGGGTGTGGCCACCTTGGTGGTGACTAACAGTGTGATGGGCGGCTTCGGCTACGAAATCCGCCGCATGATCATCGACACCCAAGGCGATGTGCAGATTCGCGCCCGCGCCTTGATCGAACAGCCCGAGGCGCTGATCAAAACGGTTGCCAAAGTCCCGGGCGTACTAGGAGTCACCCCGTTTGCCGAGGGCGTGGGCATGCTCGAATATGGGCGCAAACCCGCCTTCCCCATTATCCAGGGCATCGACGTCAACCGGGTGAACGGCGTGATCCCGCTCAACCGCTTTATCCGCGTCGGCCGGCTCGACGAACTCGACGACGACACGGTCATCCTCAGCTCGCAATTGGCCTATTCGCTGGGCGTGGTGCTGGGCAGCAAGGTCACGATCTCGTCGCCCCTGCTGATCGAGCGGCTCAAAAACGACGAGGTGTTTCTCCCCCGAGAGCTGGTGGTGGTGGGGATTTTCGAGATCGGCCACCAGCAGCTCGATAGCAACACCGTGCTGGTCACCCTCCGGCGCATGCAGGACCTCTACGGGCTCGGCGGCGCCGTCCACGGGCTCAACGTCAAAGTGGCCGACGGACTCGATGCCGACCTGATGGCCTCGCGCATCAACGCCGTGTTGCCCAAGCAGACCGAGACCACCGCGCGCTCCTGGATCGAGGCCAACAGTGAGTTTCTCTTCGTCCTGCAGATGGAGAAAAACCTGGTTTCGATCCTGCTGCTTTTCATCATCCTGGTCGCCTCGTTTTCGATCATGAGCTCGCTCTTAACCACGGTGGTGCGCAAGACCCGCGAGATCGGCCTGCTCGGCGCGCTCGGCGGCCGCCCCCGCGAAATCGCCGCCTGCTTCTGCGTCCAGGGTTTCCTCATCGGGCTGATTGGCACCGCCGGCGGCCTGGCGATCGGCTTCGGGTTTTTACAGGTGCGCAACGACCTGCTGCTCCTCTTCACCAAACTGACCGGCAGCCAAGAAACGCTGGAGCGGTTTTATCAGTTCAGCAAAGTCCCCGCCCACATGGAATCGGCCGACCTGGTGGTGATCGTGGTGGGCACGATCGTGATCTCAACCGTGGCGGGCATTTTCCCCGCCTGGCGCGCCTCGCGCCTCAAACCTGTGGAGGCCCTGCGCAATGAGTGACCTGCTCCTCGAAGCCTCCGGGCTGACCAAAACGTTCCTCAGCGGCGAGCGCCGCCTCGAGGTTTTGCGCGGCGTCAGCCTGGCGGTGGGCGACGGCGAGAGTGTTTCCATCCGCGGTGAATCCGGCTCGGGCAAATCCACTTTGCTCCACCTGCTCGCCGGGCTCGACGCGCCCGACACCGGCAGCGTGAGGTGGGCCGGCTCGACCGACACCGGGGCCGCTCGACGGGCGCGGTTTTTGGGGATGGTATTCCAGTCGTTTTACCTGATCCCCGAGCTGGACGCGTTGGGCAACGTCCTCATGGCCGCGCGGGTGGCGGGCAAAGTCGGCGCCGCCGAAAAGGCTCACGCCCGCGAGCTGTTGGCCCAGGTCGGTCTAGCCGCGCGCGCCCACCACCTGCCCTCGCAACTCTCCGGTGGTGAACGCCAGCGCGTCGCCGTGGCCCGCGCCTTGATGAATGCCCCCCGCCTGATTCTCGCCGACGAGCCGACCGGCAACCTCGACGAGAAAACCGGCGATTTGATCATCGACCTGCTGCTCGGCCTATGCAGTGAGCGGAAGATCGCGTTCGTTTTGGTCACCCACAACGCCGCCCACGCCGCCCGCACCGCCCGCGCGCTGTTCATGCACGAAGGGGCCCTGCGATGAACTAACGATTGACCGGCGGAGTAGCGCACACTTCCAGTCTGCTCCTAAGCCTTCGCGGAACTCAGGCCGACTGGAAGTCTGCGCCACTCTTCGATCCTTTTGCTGTCCCATCCTCTCCCTAATCCCATGAGCTTTTTCTCCTCCCCCAAACCCAAGGTTAAGTGTGGCGTCGTCGGCGTCGGCTCGCTCGGGCAGCACCACGCGCGGATTTACTCCACGTTGCCCAATGTCGAGTTCATGGGCATCTACGAGGCCAACGACGAGCGCGCCCAGGAGATCTGCGCCAAGTACAACTGCCACCGCTTCGCCTCCATCGCCGAGCTCGGCGCGGCCTGCGACGCCGTCTCCGTGGTCGTGCCCACCGACAAACACGCCGAGGTGGCCATCCCCCTGCTCGAACAAAAATGCCACCTGCTGATCGAAAAGCCGATCACCGCCACACTCGAAGAAGCCGAGCGCGTGCTCGCCGCCGCCAAGGCCCACGACTGCATCGTCCAAGTCGGCCACATCGAGCACTTCAACCCGGTAATGAGTTTCATGGAGAAACACATCGACCGCCCCGGCTACATCACCGCCGAGCGCCTCGCCCCCTACACCCCGCGAGGTACTGAGGTCGGCGTGGTCCTTGATTTGATGATTCACGACATCGGCATCGTCCTCGCGCTGGCCAAGTCGCCGATCCGCAAAATCGACAGCGTGGGGATCAGCGTGTTGTCCAAGACCGAGGACATCGCCAACGCCCGCATCGAGTTTGAGAGCGGCTGTGTGGCCAATTTGAGCGCCAGCCGGATGAGCCTGAAAAAGAATCGTGAGATCCGCATTTTTCAGGACAACGCCTACCTGTCGCTCGATTTCATGAACCAGAAAGGCCACCTGGTGAAAAAGAACGACCTGATTGCTTACGGGGTGAAGCTCAAGGTCGGCCTGGCCAAGGCGGGCGACGCCAGCTCGATCCCGGTCCAGGAAATCCCGATTGAGAAGGACGAGCCGCTGAAGTTGGAGTTGCAGCATTTCGCCGAAAGCGTGGCGGAGCTCACCCAGCCCAAAGTGGGCGCGGTGCTGGCCAAAACCGCACTCGAGGTGGCCATCCAGATCACCGAGCAGATTAAGGCTGCGCGGAAATGAGATCAGTCGAGGCCGTTACCCACTCATGGACGGCACTTCGACAATTATAGTGTATTTAAAATCGAACAACGGACTCTCGGAGGGGGGGGGCACAGAGCCGAGCCGGAGCTCCGACACAGTTCTTCCATCGCAGGGGCTAGTGTAGCTCGCCGTTAATTTCGCAACTTAACGAGTGAGGCATGCGCACGGGCGACTTTGGCGAGGATAACAGAGGCTGAGGCAGTCCAGATAAAGGGTTCGAGAGATTGTGAGAGGCGATGTATGCGGCTATGGCTGCCTTGAGTTCAGCTACGCTATGGAAGATTTCGTAGCGCAAACGACGAGTGGTCAGGACTCGATAGAAGCTTTCCACCCTGTTCAGCCACGATGCGCTTGTAGGGGTAAAGTGCAGGTGGAAAAGGGGGTGTTTTGCGAGCCAGGCTCTGACCTTGGCGTGTTGATGGGTGGCGTAATTGTCGACGATCAGGTGCAGCTCGCGATCCGCTGGCGTCTACGCGTCGATCTGCTTGAGGAATCGCA
>JBILBW010000201.1:0-3640 GCA_044353465.1 Rariglobus sp. | reverse complement strand
TCGAAGGGCACCGTGTTTTTGTTGAGCGTGATGTGGGCGAGATCGAGCGTCTCCTGGGCCTTCTTGGCGGTGAGCTCGGGCAGGTTGTGGCGGAGATCGACCAGGAAGAGGTGATTGTCGGAGCCGCCCGAAACCAGCTTGTAGCCGCGTTGCACAAAGGCGGCGGCGAGGGTTTGGGAGTTTTTCACCACCTGCTGGGCGTAGGCTTTGAACTCGGGCTTGAGCGATTCAGCAAAGCACACGGCCTTGGCCGCGATCACATGCATGAGGGGGCCGCCCTGAGTGCCGGGGAATACGGAAGAATCGAGCGCTTTGGCGTGCACGGCCTTGGCGAGGATCAGGCCGCCACGGGGACCGCGCAGGGTCTTGTGGGTGGTGGTCGTCACAAAGTCGGCGTGCGGGAAGGGCGACGGGTGGACTCCGGCGGCCACCAAGCCGGCGATGTGGGCGATGTCGGCAAACAGGTAGGCGCCGACCGAGCGGGCGATTTCACCCATGCGGGCGAAGTCGATCAGACGCGAGTAAGCGGAGGCGCCTACGGTGATCATCTTGGGCTTTTCGCGCAGGGCAATGGCGGCGAGTTCGTCGTAATCGATCAGGCCGGTGTCTTCGCGCACGCCGTATTGAACGAAGTTGTAGAGTTTGCCGGAAAAGTTAGCCGGGTTGCCGTGGGTGAGGTGCCCGCCGTGGCTCAGATTCATGCCGAGCAGTTTATCGCCGGGGGTGAGCACCGAGGAGTAAACGGCGGTGTTGGCTTGGGAGCCGGAGTGGGGTTGGACGTTGGCGTATTCGGCCCCGAACAGGAGCTTGGCGCGGTCGATGGCGATTTGCTCGATCTTGTCAACGTGCTCACAGCCGCCGTACCAGCGCTTGGCGGGGTAACCCTCGGCGTATTTGTTGGTCAGCACGCTGCCTTGGGCCTCCATCACGGCCGGGTAGGTGAAGTTTTCGGAAGCGATGAGCTCAATGTGGCTCTGCTGGCGGGAAAACTCGGCGGCGAGGGCCGAGTGGATCTCGGGATCGAGGGTGCGGAGCGGAGTGGCGTTGATCGACATGGTTGGAGAAAAAGGGGGATTCGGACGAGTATTCGCTGCGGGCACAAACCGAAAAACAGACAGCCTTTGCCGGACGAGATCGCCGGGCTCCAGCTCGGCAGCAAAAGGCGCCAAAACCTTACGGAGCGAAGCCGAGCTGCTACTCGGTGTTCCCAGCCTGAAAGCGTAACAGGAACAAGTGGAGTACGCCTTTAATGCCGAAACGCTTAGAGAGGCAGAAGCACGGAAAACTTTGGTAAAAATATCGGAGGCTAAGGCTATCCCCACAAAGGTTTTGGTGCGACATCTTTGGAGGCCATGTAGGCCTTTAGCGGCTTTAAGTTTGATACGCTATGGAAGAGGCCGTCGCGCAGGCGCCGAGGGGAAAGGTCGCGGAAGAAGCGCTCCACCTTGGTGCGTCACGAGGTGCTTGTTGGGGTAAAGTGCAGGTGGCAAAGAGGGTGTTTGGCGAGCCCGGCTTTGACCTTAGCGTGTTTGTGGGCGGCGTAGTTGTTTAGGATCAGGTGAAGCTCGCGATCCGCTGGCATCTGCGCGGCGAAACAGGGGGTGGTGCCATGGCGCTTGAAGCCCCGGGGCAGACGCATCAACGACCGCGTGGTCGATCCGGTACCCGGATACAAACGAAGCCAGGTTCGATCCCTTGGTGATGGGATTTAACCCGCTGTGGGTTTAAGCCCAACCCGGCAGCTACCTGAGAAAACCCGCGCGTCTCCTGCATTTTAGCCCTTCCCGCGCGCCAATCCTAGGTTCCGGAACAATGGTGGTTTCGGAGAGGCTGGTCCGGGCACAAAGCAAGCGGTAGCCGAAATAGGAACAGGCGCCTATGGCGCCAAAGCACAAAGCCCCGTCAATCATGCACTAATCGGCCTCGCGGCAACCGCTCTTCACCTGGACACCCAAGTGAAACAGAAGTGGCCCCCGCTGCCCTAGTCATGGGATACAACCCGCTTTCGGCCGTACCTCCCACTGATGAGACCCCGCCCATTGCCACAAGCCGTGTTATGGCGGACCCTGGGTCGGTAGGCCGCCCAAGCCACAAATACCAACATTGAAGCGGCTAAACTCCATGCCGCTGCCGGCGAATAACCGAGCGCACGGCCATTTTTTCCATGGGCAAAAAAAACCGGCTGCTAAAATTTTGCGCCGGGTGGACGGCAAAAAAGCGCGCCCCCCTGCCCTCTTCCGACAAATTCGTGGTCCAGCCTCGTGAGCGAACCGTCCATCCCGGGGCCTCGAAAACTACGTCGAGAACTACGGCGAATAGGGCTCCATGTCGCACCCGGTTGCAGGAAGTCGCATTTAGCTTAGCGAAGTCCCCCCAAATTCGTAACTAGGCGCAAAAAATCCCTATAGAACGGGTCTAAAGGGCTAAAATTGGGTGCAGGGGTTGGATTCGAACCAACGACCTTCAGGTTATGAGCCTGACGAGCTACCGGGCTGCTCCACCCTGCAATAAGTGGGAAGAGCAGACCATTATCGCGCAGTGCGCCCTGTCAACGGCCTTTTTTAAAAAAGTTGGATTCTCCGCTTGCCAGCCCTTCAGCCGCTCTCTGATCTCTTGCGCTCTTTCGCCCATTCCGGGTGGAGGAAAACCAACCTCACTCATCTCTCGATCGCAAGGCGGCCCTCTGGCCGACCTGTGTTTCAGGCAGATAACATAGATCAACTCCCATGAACGTAACTCCTAAAGACCTCCTCGACGCAGGCGTCCACTTTGGCCACCAGACCAAGCGCTGGAACCCGCGCTCCAAGCCCTACGTCTTCGACCACCGCCAGGGCATCACCATCATCGACCTCGGCAAGACCCACGAGCTGCTCCAGAAGGCCTACAGTTTCCTCGAGGAAACTGTCGCCGGCGGCGGTAACGTGCTCTTCGTTGGCACCAAGCGCCAGGCCCAGGAAATCGTCCGCGAGGCCGCCATCGCTACCCACCAGCCTTTCGCGGTTGACCGCTGGCTCGGCGGCACCCTCACCAATTTCGCCACGGTCAAAAAATCCATCGCGAAGTTCAAGAAGTTCCAGCAGCTGGAAGCCTCCGGCGAGCTGGCCAAGCTCTCCTCCAAGGAAGAGTCCGCCATCAAGCGCGAGATGGTGCGCATGAACAAGAATTTCTCCGGCATCGTCGACATGGCGAACCTGCCTTCAGCTGTGTTCGTCCTCGACGCCCACCAGGAAGCGATCGCCGTCGCCGAAGCCAAGCGCCTCGGCATCCCCTGCGTCGGCCTGGTCGACACCAACTCCGACCCCACCCAGCTCGCCTACCCGATCCCCGGTAACGACGACGCCGTGAAGTCGATCCGCATCATCGTCGACACCGTCATCGAGGCCGTTCAGAGCGGTCTGGCTCAGCGCGACAGCCGCCGCAACACCCGCGGCCAGGCCGACCTGCGCGCCGTCTCCTCCGAGATGGCCGCATCCGTTGGCGCCACCAACGAAGCCGGCGAAGTTGACCTCTCCAAGGTCTCCATCCCGTCCTCCGTTGAGGTCTCCGAGGCCGACATCGCCGCCTCCGCCAAGAAAAGCGCCGCCACCCCCCGCAAGAAGGTCGCCGCTCCCAAGGCCTAACCGCCCCCCCCTGTTTAACA
>JBILBW010000200.1:0-3644 GCA_044353465.1 Rariglobus sp. | reverse complement strand
CGGGGTGGCCAACAACTCGGTGACCCAGCGGCGGTGCGGGCCCGACAGGGTGATCGTGGCCAACTCGTCGAGCGTGACCCACTCCAAACCGGGTCGCCCGGCCGCGCCGCGCGTCAGTTGGGCTGCCGCCACCGCGTAAATGCTCTCGGTGATGGCGAAGCGGGTGATGCCGCGTTTTTTCTTCAGGAGGGGCGCGGCGTCGCCGAAAAACCCCGCGTCCAAGCCCGCGTGTTCGGGCGTGGGCAACTCGTAGAGGTTGGCCAGGCGGCGGGCGTCGCCGGCGGTGCGGTGCAACAACAGTTTTCCCCGTTGGTGGCACCACACCCGGGCGACCGCGATCTGTTCGATTTGTTTGGGGGCGAGGCGGGGATAAAGTTCGGGCTCGGCGCGCCGGCTGGCGGCGCAGAACGGGCGCACCGGGCAGATCGTGCAGAGCGGGCTGCGGCGGTGGCATACGGTCGCGCCGAGCTCCATCATCGCCTGGTTGTGGTCGCCGGGTTCGGCGCGGTTGAGGAGCGCCTCGGCCAGCGGGGCGAGCGCCTTGGAGGCTGCGGCGCTGTCGCGAAACGCGGTGGCGTCAGCGGTGAGCCGGGTGAGGATGCGCACCACGTTGCCATCGACCACCGCGGCCGGAGTGCCGAAGGAGATGCTGGTGATCGCCGCTGAGGTGTAGGGGCCGATCCCGGGCAGCTCCAGCCAGGCCTCGCGGGTGCGCGGCGGAGCGGGCAGGGCGATCAGGGCTCGGGCGAGTTTGTGGAGGTTGCGCGCCCGGGTGTAGTAGCCGAGGCCTTCCCAGTTTTTCACGACCTGCTCTTCGGTGGCGGCGGCCAGCGCGGCGAAATCGGGGAAGATTTCCAGCCAGCGGGCGAGGTAGGGCAGGACGGTTTTCACCTGCGTTTGCTGCAGCATGAACTCACTGACCACGGTTTTGTAGAGCGAGGGCGCGTCGCGCCACGGCAGCGCTCGCCGGTGGTGGCGGTACCAGCCAAGCAGCTCGCGTTGAAATTCGGTGGTTTGCGGTATCAGGGAGGCGGGCACGGGAAAGCCCTTCAGAAGGCGCAAAAACCCGCACGAAGCCAGCGAAGATTCTTTTTGTCCTTTGCCCACTTTTGCTGGCCAATGTTGTCATGTTCAAAACGCCGGACGCCGACTCCGACCAACCCAAGAAACTCAGTAGTTACACGATCAAACTGGATGACACCCAGATGGAGCGGTTGCGGGCGATCTGCGAGGCCCGCCATTGGACCCCGTTTTCCGTGGCTTACACCCGCTTCGCCTACAAGGCCGAGGCGCTCAAGCTCAACCTCACCGCCTATACCAGCGGTAAGCTCGTACTCGCCGGCAAGGGTACCGAGGACTTCGTGCGCGACGTGCTCGAACCCGAAGTCACCCAGGCCGCCAAACTCGGCTACGACGAGGTGCTCAATCCTGACTGGTTCGAGGCCCACGCCGGTCTCGATGAGAGCGGCAAGGGCGACTTTTTCGGCCCGGTGATCGCCGCCACCGTGATCGGCCAGAAGTCGATGATTGAGGCCTGGCGCAAGGCCGGCGCCCAGGACTCCAAAAAAATGACCGAGAGCAAGATTCTCGAACTCGACCATCTGATCCGCAACACCCCCGGGGTGGCGGTCAAAGTCTGCTTTTGCGGCATGCCCAAGTACAACGAGCTGATGGCCCGCCCCCGCGCCAACCTCAACCTGCTTCTCGCCTGGCTGCACGGCACCGCGCTCTCCCAGGCGCTGGCCGAGAAACCGGTCAAGTGGGGCCTGCTCGACCAGTTCACCGAGCAGCCTCTCGTGCAGCGCGAACTGGCGAAAAAGAAGGTGGAAAACTTCGAGCTGCGCATGCGCACCAAGGCCGAGTCCGACCCAGTGGTCGCGGCCGCCTCGATCGTGGCCCGCGCCGAGTTTGTCCGCCAGATGAACCAGCTCTCCAAGCTGGTTGGTTTCAAACTCCAAAAGGGCGCCGGCCCGCTGGTGAAAAAGCAGGCTCTCGACATCATCAGCCAGCTCGGCGTGCACGCGCTCAAGGACGTGGCCAAACTTCATTTCCGCACCGCCTACGAGGTGGTCAAGGAGGCGGGCAAACTCGACGAAATGCCGCTACCCGAGCCCAAGGAGCGCTTCGGCTTCGGTCGCGATTAACCCCAGCGCCGTACTCGTATGTCAGGAAAGCGACGCCAACTGCGCGGTTACGATCTCAAGCAGATCGCCGGCTTTGCCGAATTGATCGGGGTCGATGAGGCTGGCCGCGGAGCGCTGGCCGGCCCGGTGGTGGCTGGCGCGGTGCTGGTCACCCCAGCGTTTCTCGACAGCCGCTGGGCCGATGAAAACGCCCGCCGCATCAACGACTCCAAGCAGCTCACCGCCAGCGAGCGCGACGCGCTCTGGCTGGATTTCGAGGCGCTCATGGCCGAAGGGCAAATCCACGCCACCTACGGGGTGGCCGACGTGGCCGAGATCGAGCAGTTCAATATTTTGGGTGCCACCAAGCTGGCGATGCGCCGCGCCCTCGAGCGGATTCACCCGGCCCACGCTTTTGCCCCGCCCGCCAAGGAGCCGGACCTGTTTTCCTCGCCTGACGAGGTGGCCTCCTATCAGCCGATGGTCTCGGCGCGCATCATTGTGGACGGGCTGCCGTTGAAACATTTCCCTTATCCGCACCTTGGGGTGGTCGGCGGCGATGGGCGCTCGTTGTGCATCGCCATGGCCTCGGTCATCGCGAAGGTGACCCGCGACCGGATGCTGACCGCGCTCGACGAGCGTTTCCCCGGCTACGGTTTCGCCCAGCACAAGGGTTACGGAACCGAGGAGCACCGCGAGGCCGTGCTCCGGCAGGGGCGCTGCCCGGAGCACCGCGAGATGTTTTTGCGCAAGCTGCTCGCCGCCCGCGTCGATCCCGGCCAGGTCGATTTGTTCGCCGACTAACCTCAGAATTGTTGAACGGTTTATCCTCATGGCCGGTATAAAAAACACCTCGCTTGATCGTGTGCTCGGGCGACTCGATTCGCTCGACCCGACCAATTTGACCAATCTGGTGCAGCGCCTCGCGCGCGAACGCAGCCAATTTGAGAACGTGTTCAACACCTTGCAGGAGGGCGTCCTCGTGATCGATGCCGACGGGGTGATCGACTACGCCAACGCCTCGGCCCATCGGCTGATCGGCCAAGCCGAGGATGATCTCACGGACCAGGTGCTCTGGCGACTGGTCCCCGGGCTGCGGCCTTCGCTGGAGGCCTCGCTGGCCGACCCCGCGCCCGTACTGCCGGTGGTGACCCGCGAGATCGAGCTGACTTACCCGGAGCCTCGCACCGTACGGCTCTACATGGTGCCGTTTTCCAGCGAAGGCGACGGTCCTGAGCGGCGCTTCGCGGTGATTCTCACCGATATCACCCGCGACAAAAAGACCACCGAGGCGCGCATCGAAGACGAGCGCACCTCTTCGATCCTGCTTTTGGCGGCCGGGGTCGCCCACGAATTGGGTAACCCGCTCAATTCGCTCACCATTCACTTGCAGCTCATTGAGCGTCGGCTGAAGAAGCTCAAGAGCGCCGCCCGCGATCAGGAAACCGCCTCGCTGGCCGAGTCGATTCGCATCTGCCAGGACGAGGTGCTGCGGCTCGACGGGATCGTCACGCATTTTCT
>JBILBW010000084.1:0-11544 GCA_044353465.1 Rariglobus sp. | reverse complement strand
ATCCCTCGAGGGTGCGCCATTTGAGAAAAAACTCATCACCCGCACCTACGAGGGCATCGACCTGCGCCCGATTTACACCCAGGAGGACACCGCCCAGCTGCCCGAGAGCTGGCCGGGGTTGCCGCCCTATACCCGCGGCAGCGATCCCCTGGGGCAACGCACCCAGGGCTGGCACATTTGCCAGGAAGCCGACGGCACCGACCCGGTGGCGTTTAACGCGGCGCTGCTCCACGATCTCAAGAGCGGCCAGAACGCCGTGAGCCTTCCGCTCCAACCGGCGGTTCGGCTCGGGCTTGACCCGACCAAAGCGGGCCTGCCCACGGAGTGCGGTCTTGCGCTCAACGGGGTCAACGACGTGGATCGCGCCTTGCGCGGGGTGGATCTTTCGGCCGTGCCCGTGTTTGCCCAGGCCGGGGTCGCAGCCGGAGCAATCCTCACCTTGCTCACCTCGTGGCTGAAACGCCAGGGCCTGCCCGCGACGGATTTGCACGGTGCCATTTTGGCCGACCCACTCGGCGAGTGGCTTAACGCCGGAATGTTGCCCGTATCGCTAGAAAAGGCCTACGACGAGATGGCGTTACTCGAAAGCCGGGTGCGCACCGACGGCCTCGATCTACGTATCTTCGGTGTTAACGCCGCGCAGTGGGCCGAGGCCGGTGCCAACGCGGTGCAGGAACTGGGCTTGGGCCTCGCTACCGGCGTCGACTACCTGCGTGCCATGAACCAGCGCGGACTCAGCGCCGACCAGGCGGCGCCGCGCTTCCTCTTCACCTACGCGCTGGGTTCCCACCTGTTTATGGAAATCGCCAAGTTGCGCGCCGCTCGCCTCCTTTGGACGCGGGTGGTTGAGGCAGCTGGGGGCGGTGCCGCCGCCCAGCGGCTCGTCTGCCACGGACGCACCACCCGCTGGAACAAGACCGTGCTCGATCCGCACAACAACCTCCTGCGCACCACCACCGAGGCCTTCGCCGGCATCGTCGGCGGTTGCGCCGGCTTGCAGGTGGGCACCTTCGACGAGGTGATCCGCCCCGGCGATGAGTTCTCCCGCCGCCTGGCTCGCAACATCCAGATCATCCTCGACGAAGAGTGCCACCTCGGGCGGGTGGTCGATCCGGCGGGCGGCTCCTACTACGTGGAAACCCTCACCCACGAACTGGCCGCCAAAGCCTGGGCGCTGTTCCAAGATATCGAGGGCAAAGGGGGCCTCGCCGCCGCCATGGCCACGGGTTATCCGCAGTCGCTGGTCGAAAAGACCGCGGCCGAGCGCCTGGCCGCGGTCGAAACGCGCCGCGATGCCATCATCGGCACCAACCTGCACCCGAATTTGCGGGAAAAACTGCCGGCCGTTCCCCACTGCGCCTCGGGCACTTGCGGGTGCTGCCGAAAAACCCCGGCGAGCGCCCTCGTCGGGGCGGTGACCGTCAGGCGCCTGATCCCCCGCCGCCGCGCCGAGCCTTTCGAAGCGCTCCGCCGCCGAACCGAGGCGGCCCTCACCGCAAATGGGGTGCGCCCGCAGGTTTTCCTAGCCACCTTCGGCCCGCGCAAACAGCACGCGCCCCGCGCCGAGTTCTCGGCCGGCTTCTTCGCCGCCGGCGGTTTTGAGGCCGTCTCGGGTAAGAGCGCCGAAACCCCCGAGGCTGCCGCCCAGGCCGCCTTGGTCTCGGGTGCCCGTGTGGTTGTGCTCTGCTCGACCGACGAAACCTACCCGACGCTGGTTCCGGCCACCGTGCAGGCGCTCAAAGCCTCGGCCAAGCCTCCGATCGTGGTCCTGGCCGGCATGCCTGCCACTCCCGAGCTGCAAAAACAGTTCACCGACGCCGGCGTCGATGAATTCATCCACGTGCGCGCCAACTGCGCGAAAGTCCTCGCCGGTTTCCTCGACAAACTCGGCCTCTGAGCGGCCCCCCTCCACCACCGCCATGAACTTCCCTGATTACACAAAACTGACTCTTGATCTCGCCGCGACCCCCGCGCACACCGCCGCCGAGTGGGCGGGCGTGGCCAGCACGGCCTCCGGCACCAAGGCGCTCGCCGACTGGAAAACCATCGAGCAGATCCCGCTCAAGCCGGTGTACGGCCCGGGCGATTTGCGCGCCGTTGACCACCTCGGCTTCACTGCCGGCATCGCCCCCTACCTGCGTGGCCCCTACGCGACCATGTATGTGTTAAAACCCTGGACGATCCGCCAATACGCGGGCTTCTCCACGGCCACCGAGTCGAACGCTTTCTACAAGCGCAACCTCGCCGCCGGCCAGATGGGCTTGTCCGTCGCCTTCGACTTGGCGACCCACCGCGGCTACGACAGCGACCACCCTCGTGTCGTCGGTGACGTCGGCAAGGCCGGTGTCGCCGTGGACTCGATCGTCGACATGCAGGCGCTGTTTGCCGGCATCCCGCTCGACCGGATCAGCGTGTCCATGACCATGAACGGCGCGGTGCTGCCGGTGCTGGCTTTCTACATTGTCGCCGCGCTCGAACAGGGCGTGAAACTGGAGCAGCTCGCGGGCACGATCCAGAACGACATCTTGAAGGAATACATGGTGCGCAACACCTACATTTATCCGCCGCTGCCCTCGATGCGGATCATCGCCGACATTTTCGAGTTCACCTCGAAGAAGATGCCCAAGTTCAACTCGATCTCGATCTCGGGTTACCACATGCAGGAGGCCGGCGCCACCGCCGACCTGGAGTTGGCCTACACCTTGGCCGACGGCCTCGAATACCTGCGCACCGGCATCAAGGCCGGCATCGATATCGACGCTTTCGCGCCGCGCCTTTCGTTTTTCTGGGCACAGGGTAAAAACCTGTTCATGGAGGTCGCCAAAATGCGGGCCGGCCGCCTGCTCTGGTCAAAGCTGGTCAAGCAGTTCAACCCCAAGAACGCCAAGTCCATGGCGCTGCGCACCCACTCGCAGACCTCGGGCTGGTCGCTCACCGAGCAGGATCCGTTCAACAACATCGCCCGCACCTGCGTCGAGGCCATGGCCGCCACCTTGGGCCACACCCAGAGTTTGCACACCAACTCGCTCGACGAAGCCATCGCGTTGCCCACCGATTTCTCGGCCCGCATTGCCCGCAACACCCAGCTCTTCCTGCAGGCCGAGTCGGGCATCTGCAACGTCGTCGATCCGTGGGGCGGCAGCTACTACGTCGAAAAACTCACCGCCGATCTCGTCGAGAAGGCTTGGGCGCACATCGAGGAAGTTGAAAAACTCGGCGGCATGGCCAAGGCCATCGAAACCGGCCTGCCCAAGCTGCGCATCGAGGAGGCCGCCGCCCGCCGTCAGGCTATGATCGACTCCGGCCAGGAGACGATTGTGGGCGTCAACAAGCACCGCCTCGAGCAGGAGGCGCCGATGGAGATTCTAGAGGTGGATAATTCCGCGGTGCGCGACTCGCAGATCAAGCAGCTCCAGGAGCTCAAGGCCAAGCGCGATAGCGCCGCCGTGGCTCGCACGCTGGCCGCGATCACCGCCGCCGCCAAGTCCGGCGAAGGCAACCTGCTCGCCCTCAGCATCGAGGCCGCCCAGGCCCGCGCCACCCTCGGGGAAATCTCCGACGCGCTGGAGGCCGTTTACGGCCGTTACCAGGCGCAGATCCGCACCTGTTCGGGTGTTTACAACCGCGCCTATGCCGAAGGCCAGTCCGAGGTCAGCAAGGTCCGTGAATTGGCCGATGCGTTTGCCGCCCGCGAAGGCCGCCGCCCTCGTATCCTCGTCGCCAAGCTCGGCCAGGACGGCCATGACCGCGGCGCCAAGGTGGTCGCCACCGCCATGGCCGACATGGGTTTCGACGTGGACATCGGGCCGCTTTTCCAGACGCCCGCCGAGGCCGCCCGCGACGCCGTGGAAAACGACGTGCATGTGGTTGCGATGAGTTCGTTGGCCGGCGGTCACAAAACCCTGTTGCCGCAGCTGATCGCCGAACTCAAGGCGCTCGGCCGCGATGACATTCTGGTGGTGGCGGGCGGGGTCATCCCGGCGCAGGACTACGGCTTCCTCTATGCCAACGGCGCGGCTGCTGTTTTCGGCCCCGGCACCCCGGTGCCGCGTTCGGCCACCATCGTCTTGGAAAAGCTGGCCGCGCAGGTTGCGGTCTGAAGCGCGATCACCGCGGCTACAAAGTAGCGCAGGCTTCCAGCCTGCTGTTCCGCTGGGAGCAGACTGGAAGTCTGCGCTACTTTGTTTCGGCTTCCGCTTAACTTTAAACTCGCTGACACCTCCCGATGATCCCCTGTGATTCTCGCCCCGATTGGGTGCCTCCTGATGCCGGGCGGGAGTTTGCCACGCATGTCGTCGCCGGGAAGGTTGAACCGGCCGCTCTGCCGCAGGTGGTTCGTCGCCGACCGGTCGATCAGCCCGAGGCGTTGGCCGCCGCCATTCGGGCGGGCGACCGGGGCGCCCTGGCGCGGGGCATCACGTTGGTAGAGAGCCATGCCCCCGCCCACCGGGTGTTGGCCGACGAGTTGTTGCGCATCCTGACCCCGCAGGCTGGCGGGGCAATGCGGCTGGGTATCACCGGCGCCCCCGGGGCGGGCAAAAGCACCTTTATCGACGCGCTGGGCGCGCGCCTTTGCGACTCGGGCCTAAAGGTGGCGGTGCTCTCGATCGATCCCAGCAGCCCGATCACCCACGGCAGTATCCTCGGCGACAAAACCCGCATGGAAAACCTCGCCCGCTGCCGCTCGGCCTTTATCCGCCCCTCGCCCAGCGAATGTGAACTCGGCGGAGTCGCCCGGCGCACTCGCGAATCGATCGTGTTGTGCGAGGCGGCCGGCTTCGACCTGGTGATTGTCGAAACGGTCGGGGTGGGCCAGAGCGAGGTGCTGGTGCGCGGCATGGTGGATTGCTTTTTGGTGCTGATGATCGCCGGGGCCGGCGACGAGTTGCAGGGCATCAAAAAGGGCATTCTCGAACTAGCCGACATCCTCGTGGTGAACAAGGCTGACGGCGACAACCTCAGCCGGGCCGAGGCCGCCCGGCTGGAGTTTGGCCGGGCGCTGCATTATCTGACCGTGCCGGAAGGGCTCTGGCAGCCCCGAGTGCTGACGTGTTCGGCGGCTACCGGCGCGGGCATCGACGAGACCTGGTCCACGGTGCAGGCGTTTTTTAGTCAAGCCCGGGTCACCAGCGAGTTCACCGCGCGGCGCCGCGATCAGGCCCAAGCCTGGCTGGATGCGTTGATCACTGAAGGGCTGCGCGAGGCCTATGTTAAAAAAATCGGCCACCTCAGCCTCAACGCGCAGATCGACGCCCAGGTGCGTTCGGGCGAGTTGCCCGCGCCCGAAGGTGCCCGCCGGTTGTTGGCCGCCGCCGGCTTTATTTCATAAAACAGCGATCCGCACCGGGCGCGTCAGGTCCACCACGGTGGAGCAAGCTTTGCCGTGCCCGCACCGAATCCCTTTGTCGCACCAACCCATCCCGCAGCGCGCTCCCTATTTCGTGTAAAAAAATCCTTGCATGCGCACTGCACGACAAGATGCGCGCAGCCAATTGCTGCCCGCCTGATAAAGTAGACGTGCAGCTTAATTCTTCCCCTTCCATGATCCAATCCATCGACCACCTCGGCATCGCCGTCCGTTCGCTCGACGAAGCGATTCCGCTCTACGAAAAATCCTTCGGCCTGACCTGCCTGGGCCGCGAGGAAGTCGCTTCCCAGCGGGTGCGCACCGCGTTTTTTGACGCAGGTGGGGTGCACCTTGAGCTGCTTGAGCCGACCTCCCCGGAGAGCCCGATTGCCAAGTTCATCGCGGAAAAGGGCGAGGGCATTCACCACATCGCTTTTCGCACCGACGACATTGGCGCCCAGCTCAAGCAAGCGGCCGACACCGGGGTGCGTCTGATCCACGCCGAACCCTTCGAGGGCGCGGCCGGCAAACTGGTCGCCTTCCTGCACCCGAAGTCCACCCGCGGCGTACTCACCGAATTTTGCGCCGTTAAGCCCGGAGCCGAAGCCGCCCACTAATCCCCTTTTTGGAGAAACACCACCATGGCCATTGCCACTCATTTTCTTGAACAACTCGCCGAAAAGCGCCGCATCGCCAACGAAGCCGGCGGCCTTGATAAACTCGAAGCCCGCCACGCCAAGGGGCTGATGGGGGCGCGTGAGCGGCTGCTCACCCTCTTTGATGCCAACACCTTTATGGAGTGGGGCATGCACGTGGACCACGACTGCCACGCCTTCGGTCTGGAGGAAAAGTCGTTCCCCGGCGACGGAGTCATTACCGGTGTGGGTTATGTCGCCGGCCGTCCGGTGGCGGCCTTCAGCCAGGATTTTACCGTCTGTGGCGGCTCGCTGGGACGCATCCATGCCAAAAAAATCTGCGACCTGATGGATTACGCAATGAAGGTCGGCATGCCCATTCTGGGGATAAATGACTCGGGAGGGGCGCGCATCCAGGAGGGCGACGAGTCGCTCTCCGGTTACGGCCAGGTGTTTTTCCACAACGTACTCGCCTCCGGCCTGGTCCCGCAGATCTCGATCATCGCCGGTCCCTGCGCCGGTGGCGCCGCCTACAGCCCCGCGCTCACCGACTTCATCATCATGACGAAGTCCAACGCCCAGATGTTCATCTGCGGCCCCGATGTGATCAAGTCGGCCACCGGGCAGACCGTGACCATGGACGAGGTGGGCAGCGCCGCCGTCCACGCCTCGGTCAACGGCAACATTCACTTCGTTGCCGAGACTGATGGGCACGCCCTCGAGTTGTCCCGCAAGTTGCTCTCCTTCCTGCCCAACAACAACGCCGGCGACCCCCTGCATAAGGTGACCCCCGAGCTCGATTTGTCGCCCGATGCGGTGTTTAACGAGCTGGTTCCCGCCGACGCCAAGGCGCCCTTTGACGTCCTGACGGTGATCAACCGCTTGGTTGATGACGGCGATTTCCTCGAGGTGCAGCGCGACTGGGCGAAAAACATCGTGATCGGGTTTGCCCGCATCCACGGCATCGTTTGCGGCATTGTCGCCAACCAACCCTGTGTCAAAGCCGGCACGCTTGATATCGACTCGTCGGATAAGGCCGCCCGCTTTATCCGCACCTGTAACGTCTACAGCATTCCTTTGGTCACCTTGGTGGACATTCCTGGGTTCATGCCGGGTTTGGCCCAGGAACGCGGCGGCATCATCCGCCACGGCGCCAAGATGCTCTTTGCCTACGCCTCCGCCACGGTACCCAAGATCACGGTGATCATGCGCAAAGCCTATGGTGGAGCCTACCTCGCCATGTGCAGCAGCGACATGCGCGCCGACGCCGTGTTTGCTTGGCCCACCGCTGAAATCGCCGTCATGGGCGCCGACGGTGCGGTCAAGGTGTTGTTTAAGCGCGAGATCGCCGCCGCCGCGGATCCCAAGGCCAAGGAAGCCGAGCTTGCCGCCGAATACCGCGCCAAATTCTCCTCGCCGTTCGCCGCCGCCCGCAAGGGCATGATCACCGATGTGATCGAACCCGCCCAGACCCGGGCCATTGTCGGCATGGCCCTGCGTAACACCTTGTCGAAGCGTGAGACCCGTCCACCTAAGAAGCACGGTAACATCCCGCTCTAAAACGGATGAACTACAGCCGCTCGCGTTCCGAAGTAGGCCAGCCTTCCCGTCCGCTTTTAAGCTCTGAGCAGAGTGGACGTCGGCGCTAGTTTTTCGGCCACGCCTTCGTTTTAAAACCCCCAATCGCCAACGTCAGACCGTTAACCTGGAAATTTAAGTCATGAAAAAACTCCGCGTAACCGTGGATGGTAAAACCTTCGAAGTCTCCGTGGAGATGCTCGATGCCCCTGGGGCGAGTACGGCCGCGCCGCTTTACTCGGCCCCGGTGGTCACCTCGGCCTCCGTGTCCGTTCCGGCCCCGGTCTCCGCCCCTCGGCCGGCTGCGGTCGCTCCAGCGGCTGGCGCCGCGGGCGCCGTGCCTAGCCCGCTCTCCGGCAAAGTCGTTTCCATCGATGTGCAAGTCGGCCAAGCCGTGGCCGAAGGCGCCCAGCTGCTGACCTTGGAGGCAATGAAGATGAACACCTTCGTTTACGCGCCCAAGGCCGGCAAGGTAAGCGCCATCCTGGTGCACCCCGGAGACGGCGTCGAGGAAGGGGCCACTTTGGTCTCTTTGGCGTGAGCCGGTGGATTCACCCCTCCGCGTGAAGCCTTAACCCCCCTCCCATCATGCCTCCCCTTGTCCTCGCCGCCGTCTCCGAACAGAAAACGATTTCGGCCACCCTCCGTATTGGGGACTCGATCGTGTTTCAGTTAGATGGACTCCTGGTCGTTTTCATCGCCCTCGGACTGATCTGGGCGGCGATTACCGTGTTAGGTATTTACTTCAAACGGGCCGCGATTGCGGCCGCGGCCGCCTCGGCTGCCTGCGCCGTCAAGACCGCCGCGACTGCCGCCGCGGTGGCGCGCCCCGCTCCCGTTGTCCCCTTAACCGAAGTAGTTCCGGCTGCCCCGATGCCGCCGGTGGTCGCCGCGCGGCCGGCCGATTCCGCGCCGGCGCTCGCCCCGGATTTATCCCCGGAGTTGGTCGCGGTGATCGCGGCCGCCGTGCAGTTAACCCTGCGCGACGCCTACCGGATCCACGCGATCGTGCCGGTGGCCGGCCACGATTGGGCCCACGAGGGGCGGCGGCAGATCTTCGCCTCCCACCAGATCCGTTAAAAAAAACCATGTGGCGAGGGCTCTCGGACTTTTGGGGTACTACCGGGTTCAGCCTCGTCACCTGGGAAATGGGCGTAATGTGGGCGGTGGCCGGGCTGCTGTTGTGGCTGGCTATCGCCAAGAACGTCGAGCCGCTCCTGCTCGTGCCCCTGGCCTTTGGGGCGCTGCTCGGCAATCTGCCCACACGGGGCATTCTCAAAGTCGAACTGCGCCCTGACGGGGTTTACGAGCGTGCGAACTTTCAGCTTGAAGGCCGACTGCTGGTTCCTCCGCCCTCCTCGCTCGCGTCGGATGGGGCTGCCCCCTTTGCCGTGGCGGCCCGAGGCACCGACCGACAGCTCTTAACGGTAGAGCGAATCCACGGCGGATTATTCGATTTCATCAGCCAGGGGATAAAACTAGAGCTATTTCCACCTCTGATTTTTCTCGGGTTGGGCGCGCTGACCGATTTCGGCCCGCTGATCGCCATGCCGCGCACGATTTTTTTGGGGGCGGCCGCCCAGCTCGGGGTGTTCATCGCGTTTCTGGGCTCGGGCTGGCTCGGGTTTACGGCCAAACAGTCGGCTGCCGTTAGCATCATCGGGGGCGCCGACGGGCCCACCGCGATTTTTGTCTGCAACCGCCTCGCCCCGGAACTCCTCGGCGCGGTGGCGGTGGCTGCGTACAGTTACATGGCGTTGGTGCCGCTAATCCAACCGCCGATCCTGCGCCTGCTCACCACTCAGGACGAGCGGCTCATCCGCATGCCGGCGTTACGGCCGGTGTCGCGGCAGGAAAAGTTGCTTTTCTGTCTCGGGGTGATGGTGATTTGCATCCTGATCGTCCCCGACTCTTCGGCGCTGATTGCGATGCTGATGCTGGGCAATTTGCTTCGCGAATGCGCGGTCACCGATCGGCTGGTAAAAGCCTGCCAGAACGAGATTGTGAATGTGCTCACGATTTTCCTCGGGGTGAGTGTGGGGCTGACGATGGCGGCCGAGAGTTTTCTCGCGCCGGCGACGCTTAAGGTCATTTTTATGGGGGTCATCGCTTTCGCCATTTCCACGGCTGGCGGGGTCCTGATGGCCAAATTCATGAACTTGTTCACGCCTCATCATCAGATCAATCCACTGATTGGCTCGGCCGGGGTCTCTGCCGTGCCCATGGCGGCTCGGGTTTCCCATAACGAGGGCCAAAAGTACGATCGAGGTAACTACCTGCTTATGCATGCAATGGGGCCCAACGTGGCCGGTATGATCGCCACGGCGGTGCTGGCCGGTTATTTTATTTCTCAACTCGGGCACTAAGCGGGGCCCGTACACACGACTCGATGCACCCGTCTTACCCCGCCCACTCCGCGTTACGCCTCCCGTTGACGGGCGCCCCCGCCTGGGTGCTTTTTCATCACGCTCAGGTGGAATCCACCCAAGCGCTGGCGCGGAGTTTGCCCGCCTGGTCGGCGGTCTGGGCCGATGAACAAAGTGCCGGTCGCGGTCAAGCTGAGCGCAGCTTTGTTTCCGATCCGGGCGGGGTTTATCTTACCGCAGTGCTGCCCTATGACGGGGATGCGCTGGCCGCGCGCGGCTTTGCGCTCGCGGTGGGCTGGGCCCTGTGTGTGGCGTTGCGTCGCGCCGGGGTGACTCAGGTGCGCTTGCGCTGGCCCAACGACCTGATGGTGGGCCTGGCCAAGGTGGGCGGTATTTTGGTCGAGCAAGGAGGGCCGAACACCGTGCTGGTCGGAGTCGGACTCAATGTCACCAACCGGCCCTGGATGAGCGATCCGGCGCTGTACGGGCAGGCCGGGCGGCTGGCTGATTACGTGGCCGCTCCGGGTCTGCCGGAACGAGCGCTCCTGGTGACGGCCTTGCTGCGCGCCATTCGGCTGGCCCAGCGGATGTTCGGGCGGCGCCGGCTGGCCGGGCTGGTGCCGTTGCTGACGCGGTGTTGGGGTGAACCACGCAAGGTGGTGCTGGAGCCGGCCGGCGGGGTGACGCTGGCGGTGCGGGGTGGGGTGTTTCAGGGGCTCGATTCGCTCGGCGCGGTGCGAGTGCGCACCGCTCATGGGGACGAGGCGCGGGTGCCGCCCCACCACATTCACCGGTTGCGTGAAGTGAGTTAAGCAAGATACGCCCCGGGGTTTTAAAAAGCTGACGTCGATCGTTGGCTTGAATTCAGGCTGCCTACGCAAATGCCCCGCCGGCTCCGCTCAGCGACCCGTCAGAGCGAAAGCTCCGGTCAGTGCCGCCTGGATTTACGCTTGATCCGGGCCGAGGGTCCTCGCCTGGGTGAACTCATCTCAAAGTTGGCCACGGTTCTTCGACACTTTAACAGGGTAGCGTGGAGGGCGAGGTGACCTGACGTGAAGAAAGAGCATGGCAATGAGGTTATCGATTGAACGTAAGCCATCGGCCTTACGCTTCATCGCCGTGAACACGCTTTGGAGGCCTTCTATGAAGGCGTTAGTTGTAAGATGAGTTCAGTGGGCGAGTATGCTAGGTAAGTGGCTCTCTCTCATCGCCGCTGTTTTAACAAAAGAGGAGATACGGGGCAGTACCTTTTGGCCTACGCCCCAACGTACCCAACGGCACCAAGCGCGTAGTTTCCGACGCGCCAACGCTGCATTCGGTAAGGGATTAATTTCTGAAAAATCAGCCTCATTTGTTGGCCTTTAACGCGGGTTAAATTGGTCTTCAGAAGACCGGCATTTTTTAGCGCCTGGTTAGTGGTGTGATGAACCGGATTCTTCAGCAGGCCCCAGCGTGACTCTTTGAGTCGTTCCCGGTCCGGCTTATTCGCTAGTCGCTTCTCCACCCGCCGCGTCTCGTCCGCGGAAATCGTTGCGTGCATAATGACATGAAACTTGTCGAAATTCTTTCCCGCTTGATCGCCCAAGTTCTCATTAACGCCTGCAATGTAGGCTGGGCG
>JBILBW010000083.1:0-11569 GCA_044353465.1 Rariglobus sp. | reverse complement strand
CCCTGCTCAGTGCCGCCGCCATGAACTTCCAGAAGCTCCTCGGCTTCTTTTTGTGCCGTTTACTCCACCTGCTGCGTTCCTTGTTCGTCCCGGCATCCCGGGATCAGTTTTTGGCGGTGATGCCGTAAGGTGCCTTTTTCAGGGTCGACTAAGGTACCAGGGCGCAGCCACCGCAGGGGGGCGATCAGGCCGTCTGGGGTTCGGTTTCGGCCAAGAGGCTTTCGAAACTCAGGCGTGCATCGGCTATCTCGGTGAATTGGCCGTAAGTGGCATCGAAGCGGGCTAAACCGGCATCGCTATGGAGTTTGGGGTCGATCGCCACGTTGCTGTTGTACGACTCCAGGTGGTGTTTGAGGTCAGCCACGGTCCGCGTATGCAGCGGGAAATTGGGCCTAAAGCGATCATTGTCGGGGTTGTTATCGCCGTCTTGGATGGCCACCACGAGGTTCAGCGTCGTGAGTCGGGCCAAGCACTGGTCGGTCAGGCTCCGAGGCACGCGCAACATATCCGCCATGGCTTGCGAATCCGGCGCCTCAGAGTTGTTGCGGAAGCGCCGGCCGATGAGGATGAGGCAGCCAAAGCAAAGGGTTTGTTTGGTTCGCGCGGAGAGGCCTTCCCAGGTGCTGTAGGCGGCCAGTGTTCGGGCGTTCTGTAGGGCATAGGTGAACTGCCCGCCGATTAATAAAAAAAGCCAGGACAGGTACATGCCAAACATCAGCACAAGAATGATGCTCAAGGAGCCGTAAAACTTGTTAAAATTGGCCACGTTGCCCGCGTACAGCGCCCCAAGTTTCTGATTGGTCACCAAGATGACCGCGACGAAAAGCCCACCGCCAAGCGCGGGTATCCAGCGCACTTTGGCGTTGGGCATAAACCTGTTGAAGAGTGCCACCAGCAGGGTCATGAGGCCGATCGAGATCAGGGTGGGGCCGGCACCGCTGAGAAAATGCACCAGGCCGGGGAGGTTGCGTAACCATTGGGGAAGTTCGGCGACCTGTTTGGCGAAGGACGCTCCGGACAACATGGTCAGCGAGGCCGCACCTAGAACGCAGCTCACCACCATAAAAAGAAAATAGTTAACAAAGCGGTCCTTCCACGGGCGGCCTTTGGCGACGTTCCAGATGGTATTAAAGGCGTTTTCGACCCGGGATAGCATCATCACCGCGAGGAAAATTAGAATGAGCAGGCCACCCGCCGAAGCACCGCCGCTGGCTGCTTGGGTGAGTAGGTTGTCGACCATGCCGTCCAGATTTAGCTCCACGGTTTGCCCCGGGCCGATGGCAGGCAGGGGGGCGTTGCCCGAAGGGCTGACGGCAGCGGCGGCGCCGGGGTCACTCCTGCTCGTTTCGGCCGCGGTGTGGGTGTTGACCTCGATGCCCGTCTGGGGGGCCATGCTGTAGATCGCCGAGGAGATGGCCGCTTTGAGTTTTTGGTGCCCGTTCTCCTGTTTGCTCAGGATAAAGCCGCCCAAAGTCAGGGCGAGCACGAGCATAGGCCCGATCGACATCAGGGTGTAATAGGTGAGCGCGGCGGACTGCACGGGGATCTTGTTATAGATAACGCCCTTAACGGTCGTCGCGCCCACACGAAGCAGCGCCTTGAGTCGGCCACGGACCGAGGTGTCGTTCATCGCCTCGGTGCTCCAAATGTCCTGGCTCAAGCGCCCCAGCTTGGAGGTGGGAGCTTTGGTGGCGGTTGCGGGTACGCAGGCAGAAACGGCATCACTCATGGTTAAAGCGAAAGAGAAGGAGCGCGGACGCCCATCGTCAACGGCAGGGGTGCCGATTATATCAAGGACACGGTCGAGCCGAGCGCGGAGCTAGCCTTGGGGGCGGTTTCTAGGGCCAGCGGTCGTCGGGCTTCGAGTTGTTAAAATTTCTCGCCGGGGCCGATTCCGCGCCGCACGCTGCCGCGCTAATGATTTTTACCTGCCAACCTGGGTTCGTGGATTTGCTCGCCGGGGAGTTGAGGGCTCGCGGGTTCCTGCCGGTCGAGCAGGGGCCGGGCTGGGTCCGCACCGAGGGCAACTTGGCGACCACCGGGGTGCCCGACCTGTGTTTTCCGCAACTGGTGCTGCTCGATCCGGTCGAGATCACCGGCGAATCGGTCAACGCGCTTGCCGCCAAGATCACCGAGCAGTTTTTAACCACCGCCAAGTCCGAGCGGTTCGAGGGCGAATGGCCCTGCTTGTTTGAGGAGGCGGCCGAACTCGACGGTCTCGGCCGGCGGGTAAAGGGCGTCGAAAAGATGGTCTATGAAAACCTCAAAAAGCGCATGGCCCGGGTGGCCAAACTCGCGGTGGTCACCAAGCCGCGCGGCGTCGCCCGGGTGCGCGGCCTCTATGTGTTCTTCGTCGATTTCAAGCGCGCCTATGTTGCCCGCGAGGCGATCTTCGGCGGCCAGCGCCGCATGGCCGACGACGAGCAGGCCCCGTCTCGGTCTTACCTTAAAATCGAGGAGGCCTACATCGTTCTCGGGCGCGAACCGCAGTTTGAGGAAACGGTGGCCGACCTCGGCGCCGCTCCCGGCGGCTGGAGTTACAGCGCCTCCAAACGCGGGGCCAAGATCGTCGCGGTGGACAACGGCCCGCTCAAGGGCGGCGCGTATAACAATTACAAGATCGAGCACCGCATGGAGGACGCTTTCGCCTTCCGCCCAGCCCCCGGCCAGGTGTTCGACTGGATGTTCTGCGACCTGGTCGAGGAGCCGCACCACGTGGTCGAAAACCTGATCACCCCCTGGCTGGCCAACAAGTGGTGCCGCCGTTTCGTGGTGATTTTGAAGTTCGGCCGGGTCGATCCGCTCGCACTGCTCGCCCAGATGCGCGCCCCGGATTCGGTGTTTTCCCGCTGCGCGGTCAACGTGCGCATCCGTCACCTCTATCACGACCGCGAGGAATTCACCCTGGTGGGCGAGGTGAGGGAATAAACGGAGCCACGCCCCACGAATTTTTAACCGCTCATGGACGCTAACGGACGCTCATTCTGCGCCCGCCGCGCGCCTCAATCCGGTTGATTCCATGGGCGTTCATTGGCGTCCATTCGCGGTAAAAATCCGATCCTGGTCCCTGTTTTAAAAATAGCATGAGTGCGAATCCCAAAGAGCTGAACCTGTGCGGGCTGGTGGCGGTGCGTTCGCGCTTTGAGCGCGAGCCGGCGTCGATCAAACGCCTGTTTTTCGACGAGGCCACGGGGCGCAAAGTGGGCGCGCTGTGCAAGGCGCTGGCCGCCGCGCGCAAGGTCTACCGCTGCGTCCCGCCGGCCGAGTTGGAGAAAATCTCCGGCAGCATTCATCACGGCGGCATCGTCGCGGTGATCGAGGCGCCCAAGCTGCGCGCGCCCGACGCCCGGGTCGTCGCCCAATGGGCCGCCAAACGTACGCCGCTGCTCCTGCTCGATCGGATTGGCAACGCTCACAACCTTGGGGCGATCGCCCGCACCGCAGCGTTTTTTGGTGTTGAGAACCTCGTCATCCCGGCCCACCCGCAGGCGGCCTTGCCCGGCGAGGCGGCCTTCCGTGTGTCCGAGGGGGGCTTGGAGCAGGTCGAGGTTTGGCGCACCCCAGACTTGGCCAAGCTGATGCGTGAGCTGGCGGGCGCTGGTTACGACGTGGCCGGGGCGGCGGCGCGCGGCGGCAAGCCGGTGGCGCTGGCCGGCCCCGCCAAGCCGGTGGCGGTGGTGTTGGGCAACGAGGAGCACGGCCTCGCCCCCGAGGTCGAGCGGGCCTGCACCCGGTTGGTGACGATTCCCGGCAGCGGCCGGGTTGAGTCGCTCAATGTCTCGGTGGCAGGCGCGGTTTTGATTTACGCCCTGCTGGCCGGGCGGTGAGCGCAGGGAGTGGCCCGGAGGCCCCCGTGGTTCAGCGACTTAAGAACCTAGCGCAGCCGTCCAGTCTGCCCTGGGCGAAAAAGCAGGCTGAAAGCCTGCGTTCCGTTGACCCACAAAAAAAGCGCCGACCCCCAAAAAAGGGTCGGCGCCGTGTTTTTGGCGTGCGGTTTACCGGTACTCTTCGCCGGTGATCGCGTTGACGATCTTGTAGTTCTCCACGTGGTAGGCCGTGTCGGCGCGGAAGGCCAACTTGACCCCGAACAGGTTCTCCATGCGCACCAACAGGTCGGCGTCCTCGCTGCGCAGGCGCTCGAGAATGCTCGGGTGCACCATCACCCGCAGGCTGTAGTCCTTGCCGTCGTTGCGACCGGTCAGGCGGCGGATGAGCGCGCTCAGGCGGCGCTGCAGCTCCACCGACATGGTGGTGGCGCTCTTCACAATGCCGCGCCCGCGGCAGTACGGGCAGTCGGTGTAAAGGTTCGACGAGAGCGACTCCTGCTGGCGCTGGCGGGTCATTTGCAAAATACCCAGCTGGCTGATCGGGAGGATGTGGTTCTTGGCCTTGTCGGTCGACATGGCCTCGATCATCAGGTCGTAAATGCCGTTGCGATGGCGGCGTTCCTTCATGTCGATGAAGTCGATGATGATCAACCCCCCGAGGTTGCGCAGGCGGATCTGGCGGGCGGCTTCGACCGCCGCTTCCATGTTCACCGCGTAGATCACGTTCTTCTCGTCGCCGCCGCGGTTTTTGTGCGAACCGGTGTTCACGTCGATGGCGATGAGCGCCTCGGTTTCGTCGATGACGATCTCTCCGCCGGAGGGTAGGGCCACCTTGCGTTGGAAGGTCTGTTCGATCTGGCGCTCGATGTTGAAGCGCTCGAAGATCGGAATGTTGTCCTTATAAAGCGCGATCTTGGACCGGGAGCGCTTGGAGATTTGGCCGACCAAATCCTGGGTGTGTTTGTGGCCGACCTCGTCGTCGATGAGCACGCGGTCGACTTCCTCGGTGAGGAAATCGCGCACCGTGCGTTCGACCAGATCGGGCTCCTGATAGAGGCAGGCCGGGGCGCGGTCGGACTGCATTTTGTTCTGAATTTCCTCCCACTTCTTGAGCATGATGTGGAGGTCGCGCACAAAGTAGCGGGTCTTTTTGCCCTCGCCGGCGGTGCGCACGATCACGCCCATGCCCTCGGGAATGGTCAACTCTTGGAGCATCTGCTTGAGGCGCACGCGCTCCTTGGGGTCTTCGATTTTACGCGAAATACCGCACTGTTCGGAGAACGGCATCAGCACCAGATAACGTCCAGGCAGGGCGAGGTTGGTGGTGGTGCGCGGGCCCTTGGTGCCGATCGGCCCCTTGGTCACCTGAATGACGATCTCGCTGCCGGGCGGGTACATCGAGGGGATGTCCTTGACCGTCGGCTCGGTGGGGCGGGGCGGGGCGTTTTTGCGTTTGTTGACGCGCACGATTTCCACCGAGGAGTCGGCGGCGGCCGGGAGCATGTCCCAGTAGTGCAGGAACGCGTTTTTATTGTAACCGATGTCGACGAAGGCGGCTTTGAGGCCGGAATCGAGGTTCTTGATCTTGCCCTTGTAAATGCCGCCGACCATCCGGCTGTCGGACTCGCGTTCGATCTCGAACTTTTCCAGCACGCCGTCGACCAGCAACGCGACCCGCTTTTCGAGCGGTTCGGAGTTGATGATGAGTTCGCGGAAGCTGGTTTTTTCCTTCTTAAACACCTGGAGGATTTTCTCCAGCAGGGGGCGGTCTTTGGCGCGGGCCTTGGCGTCGGCTTTCAGCTCTTCGCGGTCGACGGGCTCGGGCTCGTGGATGGGAGGCGGGAGGGCGAGTTCATCGTCATAATTGCGGGGAATGGGGGTTCCGGAGGGTGTGGGTGAGGCGGGTTGATCGCTCATGGTGGTCGTGGTCCTGATGGTGGTGGACGGTGGACCCGAGGGCCGGGGTTGCGGCGCAGGAAATTCCGGCAAAGCGGTCGTTATCGCAGGAAGGCTTCAGGTTCATGTGAAGTCCTTTCGGAAGCGATAGACGCTTTGGACCAGTCCTTGCAGCAAGCAGCAACTGAGCACAAAGGAGCCACCGTAACTGATAAAGGGAAGCGGTATGCCCGTGATGGGCACGAGTCCGATGGTCATCGCGATGTTAACAAACACGTGCACGGCGAAGAGCACCGTCACGCCGATGGCGATCAAGGTGCCGAAGCGGTCCCGCGACAGGCCCGCAATCCGTATGCCGTTAAACATGACGATGCCAAACAAACCCAAAACTGTAACACTTCCCAAAAATCCTTTTTCCTCGGCGATGACCGAGGCGATGAAATCGTTGTGCGCCACGGCGCGTGGCAGGTAGCCCAACTGGGCCTGCGTGCCTTGGGTCCAACCCTTGCCGGTCAACCCGCCCGAACCCACCGAGATGAGCGATTGGCGCTGGTTCCAGCCCACGCCGTTCGGATCGATCTTGTCGGGCATGGCGAACGAGATGATCCGGTTGCGCTGGTAATCATGCAGCGGCAAGAGGGCGTGCGGTTCAAATTTACCCTTGTCCGCGGAGAAGGATAAATTGTTTTCTTCCATGAACTTGACGTAACGGTAGCAATCCAGGGTGACCAGGCTCACCAGGATCAGGAACGCGCCCAAGGCCACCGCAAAAAAGCGGGTGGACAGCTTGGAAACGTAGAGCATGGAGAAGATCACGGGAGGCAGCACAATGGCTGATTTTATGTCGGGTTGGAGCAGGATAAGGAAGATGGGCAAACCCGCAGCAAGCGCCAATTTACCCAAGGTGCCGAGGGAGCGGCCGAGGGTGCCGACCTTCGAGCGCACGAGGATGCCGGCGGTCATGAGCAGCACCGCCGCTTTGGTCGGTTCGGAGGGCTGTAGCGCGAAAAACCCCAGGTCCAGCCAGCGCTGGGCGCCATAGCGTTCCGTGCCGATTCCAGGGGTGAGGACCAGCAACAGGGTGAGGATGCAGCCGAAGTAAAACCAGTGGGAAATGCTCAGCCACAGCCGGTAGTCGATCAGGGCGACCGCGCCATACAAAAGGGCCCCGGCCCCCAGCCAGACCAGTTGAGTGGTCCAGTTGTTTTGGGCGGTGGCCAACTGGGCGCTAAAAATAAAAGCGACGCCGATGGCGGCCAGGGCGAGCAGGGCCAGCGGGGTGATCCAGTCACAGCGCACCCGGGTCGTCGTCTTAAAGACGCCGAAGAGTTCGGGGGATGGGCGGTAGCTGGCAGGCACGCAATCGAACAAACTGGCCCCCTTGCCGCGGCGCAATCTTCCGTTGGTGGCGCACGCACGATTCGGCGTGCTGTTTTTTTCGGTCGCGGTGTGTCCGCCCGGTCGGCACCGTCGCTCCCCTATGACGTCATCCGCTCTCCGCGCCGACGGCCGCAAGGCCGATCAGCTTCGCTCCATCAGCTTCGAGGCCGGCATCGCCCCGCATGCCACCGGCTCGGTGCTGGTGTCCTTTGGCAACACCCGGGTGATCTGCGCCGCCACCATCGAACCTAAGGTGCCCACCTGGATGAAACAGCAGCGGGTGCCCGGCGGCTGGCTCACCGCCGAATATTCCCTGCTTCCCTACAGCACCCACGAGCGTAAACAGCGCGACATTTCCCGCGGTAAACTCGACGGGCGCACCGTGGAAATCCAGCGCCTGATCGGTCGCTCGTTGCGCGCCGTGTTGGATCTGAAGAAACTGGGCGAAAACACCCTCTGGATCGACTGCGATGTGCTCCAGGCCGACGGCGGCACCCGCACCGCCTCGATCACCGGCGCCTACCTGGCGGCCCGCCTCGCCCTCCAGACGCTGCTCGACGCCAAACGCATTCCGGAAAACCCCCTGGTGGACAGCGTGGCGGCGGTCAGCGTGGGGTTGTTCGAAGGCCGCGAATTACTCGACCTGCCCTACGTGGAGGACAAAGGCGCCGAGGTGGACTTTAACATCGTCATGACCGGCCAGGGTAAGTTTGTGGAAGTGCAAGGCAGCGGCGAAGAGGCCACCTACACCCACGAGCAGTTGCTCAGTCTGATCGCCCTTGGACAGAAGGGGATTAAGGAAATCAGCGCCCTCCAAACCGCGTTTTTAACCCAGCAGTTGCTCAAGTTCTGAAGACAAGGGCGCCATCAGCGCCCAGATTCCCGGCGTCTCGCCGCCGCTGAGACGTGGCCTGTTTCCTGCAGTAGCGACGGTTGTGCAGGTTGAGACTTTAAACGCCCGCCAGTCCCGTTCCGTCCGATGCCTTGAGTGGTTAATCGGTCTGCACGGGCTCGCCTTGGTCGTGGTTTTTCCGCTCGGCCCGCAGCAGGTCCGGCTGTGGCACCCGGGGGTGCTGGGTATTGCGCTACTGGTCGCCGTTTATCCGCTGGCTGTCGTGATTGGCGGAGCACTGGCGCGCCGGCAACCGGTTTTGCCTACCAGCGTGCGGGTATTGGCTGTGCTGGCCGGGCTTGGTTTTCTTCCCGCCGTGTTTTCTGTAGACCACCTTACTTTTTTGGCTGCGCGGGTCGTGGGGGGGCTCATCGCGGGAGTCAGTCTGGTCGCGCTGCAGCGCGAGTTGCCGCCGGCGGCGATTCCGGCCGCCAACCGGCTTGCGACCCGCCTCACCGCGTTCGGCCTGCCGGTGTGCGTGGTCGCCGCCACGGTAACGGATTGGCGTGCCCCTTTCTGGCTTCTGCTCGCGGGCGCCGGGTGGCTCGCCTGGTTTGCGCCCAGCCGGGTCGAGCCGGCAACCCAGCGCCCCTTTATTTCGAGAACGGAGGCCGCGCCGAACGCCATGATCGCCACCGGCGCGCTCGCCTTTGTGAGCGGTTCCTACCTGACGGTTTTATCGGGCTTCCTCGTGTTAAATGCCGGGCAATCGGAATATCACATCACCGCGGCACTGCTGGTGGGGGCCGGGCTTGGGTTGGTGGTTCCCTCTGGGGTGAGGGCGTTGCGGCGTCGCCTGTCCCCCCGGCACACGCTGACGGCGATCTTGATCGGTTCGGGCCTTAGCCTCACCGCTCTGCTGGCGCTCCGAACACCGTTACCGGCCGGGCTGGCGGTGGGCTTGATTGGGTGCTTTTTGGCCGTGAATGCGGCCCGGCACGTCGCTTTGGCTGAGATGGTTTTCCCGCGCTTAAGCAGCGAACACCTGCCGGCCCACCAAATACACTTCCACCTCGCTCATCATGGGGGTTCAGCGCTGGGAGCGCTTGCGGCCGGCTGGCTGGCCCACAGCGTGCCCGGAGGTGGGCTCACCGGGATGGGATCGTTATTGATCTGCGGTCTTGCCGCCACCGCCCTGGCTTGGTCGGCGGCGGCCAGCACCACCGCTCAGGTGGTTGCTGCGGCTGCGAACCCAACGGCTGGGGCTCATGAAGCCCCGCCCGCCCTCACTGCCCGTGGCAGTTCTTGAACTTCTTGCCGCTGCCGCACGGGCACGGGTCGTTGCGGCCGACCTTGGGCATCTCACGGCGAATCGTCACCTTCGGCAGCTCGATTTCCCGCACCGCCTGCGCCGCTTCCGGCTGGCCGCCGCCGCTCACCGTCGTGGTGATCTGCGGGGCCGTGCTCGCCACCCCATCGGCCGGGCCTTGCGCGTGGGCACTGCGGCTGAGCAGCGCCAGCATGTTTTCAAACGCGTCGATGTTCGAGGCGTTGCGGAATAGCCCGGTGCAGATTTGCAGCCGGATGTGGGTCATCATCTCCTCGAAATACTTGAACGCCTCGCCCTTGTAGGCCACCAGCGGGTCGCTCTGGCCGTAGCTGCGCAGGCCGATCGCACGGCGCAGTTCTTCCATCTCGGTGAGGTGCTCCTGCCAGTGGTGGTCAATCGCGTTGATGATCACGTATCGCTCCAGCGAGCCGAGGGCCTCGGGAACCTCGACCGACTCCTTCACCTCGTAGGCCTTTTTCACCTTCGCGACCACCAGCTGGGTGAGCGCCTCGATATTGCCGCCAACCAGCTCCTCGGTCTTCAGGCCGATCGGGAAGGTCGCGTTGGCCCAGCCGACAAAACCCTCCAGCGCGCTTTGCGTGGGGGTGCCACGACCGGTCAGGCCGGCGACTTCCAGGCGGGCGTCGACCTCCTCGGCGATTTGCTCCAGGATAATCTCCTTGGGCCGGTCAGCGTGAATGGCCGCGTTGCGAATCCCGTAAACGACCTCGCGCTGCTGGTTGAGCACGTCGTCGTACTGGAGCAGGCGTTTGCGCTGCGAGAAATTCTGTTGCTCGACCTTCTTCTGCGCGCTCTCGATCGACCGGTTCAACCACGGGTGCTCCAGCTCCTCGCCGTCCTTCATCGAGCCTTCCATCAGGCGCGAGGCCAGGTTGCCCTGCAGGAACAGGCGCATGAGGTTGTCCTCGAGCGAGAGGAAGAACTTGGTCAAACCGGGGTCGCCTTGGCGCGAGCAACGGCCGCGCAACTGGCGGTCAACGCGACGCGATTCGTGACGCTCGGTGCCGATCACATACAGGCCGCCCAACTCGCGCACGCCTTCGCCCAGTTTGATGTCGGTGCCGCGCCCGGCCATGTTGGTGGCAATGGTCACCGCGCCCCGCTGGCCGGCGCGGGTGATGATCTCCGCCTCCTGCTCGTGGTACTTGGCGTTGAGCACGGTGTGGATCACCCCGGCGCGCTTGAGCAGGCGCGAGAGCACCTCGGAGGACTCCACCGAGACGGTGCCGACGAGCACCGGCTGGCCGCGCTTGTTGGCTTGCTCGATCTCGGTGACCACCGCGTTGAACTTGTCGCGGCGGGTCTTGAAAATGGAGTCGTTGCGGTCGATGCGGATGCAGGGCTGATTGGTCGGGATGACCTGCACCGACAGGTTGTAAATGTCGTTGAACTCGAGCGCCTCGGTTTCGGCCGTACCGGTCATGCCGGCGAGTTTATCGTAAAGGCGGAAGTAGTTCTGGATCGTGATCGTCGCGTAGGTGCGCGTCTCGCGCTCGATGTTCACGTTTTCCTTGGCCTCCACGGCCTGGTGCAGCCCTTCCGACCAGCGCCGGCCGGGCATGACGCGACCGGTGTTCTCGTCGACGATCATGACCTTGCCGTCGGCGACCACGTACTCGACGTCACGCTCATAGAGCGAATAGGCGCGCAGCAGCTGGGAGATGGCGTGGATCTCCTCGGAGATTTCCGCGTAACGGCTCTGCGCCTTGGCCTTGATCTCCTCGCGCTGTTCGGGCGTGAGGTCGGTGCGGCGCTCCAGCTCGCTGAACTCGGTGGCGAGGTCGGGCAGCATGAAGGCGTCGGGGTTATCGGGGCGCAGGCGGGTGCGGCCCATTTCGCTCAAGTCGGCCTGGTGCTGGCGCTCATCGATCGAGAAGAACAGTTCCTCCTTCAGCGCGTAGAGCTCGGTTTTCTGGAAGTCGCTGTTCATCTCGGTCTCGGTCTTGTCGAGCAGCTTGCGCCATTCGGGGGTCTCCATCAACCGGAGCAGCTGCTTGTTCTTGGGGTGGCCGATTTTGACCTGGAGGAGCTTGAGGGCGGCGGCGTGGCGCTCGGCCGGGGTCGCCTCGGGCTTTTCCAACATCGCCTTGGCGTCGTTGGCCATGCGGTTGACCAGGCGAATCTGGTCGTTGACCAGCGAGTCGATCGTGGGCTTGAGGCGGGAAAACGGCTGCTCGCGCTCGATCGGGGCCGGGCCGGAGATGATCAACGGGGTGCGGGCCTCGTCGACCAGGATGGAGTCGATTTCGTCGACGATGCAGAACCAGTGGTCGCGCTGGACCT
>JBILBW010000013.1:0-35853 GCA_044353465.1 Rariglobus sp. | reverse complement strand
TGACCTTTGACGCCGCCGGTAACCTCGTGGTCAGTAATTACGGTGGGGCGCTGGTCGGTGCTTTTGCAGGGTCGATCGTCAAGATCAGCCCCACGGGGGCCATGAGTGTCTGGGCCAATGAAGCGACCCCGGCGATCGATGTGGCCTACGACATGTCCGGCAACCTTTTCGTTTCAAGTTATTGGCCGAACGGATTTGTCAGTCGTTATACGCCAGGAAAAGTTCGCAGCGTTTTTGCCTCAGGCTTCGCTTATCCGGTGGGTTTGGCGTTCGACGGCGATGGCAACCTCTACGTCGCCGATGCCGCCGATTTTTCAATTCGCAAAATCACACCGACGGGCACGGTGAGCGTTTTCGCCGCCGACCCGTTGCTCAATAGTCCGGCGGGGCTGGCCTTTGACGCTTTGGGCAACCTGTTGGTGTCGAATCAGCCGATAGGCACGGTGGTTAAAATCGCGCCTTCCGGAGCCGTACAATCGTTCGCCTCGGGGTTGTCGAGTCCGTGGGGTGTGGTGTTCGACCAAGCCGGCACGCTCTATGTGGCCGGCACGGGTAACGGCACTATTTATAAAATTTCCCCCAGTGGGATCGTGCACCCCTTTGCTAGTGGTTTTTCGCTGCCTTCTGGCCTCGCGATCGATGCGGCAGGCAACTTGTACGTCTCAAACTACACCACTAACACGATCAGCCGCATCGGATTGCCTGTTTTGTCGTCGGTCTTGAGCGTTCACGCAACCCTGGCGGTGGTCGACACTCCCTTCGTCTACCAAATCGAAGCGACGGCTAACCCGACCCACTTCGCCGCCGCCGGGTTGCCGCCGGGTTTGAGTTTGAATCCATTCACCGGATTGATTTCCGGCACCCCGACTTTGACGGGCGACTTTATGGTCGAGCTAGGAATCACCAATCCGGTGGGCGTTCGCAGCGACGCGATTACCCTGACGGTCGGCGCGGTTACGACTTACGCCTCGGGGCCGCTACTGAGTGGTCCTATCGGCTTGGCGTTCGACTCCGCCGACAACCTTTACGTCGCCAATTACACCGGCGGCACCTTGAGTAAAATCACCCCTGGCGGTGCGATTAGTACCTTCGCCGCCGGCATGAATTCGCCTTTTGCCCCGTGTTTTGATCTGGCGGGAACGCTCTACGTGACCGTGCACGAAGGGGATAATCTGAGCCAGGTGTCGCCGACGGGCGAAGTCACGACGGTCGCGACGGGTTTTGATGGCCCAAACTACCTTGTTCTAGACCGTAATGGAACCCTCACGATGAGCGCCATTTGGACGGGGGCCGTGTATAAAATCAACCCGGGGTCGAGCATAGATCTTTTCGCCGCCATGGATCGTCCTTCCGGTGTGGCCTTCGATCAGTCGGGAAACCTTTTCGTATCAACGCCTTGGGGCGGCACCGTTGAGCAGGTTGCGCCGGACGGCAGCTTCAGCACCTTTGTCACAGGCCTAAACGGACCTGATGGCTTGGTGTTCGATTCGGCCGGTAGCCTGTATGTCGGCAACTCGGATAACGGGGTTATTAGTAAGGTGTCGCCCTCCGGGTTGGTGAGCACGTTGGTCACGGGCTTCGATATTCTGCGGGGCTTAACCTTCGACCGTTCTGGCGCGCTCTATGCGGTCGATTACAGTGCTAATTCTATCACCCGTATCGGGTTGCCGCCGCCGGTTATCACCAGCGTGACGACTGCAAGCGGGACTTATGGGAGCGCGTTTAATTATAGGATTACGGCCACGAACACCCCGAATGCTTTCGTCGCCATCGGCCTGCCAACGGGGCTGACCGTGGATGCCGCTTCGGGTGAAATTACCGGAACGCCCACGCAAACGGGTACGTTTAGCGTCGATCTGGCGGCGAGCAACCGCGTGGGCACTGGCTTCGCCGTGCTCGACCTCCAAATCGCCAAGACCGCAGCAACGGTGGTACTTGGCAATTTGACGCAGGAGTACGACCGTTCGCCCAAGCCGGTCACGGTCACGACTAATCCGGCTGGTTTGGCGGTGACGGTCACTTATACTCGCCTGCTTACGCCGCCCCCCGGTCACCATCTCGGTTGGCATCCGCCGGGGCCGTCCACCACTGCGCCTTCGGCGATGGGGAGTTACATGGTGAGGGCGGCCATCACCGACGCCAATTATGTGGGCTCGGCCACCGCCACGCTGCGCATCGTGGACACCACCGCGCCGGTCATTACGCGGCTCGTCGCCAGTCCGTCCACCCTCTGGCCGGCTAATCATCAGCTGGTGCCTGTTAGCCTGAATGCGAGCGCTTCGGATGCGTCGAGGCGGGTCACCCTGCGGATCATCGCCGTCACGAGCAGTGAGCCCGATAGCGGCCTCGGTCGCGGAGATAAGCCCCATGACATCGAAATCACCGGTGCGTTGAAATTGAACCTCCGGGCCGAACGTTCCGACCGGGGTGAGGGGCGTACCTATACGATCACGGTCGAGGCCAAAGACGCCGCCGGGAACGCCAGTACTAAAACCGTGACGGTCGTCGTTCCGAAAAACCTGCGCGACTGATCGGTTGCCCTGTGCCGCCGCGCTAAAACGTCGAGCCAGCCGAAGAATCGGCAGGCTCTTTGCGTTGCCAACGCGGCACGTGGGTTGCGGAGCTTTTGTTACAGCTCGCGGATGACGCTGCTGAGCACCTCGCAGGCGCGCTCGATGGCCGCGCCATCGTGGGCGGTGCTGAGGAAGCCGGCCTCGTAGGCGCTCGGCGCGAGGTAAACTCCGCGCTCGAGGGTGCCGCGGAAGAAGCGGGCGAACAGCTTCGCGTCGCCGGTCAGGGCGGTGTCGTAGTCGCGCACCGGCGTGGGGGTGAAGAAGAAGCTGAACATCGAGCCGCACTGGGGCGTTTGCACCGCGAGGCCTTTGGCCTTGGCGGCGTCGGCCACCGCCGCGCACAACTGGCGGCCGAGTTGGTCGAGGCGGGGGTAGGGGTTGAGTTCTTCGAGCAGGCGCAGGGAGGCGATGCCGGCGGCCATCGCGAGGGGGTTGCCGCTGAGGGTGCCGGCCTGGTAAACCGGCCCGAGCGGGGCGAGGTAATCCATGATGTCGGCCCGACCGCCGAAGGCGCCCACCGGCAGGCCGCCGCCGATGATTTTACCCAAACAGGTGAGGTCGGGGGTGATGCTTTCGCGCTCCTGCACGCCGCCCTTGGCGATGCGGAAGCCGGTCATGACTTCGTCAAAGATGAGCAGGGCGCCGTGCTGGGCGGTGATTTCCCGCACGTAGGCGAGGTAGCCGGCGTCGGGCTTGATGAAGCCGACGTTGCCGCAGTACGGTTCGATGATCACGCCGGCGATTTGGCCGGGATTGGCGGCGAAGCAGGCGGCGAGGGCGGCCCGGTTGTTGTAGGCCAAGACGATGGTTTCGCGGGCAAAGGAGGCGGGAATGCCGGCGCTGTCGGGGTGACCGTGGGTGAGGGCGCCGGAACCGGCTTTGATCAGCAGCGAGTCGGAGTGGCCGTGGTAGCAGCCGGAAAACTTGATGATCTTGTCACGCTGGGTGAAGCCGCGAGCGAGGCGGATCGCCGACATGGTGGCCTCGGTACCGCTGCTGGTCATGCGGACCTTTTTGATCGAGGGGACAAAACGCACGATCAGCTCGGCCATTTCCACCTCGTAGGGGTTCGGCGTACCGAAGGAAGTGCCGTGGTCGAGGGCGGTGGTGATGGCCGCTTTGATCGCCGGGTGGTTGTGGCCATGGATCGCCGGGCCCCAGGTGCAGACGAAGTCGATCAACTCGCGGCCGTCGGCGGTGGTGAGGGTCGCGCCCTGGGCTGACTTCGTAAAGAACGGGGCGCCGCCGACCGAGCGGAAGGCGCGCACCGGGGAGTTGACCCCGCCCGGGATGAGCTGGAGGGCGCGAGCAAAGAGGGCGTCAGAGACGGGTGAGGCGGCGGAGGAAGAAGACATGTTTTTAACCACTAATGAGCACGAATAGGCACTAAAGCCGGAAAAGTTAAAGGACGCGGCGGGGGCGGATTTTTGCCCGCTAATCGGCGCTAATGGACGCTAATTCAGAGGGAGTGATGACGGGTGTTCGCGTAGCGTTGCCATTGAAGTTTGGGAAAGGCGGCAAAATTGATCAGATAGCCGACTGGTTTGCGGGTAACTCGTAGGTAGTTGATGAGCTGGGATTCATGCTCCTCGGCCAGCGTTTTTACCGCTTTCAATTCTACTACGATTTCACCTGCAACAATGAGATCGGGTTTGAAGCGTTTATTGAGGGGAGCGCCTTTATAAAACACAGTCAGCTTGGGCTGGGCGGTAAACGCCATCCGACGAGTTGCAAGTTCACGCTCAAAACTTTCTTGGTAGATTTCTTCGCAGAGTCCTCCGCCGAGGTCGTTGTAAACCTCGAAGGCCGCCGCCATGAGATCGTAGCCCAACTGGGCCAAGGGCTGGTCTGGATTAGCGTCCATTAGCGTAATTAGCGGTAGTAAATCCGTGGTTCGTTCCGCGGGTTAGCTCACATATTTTTGCACAATCGGGATGCGCCGGCCGACCCCGAAGGCCAGCGGGGTGATCTTCAAACCTGGCGCGGCTTGCTTCCGCTTATACTCGTTTAAATCCACCTTGCGCACGATGTCGTTGACCACCGCCTCGGCAAAGCCCCGCGCCACCAAATCGCGCCGCGACAGCCCCTCCTCCACGTAACCCTCCAAAATCGCGTCCAGCACGTCGTAGGGCGGCAGGCTGTCTTGGTCGACTTGCCCGGGGCGCAACTCGGCGCTCGGTGGCTTTTCAATCGTGTTCACCGGAATCACCACGCCTCCGCGGTTGATCCAGCGGCAGAGTTCATAGACTTGGGTTTTGTAAACGTCGCTGATCACCGCCAGCCCGCCGCACATGTCGCCGTAGAGCGTGCAATACCCCACCGCCACTTCGCTCTTGTTGCCGGTAGTCAGGAGCAGCGCGCCAAACTTGTTGGACAGCGCCATCATCACCACGCCGCGCACCCGGGCTTGAAGATTTTCCTCGGTCACATCGGGGGCGCAGCCGGCAAAGACCGGCCCAAGCGCGGCCTCTGCCGCCGCCACCGTCTCGGCGATCGCGATAGTCTCGAAGCGGATCCCGAGGTTGGCGGCCAGTGCGCGAGCGTCGTCCTTGGAGTGTCCGGAGGAAATCGCCGAGGGCAGGGAAACGCCCGTGACGTTGTCCGCCCCCAGCGCGGCCACTGCCAGCTCGGCGACGAGGGCCGAATCGATGCCGCCGGACAGGGCGATCAACGCTTTTTTGAAACCGCTCTTGTGGGCATAGTCGCGCAGGCCGAGCACAAGCGCGGCGTGGATGTCGGCCAGCTCATGCTTGTCGGCGGCGACCACGGCGCCGGTGGGGACGAGCGCGCCGGGCGGAGCAGCGGGGGTGGTTTCGACCACCAGGAGATCGGAGGCGAAGGCTTGCAGGCGGTCGGTGATTAGGCCGGCGGCGTTGGCCACCAGGCTGCGGCCGTCGAAGATCAGCTCGTCGTTGCCGCCGACCGCGTTGACGTACACCACCGGGCAGGCCAACTGGCGGGCGGCGTCGGTGACGAGCTGCTCGCGCAAGTAGCCTTTGCCATGGTGCCAGGGACTGGCGGACAGGTTGACCATCAGGTCGAGCTGCTGGTCGGCCAGCCAGTTCACCGGTTGAAAGCGGTAGCGGTTGCTCGGCGCCAGCTCCGGGTGGGTCCAGATGTCCTCGCACAAAGTGATGCCGATTTTTTGCCCGCTGAGTTCAATCACCGAGGGTGGGGTGGGCGAGGGTTCGAAGTAGCGGTCTTCGTCGAACACGTCGTAGGTGGGCAGCAGGCATTTGCGGGCCAGGCTAACGACGCGGCCGTTTTGGCAAAACGCGGCGGAGTTTAAGCAGCGCCGCCCGGTGGCGCCCGGGTTGGTCTCGATGGTGCCGATCAAGGCAGGCACCTCGCCAATGGCGGCGGCGATCTCGGCTAGAGTCGCTTCGACGTCGGCGACAAAGCGTCGTTTAAACAGCAGGTCGCGGGGCGGATAGCCGCAGATCACTAGCTCGGGGTAGACGACCAACTCGGCGCCTTGGGCGACGAGGGCGTGGTAGGCGTCGAGGATGAGCCGGCGATTGCCGGCGAGATCGCCGACCGTGGGATTAAGCTGGGCAATACCGATGCGCATGGGAGAGGGCGGGACGCTGGGTTCGTTTCCGGCGCATGACAACCCACAAGCCGAGAGTAACCCAACTCCCTGAATCGGGACCGGTCGGCGATTAAGCGCCTGGGTAGGCTGGCCTAAAGCCGGCGGTCCGCGCTCAAGCCGCGCTTGCACCGCCGCCTCCAGGCTAGCACAAAACCCTTATGTCACCGCCTGTGCTCATCCTTGCTTCCGCTTCCCCGCGCCGTCGACAACTGCTCGCGGAGTTGGGGCTAGCCTTTGACACCCTCACCGCCCCGGTGGTGGAAAACGAGGATCCGGCAACCGATCCGCGGGTGATGGTCGCCCACAATGCCGCGATCAAGGCGGAGTGGGTCGCCACCCGTAACCCGATCGCCTGGGTGCTTGGCGCCGATACCACCGTCTACTTGGAGGGCTGCGCCCTCAATAAACCCCGCGACGCCGCCGAGGCCCGCGCCATGCTCCGGCGGCTCAGTGGGCGCACGCATACCGTTTTCACTGGCATCGCTTTGCGCAATATTTTGCACAATGTCCGCATCGACGAGGGGGTGGCCAGCGAGGTCACCTTCCACAGCCTCGACGAGGCGCAAATCGAGGCCTACCTCGCGCGGGTCAACACCCTCGACAAAGCCGGCGGCTATGCGATCCAGGAACACAGCGAAATGATCGTCGCCGGCTACACCGGGTCGTTGAGCAACATCATCGGTTTGCCGGTGGAGGAAACCAAACGGCTGTTGGTGCGCTGCGGGGTGCTTGCCGGCTGAGTTGGCTGCTGCCTGCCGTCCATGCGCCTGCCCGCCCCCCCTTTTGCGTCGTCTCCCTCGGAGCGGGCGCGGCGTGAGCGGGCCGGCTGGCGCCGCTGGGCCTGGCGTGCGTTGGACCGCGAGAACCGGGCCGTCCTGGTCGGTGTGGGTGTTACCCTGCTGGTGCATGGCCTGCTGCTTTGGTTCGCCCCCCAGATCGAAGTCCTGATCAGCCCCCCGCCCGCCGAGAGGCTCGCCGAGGACTGGGGCGCCAAGGAGTTGCAGGTCGAGTTCGCCCCGGCCGTTGTGCCGGTCCCCGCTGCGCCCGCGGAACCGCCGCGCGTGCCGCCGCCCCAATTCGTCGAGGCCAACCCCAACGCGCCCGACAACGTCCCCGATAAAACCACTCTGATCGCTTCGCAAAACCAGCAGGTCGCCCAGCCCATTCCCCTACCCAAGGGCCAAGCCGACGCGCCCGCCTCCCAGGGCGACCTGACCACGGATTCCTCCGTCCTGGTCAACGGCCTTCAAGCCGAGTCGCGTCCGGCCAGCGTCGCGCCGTTGACCCCGCCCGAGCCTGCCCCGCGCCCGCCCGCCCCGGCCCCCGCCGAGCCGTCAAAGCTCGCGTCGCAACCGAGTCCGGCGGAGGCGGCTGCCCGCCGCGCCCAGGCGCCCCTGCCGGGAACGGAGTCCTTTCAGGGCGACAGCCCGTCGGGCACCGGCTCGCAGGTCGCTCCGGCCGCCCCCGGGGTTTCCCCTGCCGTGACCGCGCCCGTCGAGGGCCAGGCCGACGCCAAAACCGACACCGGCAGCCGCACCGGGCTTTATTACAAGGTTGACGCCAAGCACCCCCAGGCGCGCCCGAAGTTGCCCGCTAACCTCGCCCGCGGCCGGGCGGCCCCGCTGGCCAACCGGATGCTCGGCACCGAGAACATCGGCGCGGTCGCCTACAACGCCAAGTGGGCCCCCTACGGCGACTACATGCAGAAACTCATCGAGACGGTGCAAAGCCAGTGGGATCGTATCCTCGACCAAAGCCGCATCTCGCCGCCGTCGGGCACCAAGGTCACCGTGGTGTTTCGCCTCGACGCCAAGGGCGAGGTCGCCGAGATCGTCGGTGTTACCGGTGGCGGCGGGCGCAGCGCGCAGGATGCCTGCGTCAGCGCCATCGTCGCTCGAGCCCCCTACGGCGCCTGGTCCGACGATATGATTGGCGTCCTCGGCGATTCCCAAGAGATTACCTTCAGCTTTTTTTACAACTAACCACCACACATGAGTGCCTTACCTGCCAAATTTTGGGATCAACTGCCGTTGGGCACCGGCGTGAGCTTGCTGCACCTCGACGCCAACGGACTGGCCGCCCTCAACAAGCCCGAGGGCGTACTCTCGCACCCCAACATGGAAAGCGAAGTCCCGCGCGCTCTGCTCACCGTCCACTACGATATCAAAGACGAGAGCTTTAACTGGACGCCGACCGACGTCCCCGGCGCTGCCGCCCGCCGCCTTTATCTGTTGAACCGCCTCGATTCGGCCACCTCGGGGGTGATCCTGGTCACGGCCAATCAGAAACTTGCCAGCTACATGCGCGAGCTCTTCCTCAAAAAGGACATCCGTAAACTCTACCAGGCGGTGGTGTTTGGTAAACCCTCCGAGGCGTCCCAGCTCTGGCGCGACCGCCTGTCGGTGCAGAAAAGCCGCGCCAAGATCCGCGTCGGCGTGGGCAGCGGCTCCGACGCCGCCGCCAAGGCCTCCGAGTCGCGCATGACGGTCCTTCGCCAAAAGCGCGAGGCGGTGCCGCCCCTAGCGTTGATCCAATTGGAGCCGCTCACCGGCCGTAGCCACCAGCTGCGGGTGCAATGCGCCGGGCGCAACCTGCCCATCGTCGGCGATCTGACGTACGGCGACTTCCCCGCCAACAAGGCCTTCGCCAAAGCCACCGGCCACAAGCGCCTGTTCCTGCACTCCTTTTCGACGAGCTTCGACTACGAGTGGCAGGGTAAAAAGTTCCACTTCGCCGCTCAGGCCCCGCTGCCCGCCGAGTTCGCCCAACTGCTCTGAGCCGCGGGCCGGTGCGGCCAACTGACCGGTTCTTCAACGGTTCCCGCAGGCAGAAACGGCCCCCCTTAACAGCTAAACGCAGTGCGCGAAGTCCTTTCCGGGTCGCCCACCCCGCCGGGGAAAAACTGAACCCGCCAAATTAAGCCACCCTGGGGTCGATTGAGGGGGGCGCCCCCCGCCTTGTCCGCGGCCTCCTTTTTTTGGCCGGGTTTCGGCGCTGCCTCCAGCGGTCTTTGGCCTGTGGGATGGGGCGGCGGCGTTGGGTTAAACACCCGCATGGTTTTTACGGTTAAGGTACCGGCGATTGTGCTCAAATCATGCGCTCGACTTTCACGCTGCCCCAACAAGCCTTTTGATTGTCGGTCGTTTTACCCCCCCCTCATGAAGCCACCCCTCCGATCCGTCTCCGTTCTGGTCGCCGTGTTTTCCCTCACCGCGGCCTCCGTCCAGGCGTTCAGCAGCGTGCAGCTCAAAAACGGCGCCAGCCTCGACGCCGAGGTCATTTCCGAAAAAGCCGACCGCCTCGTGGTCGATCTCGGCTTTACCGTGCTCACCGTGCCCCGCGACGAGATTGAGAGCGTTACGTCCCGCGCCGAGGCTGGCGCCGCCGAGTCGGTGGCGGAAACCGCCACCGCCGATCTTTACCGCATCGCCGCCGGCCTGCCGGTGCTCTCGGTCAAGGAAAACGTCGACCGCGTCGGCGAGGCGGTGGTCTTGGTCCGCACCCCGGTCGGCCTCGGTTCGGGGTTTTTCATCCATCCGTCCGGCTACATTGTGACCAACGAGCACGTCATCGCTGGCGAATATACGATCACCGTCACCCAGTTCCGGCGCGGCGCCACCGAGTTGGAAAAGGTCCAATTCTCCAAGGTGCGCATCGTCGCGCTCGACTCCCGCCTCGATCTGGCGCTGCTAAAAATCGAGGACGCCGGCCCAGCGCCGTTTCCGACCGTGCCGCTGAGCGGGGCGGCCTCCCTCCACGACGGCCAGGCGGTTTTCGCGATTGGCAGCCCGCTTGGGCTTGATCGCACTGTCTCCCAGGGCATCGTCAGCGCGCATTCCCGCTTGCTCGACGGCCAGCTCTACATTCAGACCACCACCCAGATCAACCCGGGCAACTCGGGCGGGCCACTGTTTAACCTGCGCGGCGAGGTGGTCGGGGTGAACAACATGAAGGCGATGGCGGTGGGCGTGGAGGGGCTGAACTTCGCTATCCCGATCGACGTGTTGAAAAACTTTCTGCGTAACCGGGACTCTTTCGCCTTCGACCCGCGCAACCCCAATGCCGGCTTCCGTTACCTGACGCCACCCCAGCCGGTGAAGGCGGCCGCGCCCCTCACCAACCCCTGACTTTTTCCCCATGCACCTATCCCTCAAATCAGCGCAGACTTCGCGTCTGCTTGTAGCTCCGAAATCCCCCCGCGCCAACTGGAAGTCGGCGCTTCTTTTCTCCGTTTTGCTCGTTGCCGCTCCCACGTTACCGGCCACGCCCAAACTGCCGCTCACCCACCTGGTGGATGACCGGACGTTGGTGGCGCTGACGGTGAACGACGCTCCGGCCCTGCTGCGCGGTTGGGACGCCAGCCCGCTGGCCGCTAGCTGGAACGACCCGCAGATCGTCAAATTCCTCGCCCCGTTGCGCGAACAACTTGCGGTCGAGTGTTGGGACGCCGACACCCAGGCGGCCACTGGTCTGAACGTGCGCGAGCTGCTGGCGCTGGTCGAAGGCGAGGCCTTGGTCGCCCTGCCGGCGTTTGATGTCCGCTCTGCCGGGGTCAATACCCTGCCGCCCTTCCTGCTCGCGCTCGAAGTCGGCGCCAGCGGGGCCAAGCTGGAGAAAGTCCTAGCCGCCACGGCCGAAAAGCTCGGCCTGAGGGAGGAAACCGAAACCTTCGCCGGCGTCCGCGTCCAAGTGCGCACGCTGGGCGCGCCTGTCGAGGAGGCATCGGCGGCCGCAGCGAGCGCCCCGCGCAGTTTTGCCTGGGCGTTGGTCAAGGGCGTGTGGTTGCTCAGTCCGGCCAAGGAGCGGGTGTTTGCGGCCATCGATGCCCTGCAGCACGGCGGGCTGCCGGGCTCGTTGGGCGCCAGTGAGCGCTTTCAGCGCACCCGCCAACGGGTCGGCGCGGCCCAGGGCTTGGTTTACCTGAACGTTCCGGCGATTTATCCCCTGATCCAGGATGCGGTGAGCGCGGCCAAAGCCAGGCGCGGCCCTCCCGCCAACCCCCTCGGCCTCGATCCCGAAGTGGCCCTCAAGGCGCTCGGTTTGGACGTGTTCGGCGAGGCGTTCCTCGCCGTGACCCTGGAGCCGACCCGGGCTCGGCTGGACTCCGGGCTTGCCTACACTGAGGAACGTGGGTTGGTCCGGTTGCTCTCCTATCAGCCCGGCCCGCCCACTCAGCCCGGCTGGGTGCCAGCCAAGTGGTCCAACGTCACCTCCACCCGCTTCAGTCTGCCCAAGGCTTACGCCGGGCTGGAGGCGCTGGTCAACGCGGTCAGCCCCCTGCTTTACGGCATGGCCCAGGGGCAGCTTCACGCATTCGACAAAAAGCTCGGGGTGGACCTAAACCGCGACCTGATTGGTAGTCTCGGTGATGAGGTGGTCACTGCCTTTGCGCTGCCGCCTGGACAAGCACCGGGGACGGTGCCGGCCTGGTCCGGGATGGACCAATTCCTCGCGATTTCGTTGGTTAACGAGGCGGCGTTTGTCCGCGCGTTGAATGCCCTCAAACAACTCGCCGGTCCGGCGGCCGAGCAACTGTTCGCTGAGCGCGATTATTTGGGCCACACCCTCTACACGGTAAACCTGCCGGGTGCGCCCGGGGACAGCGGGGCTGTCCAGGGGGTGAACTATGCGATCGCCGAAAACACCCTTTTGATCGGGGTCGGTTCGCCCGCCCCGGTGGAGAATGCCCTCCAGGGCATGGCCTCCCGCGCCGGGGGCTTTTGGCAACGCGCCGATGTCAAATCCACCCTCACCGACCTGCCGGCCGACGCCGTCTCCGTCGAAGTGCACGATTTGCGCGTGTTGCTGGCCTCCTTGGCCGAGTCCGTCGCGGGCTTACAAGCCTCGTTTAACGCGGAAAAACCCGCCGATGCCCAGCAAGCCTTTGTGGACTTGGGCGCCCGGCCCGAGGCGGAGGTCTGGGGGCGGCACTGGGGGCTGGCGGCCGGGTGGGTGAGCCGCACCAGCGAGGGCGTGTTTAGCAGCCACCGGATGGTTTATCCACAACGCTGAAACCGTGTTGACGAACAGCGGAGCCCCAGCACACCGAGGGCGGTTTGGCGACCGGCGACCCGGAGCCGAGCTGGGGCTCTGCGGTTAATTTTGGAAACCCTGCCCTTCGAATGAGCACCCTTGCTAACGTCTTCCCGACCACCGTCACCGGTTTTGGACTGGCCCTGATTTTGACCGCCGCCGCAGCCCCTGCCCGCGACGCGGCCCCGGAGGTCGTGCTCACCGGCCCTTTGGTGCAAAAACTCGATTGGAATACCCGCTCGCTTCAGGCCGCCGACCTCAATGGCGACGGCCTGCTCGACCTGCTCGTCGCCAACAACGACCGCGCCACCGTCGATATCCTTTATCAACTCCGGGCTAAAACTGATCCGGCCTCCGCGCCGGTGACCCTTACCGCTGGGAAAACCGCCCGCGCCAACCGCTGGGAACCGGTGGTTGAGGACGCCCGTTTCCGCCGCGAACGCGTCACCACCGGGGTGACGCTCTACGATCTGGCCACCGGCGACCTCAATGGCGACGGCCGCCCCGACCTCGTTTACACCGGGGATCCCCAGGCCCTCACCGTGCAGTACCAACAGCCCGATGGCGGTTGGACGGAGACCCGCCTGAGCGAGGCGCCCGCTCCGAGCCTTGCGGTGGGCTGCCTGCGGCTGGCCGATCTCAACGGCGACGGCCGCCCCGATCTGGTCATGCTGGGGTTGAAGGAACTGGCGGTTTTTTATCAGACCGAGGCGGGTGAACTGGCCGCCCCGCTGCGCCTGCCCCTGGCCGACGAAAATTGCTACGGCTTGGAAATTGTCGACCTCGATGGCGACGGCCGCCCCGATCTGGTTTATTTGAGCAACTCCCGCCGCGACTCGTTGCGGCTACGCCGGCAAAACGCCCAGGGCCAGTTCGGCCCGGAGCAGCCCTACGCGATCAAGGACGCCCGCTGCACCCTGCAAATCCTCGCCCCCGCCAACGCCGCCAAAGGCCAGCCGGCCCGGCTGGTCTTTGCCCAACAGCGTACCGGGCAACTGGACTTTTTTAACCTCGAGGCGGCGAAAAAACCCAAGCCCGGCGCCGCCCCGATGCTGCGTCCGCGGGTGTTTACCCCGCGGGCCGCCGGTAAGACCCCCGCCGCCTACGCCGTGGGGGATTTTAACGGCGATGGGCGCGACGACATCGCGGTGAGCGACCCCGATGGCGCCCAGGTGTTCATCTACTTCCGCCAACCCGATGGCGATTTCACCGTGGCCGAGCGCTTTCCCGCGTTCGCCGATATCCGTAGTCTGGCGGCGGGCGACTGGGACGGCGACGGCCGGGCCGAACTGGTGGTGGTCAGCCCCAAGGAACAGGCGTTGGGACTGGCGCGTTTCACCGCCGAGGGCCGGCTCGATTATCCGCAGCCCTTGCCCGGCAGCGGCCGGCCGCTGGCGGTGGCCGCCGGCGATCTCGCCGGCACGCAAACCCTGACTCTGGTGGTCCTGCGTGAAGAGAAGGGGAAACGCTGGCTGGACCTGATTACCCGCAATCCGGCCGGTGAACCCGCCCTCACCGGCACCCTGGATTTGCCCGGGCTTAAAACCGATCCGCGCGGCCTGCGCCTAATCGACGCCAACCAGGACGGGCTGCTCGACGTGGCCGTGTTCACGCCGCTGGACTCATTGCGGTTGTTTCTCCAGGCCAAGGACGGCGCGTTTACCGAGGCCTCGGCCGCCGCCGGTTTCCGCAAAGGGCTGGTGGACAATGTGGAGGCGAGTGCGCTCGGCACCGGGGATGTGACCGGCGACAGCCGGGACGAGCTGTTGGTGAGCACGGGGGGCTTTGCCCGGGCGCTGCGGGTCGACGCGGCGGGGGGGCTGACGGTGGTTGACCAGTTCAACGCCCGCGACAGCACCGCAGAGATCACCGCGGCGTGGGCCTTGCCAGCGACCCAGGGCACGCGCTCCGAGGTGCTGCTCTACGACCGCAAGGGGGAGCAATTCCAGCGCCTGCGGGCCAACCCGCGCGGCGTGTATGAGGTCGTCGAGACAGTGCCGGTCGGGCGCATTGACTCGGTCGGGGCGGAATTACGTAGGGGGGGCAAGACCGGGGCGGCGGAGCTGTTCATTTGGGGTAAAGACCGCTTTTGGTGGCTGCCTCTCGGCGCAGGGGATTTCACCGCGCGCACGGTGGAAACCTACACCACCGACCTGCCGGGGGTGGCCTATAGCGACGTGCTGGCGGGAGATCTGACCGGCGACGGCCAGCCCGAGTTGGTCACGCTCGATCCGGAGCGCAACGTCGTCGAGGTGCTGGCCCGCGACGAGTCGGCCAAAGCCTGGGTGAGCCGGCTGCATTTCCGGGTGTTTGAGACCGACGAGCACCACCAGCGGCGCAAGGGCGAGGCGCTGGAGCCGCGGGAAACCATCGTCGCCGACGTCACCGGCGACGGTAAAAATGACCTCCTCCTGCTGGTGCACGACCGGGTGCTGATTTACCCCCAGCCCTAAGGGTGTGGGGTAAGTCGCTACCTCAGGTTGTCGGCGTGCAGGGGATTTTCAGGGTAAAGGTGCTGCCGGCCGGGCTGCTGTCGCGCAGGGTAATCGTGCCGTCGAGTTGGCTGGCGATCCGCTCCACCAGGGCCAGACCGAGGCCCACGCCTAACTGCTTGCGCGTCAAGCTGCTGTCGCCTGGGCTGAACAGGCTGAAAAGTTCTTCGCGCTGCGCCGGGTTGATGCCTGGCCCCGTATCGATGATCTCCAGCATCAGGGACTGCTCGGCCGACTGGTAGTTGAGGCGCACCTGGATGGTGCCGCGCTCGGTGAACTTGATGGCGTTTTCCATCAGGTTTTCCAGGGCGATTTCCACCAAGTCCGGGCGGCCGTTGAGCTTGAGCAGCGGCGGGGTCGTTAAACTGACTTGGAGCTCCAAGCCCTTGGCCTGGGCCGCGGGGCGTTGGGGCTCCACTGCCCGGCCCAGCAACGCGGCCGGGTTCATGACTTGGGGAGTTCGCACGAGGGGGGCGTCCAGCTGCAGATAGAGCAGGATCCGGGCGAACAGCCGCTGCAAGCGGCTACTCGATTCGGTGATGATCTGGCCCATTTTTTGGGCGGTGGCGTCGGTTTGCAGGCAGAGCAGGCTGGCGGCCCCGTGAATACCGTTGAGTGGGGTGTTGAGCTCGTGGCTCACGCAGCGCAGGAACTCGTGCTTAGCGCGCGCGGCCGCTTCGGCGGCTTTTAACGCGGTGGTCAAATCGGCCGCCGTTTGGCTCAGCTGGACGGTGCGGGCCTCGACCCGTAATTCCAGGTTTCGGATCAGCTCCCGGTTTTCGGTGGCCAGCTGCCATTTGCGGCACAGCGCGGCGCAGATCTGGTTAATCTCGATTGCTTCGAAGGGTTTTTTCAGCAGGAGAATCCCGTCGCTTTCGGGAAAAGCCTGCACCAGTTCGCTCCAGGTGTAGTCCGCGAAGGCGGTGCACAGCACGATTTGCAAGTCGGGGTATTTGGCGCGCAGGCGGCGGGCGGTTTGCACTCCGTCGATCCCCGGGGGCATGCGGACATCCAGGATAGCCATCGCATAAGGCACCCCGCTGACGAGGGCGGAGCTGGCCGCGGCGATGGCCTCCTCGCCTTGGTACACATGGGTGAGCGTGAAGGTCGGGCCGAGGAGTTTGCGCACCGCCACCTGCTCCGGCGCGAATTTCGCTAGTCCAGGCAGACCCTCGAGGTCGTCGCCATCACGGGAGAAAACGTTGCGGTAGGACTCATGCAGCGTCTCGGTGTCGTCGGCGATTAAGATCCGGTAGTGTTCAGTTTTCAGAGTCGGAGGGGGCTGGTATTCCGGAGGGCAGGCGCAGGGTGAAGCAGGCGCCCCGGCCTGGGCCAGGGCTGGTGACCAGGAGGTCACCGCCCATCATGCGGGAGGCGTTGGCTGAGTTATGCAAGCCGAACCCGTTGCCTTTTGCCTTAGTTGTGAAGCCATAGGTGAAAATGGAGAGGAGCTTTTCGCTGCTGATGCCTTCGCCGTTGTCGGTGACGCTAATGGACACCAAGCCGTCTTGGGCCGGGGTAATGCTCAGGGTGATGCGCGGGTTGGCCGGACGGAGGGTGCCAATGGCGTCGTGGGCGTTGATCAACAGGTTAAGCAGGATGTGCACGACTAGGCCGCGATCGGCGTAAACCTCGCTGTTACTGTGCGGACACTCGTCGATTGGTGCGTGATGACGGGCGAGGGTACGGGCCAGCAACAGGGCCTCCTGGAGCGCCTCCCGCAGTACGAAGGTTTCGAGCATGTGCCGGTTGCGGGCGAGCGATTGCTGGGTGGAGACGATGCTTTTGAGGTGGCTGTTGCCCGCCTGCAAGATGCCGACCAGCCGGGTTGTTTCCTCCAAATCGGTGGCCAGGGCGTGGGTGATTTGGCCCAGCAAGGTGCGCAGCTCCGGACCCTCCGCATGGGCGCTAAAGATCGGGGTGGTGTGGGCCGAGGCCGGGTCGACGAGTTTGTTGAGGGTCTCAATTGAGCGGCGCCGGGAGTTCGCCAAACGGGAGGCCACCAAATCGCTGGAAATGCTGATACTTGTCAGGGTGTTGCCGATGTTATGGATCACCCCGGAGGCGACCTCGGCCATGCCGGCTTCGCGGGCGAGCCGGTTCATGGTTTGTTGGTTTTGGCGAAGGGCCTGCTCGGCGGCCATGCGCTCGCGAACCTCCCGTTCCAAGGCATCAAATTCGTTATCTAATTTTTTTTGATGCTGTTCGAGTTCGCAAAAACCCAAGTTGAGGGCGGTGGCCAGGTGGGCGATCTCGGTGCAACCGGACACTGGGGCGCGGGCGGTAAAATCGCGCTCCTTGGCCACCTTTAGAGCCGTGGCGGCTAAGTCAATAATGGGTCGGGTGACTTTAAGCTGGAAGCGACGGGCGATGAGAAACACGGAGCTTCCCGCCAGCAGGAACGCGAGCGCATAAACGATCCCCCATTTCAGCAGCGCATCGTGTAGTTTCTTATCTAGGTGGCCCGTCACCAGCACGCGGCCATAGTAATCCGTGCCACTTTCGATGGGGAGCTCTCTTGTGCAGGATGCGGTGCCGGTCGATGGGGCAAATGGATTTTGATGGGTCGCAAAAACTCGGCCATCTTTATCGTAGATGGTGGCAGAACTGATCAAGGGATCGAATGAGAGGGCTCTCAGGATTTCGCTGGCTTTATCGGCGTCGTCAAACTTAAGGGCCGCGATCGAGTTGGCTGCGGTAATCAGGGTGGTGGTCGCCAGCGAATCTTTTAGGCGGGACTCCGTTTCTTTGTAGTAGTGAAGCGTCAGCCCGCCGCCCACCGGCAAGAGCACGCTGGCGCAAATGAGCAGGGCGAAGACCAGGACCTGATGAGTGATGGTGCCGCGGGTCTTCATCACCGGGGTGGCACGGGTCGCGAAAGGTTTTGCAGGTCGGCTTTTAGGCTAAGCCCCGCTTTTTGGGCGGCTTCGGCAGAGACCGAGAAGCGCAGGTTGGGCCCCATGCGGAACAGTTGCACCTGTCCGCCCGCGTCGAGGAAACCGGGCTCCGCGCTCACGGTAAGTACCGGGCGGTTCTTGAGTGCGTTGAGGGCGAGGAGGATGGAGATGTTTTGGGAGCCGCAGTCCTCTTTGCAGTTGAGGAAAGCAAGGTGGCAGGTGGCGAAATCGGCCGCGTTTTTGATCCGGATGGCCCGCACGGGGTGGCCCCCCACCAATTTGTCATCGGTTGCTTTAATCAGCGCATCGAGCAGCGGACCGCTGCAGGAGACGCCGATCAGGTAGGGAGCCGAGGGAGTGCCGGGCTGTGCGGCCTCCGGCCAGTTGGTATAGCTCAAAAATTGGAGCAGATAGTGTGCGGTGACGGCATCGGGATCGTGCGAGGTCACGGTTGGGGACCTTCCCGGGGCCGCCGCAGCCGGCGTAACCAGGAACGCGGCCGCTAGCAGCACTAGCACGGTGAAAGCCTCGGCGGCCCACCCGCTCGACTGGATACTCCGGCGCGCCATTAGAAATCACAACCGACACTCAGGCGGAAGGTACGCGGCGGGGTGACGATTTTACCCGTGTTGGTTGAGTCCGACCAGCGGGCGTTGGCCAAGTTATAGACCGACAGGGCGATTTCCCAGCGCCGCCAGACCGGGGTGGCTCGCAGGGTCAGGTTACTCACCAGGTAGTCGTCCACCCCGGCTGGGTTAGGGTTAAAATTATGACGTGCCCCCACATACTGGAGTTCGCCGGAGGCGTGCAGCCAGCGGTAGCCGAGCGGGGTGGAGGCGTTGAGTTTGGCCAGCAGTTGCGGCGCATCGCCCGGGGTGCTCGAGGTGCTGGTGTCCTCGGTTTGTTGCAGGGTGGCTGAACCGCGCAGCTGCTGCCCGGAGCCGAAGCGGGCCGTGGCACCCAGTTCGCCGCCTAGGGTGGTGTAATCTTCCGCGTTAAAGTAGGTGTAGGTATTGGAAGGGAGGTCCAGGTTCGTGATCAGATCTTTGGTTACCGTGTAATAAATATGCGCATCGGCCGACCAGACGGGTGAAAAGGTGTGCTCGCACACCAGTTCATAGCCACGGTTGGTCTCGGGTTGGAGGGCGGGGTTGGCGACTGCGTTCGGCTCGCTGGGTCTGCGTTCATCGAGGTTGGGCACACGAAACGATTCACCATAGAGCAGCTTGAAGACGGTGCTGCGGCTGGGGTCCCAGATCAGGCCGGTGCGCGGGCTCAGGCGTTTTTCCCCCGTGCTGTAGTCGTCGTAACGGCCTCCCACGGAAAGGCGTAGGGGGCTAGCTATCTGGTAATCGAATTGGCCAAACGGGCTGAAGTAATAGTTGGATTCGGTTGGGCTGGTTTTGGAGTCGGCGGGGTGGGTCTCATTGATGTTATGGGTTTCTAGGCGCAGGTTGTTTTGCACTTCCACCCCAAGCAACAGACTATGGCCTTCGATGTAGGTCTGGTGCCACTTGAGTTCGTGGTTAAGCGAAAGCGAGGAGGCTTCCGGGTGGCGGAGGTCGAAGTGGGGCTTCGTTTCCGTGCTGTCTTTCTGCACTTCGTTTAGGAATATGCCATCGTAGCCGTAGTAATCCACCCCGGTTTTGGCCGTCACGGTGGCGTCAGGTAGGGGTTCGCCGGTCGCGCGCAGCAGCCAATAAGCGCGTTCGTCACTAGCGGTGGCAGTCGGATCGAGCTGAGTGGTGTAAATTGTTGGCAGAATCTCCTTTTGGCGTTTTCCGTAGGCAGCCTCCGTCTCCAGTCGACGCCAGGCAACCCGGACGTAGAGCTGGCGCTGGCCGGTGTCATCGTCGTCGTTGGACTGGGTGGCGTTCGAGCCGGTGGCGTCGCGCCAGGCCTTGGGCAGGGTGAAATTAGTCTCTCCGCGCGAATCGCTGGCGGTGGCCGAGACCAGGTATTCAACGCCGCTCACCGTGCGGTCCCCGACTGAAACCCGGCCTTTGGCCCCGGGGCTGGAATCCACACTGACGGCGGCTTGGCCCCCGGCCAGATCGCGGCCTTTTTTGGGGATGATGTTGATGGCCCCGTTAAAGGCGCTGCTGCCATAGACCGAGGATCCGGGGCCGCGGATAATCTCGATGCGTTCGATCAGGTCGGGATCGAGTAAAAAGTCGGTGCCCACCGAGCCTTGTTGGTAGATGGGGTCGTTGATCCGGTGGCCGTCGACCAGCACCAAGGTGCGCGAGTTGTAGTCGTAGCTACGGGTAAACCCCCGGTTGCCAACATACTCGTAAAAGCGGTCGTTGCGGATATGGAAACCGGGGGCGGTGCGCAGCGCGTCGGCCAAGGTGCGCCAACCGTAATTGCGGATGTCGGCGGCGCTGAGAACGGTGACACTGGCTGGGGCGTGGCGGATGGATTGCGCGTATTTGGAAACCCCTGAAACCGACTCGACGGATATTTCCATGAGTTGCTCCAAATCCAATTTGGCCAAGTTCTCGGTCTGGTTCGCCAGCCCTTTGCTGTTCAGCCCGAGCAAGGCAGCCACCAGGACAAGGTGAAGATGCCGTCGTCGGGTGGAGGTCATGTGGAAACCAATTGGCATTAACAGGGTGGGGAACTGAAAAACGATTTTATTTTAGGGAACAAGTGGCCGAAAAAGCAACCTATGCGCGGCGACTGGCCCAAAGCCCCCATCGCATTACCCTCAAAGATGTTCTCTATTAGCGGGTTAATATGATAAGTATTTTCCTTATTCACGGTGTCGCGGGGGCGCGATACCGCTCATGCCCGCCTTTAATGGCAATGCGCCCAATTGCTAGGGCATCGCTCTCGCGGACGCCTCCCTTACCTGGTGGTGAGCGGGGCAGGCGGGGTGCGGCGCGGGGCCAGACCCTCGAGCGCGCGGGAGATCGCCCCGCTGAGCGCCTGACCGCTGATCGGCTTGCTGATGTAGTCGTCCATCCCGGCGGACAGGCATTTTTCCCGGTCGCCGTGCAGCGCGTTGGCAGTTAACGCGGTGATCCAGGGCCGTGTTGCCGCGGGGTACTGGGCGCAGAGGTGGGCGGCGCAGGTTAGGCCGTCCATCTCCGGCATTTGCATGTCGAGGAGGATCAAGTCAAAGGGCGTGCGCGCGACGGCCTCGAGGGCTTCCAATCCGTTGTTGGCGACCACTGCGGAGTAACCGAGTCGGGCGAGCAGTAAGGTGGCCACCTGTTGGTTAATCACGATGTCTTCCACCAAGAGGATACGCAGGTTCGGGTTGAGCCCGGGGCCGGTCTCATCGGGGCTGGCCGCTCTGGCCGTGACCGCTTCCCCGGCGGGCTTGGGGTAAAACAGTTCGCAAAGGGCCGTCTGCAGCCCGCGCGCCCGGGTCGGTTTGGTGATCACCCGGGCCAAGTCGAGTCCGGCGAAGGCCGTCGTGGAAGTGCCCATCGCGACCAGCGCTAGTAGGGGCAGACGGCTGGCAGGCAGGCGCTGCCGGAGCTCGGCCGCCAAGCTGAGCCCGTCCCGACCGGGCACGTTTAGGTCGAGCAGGGCCGCGTCAAAGCGGGCGCCGTGATCGAGCCATTGGAGGGCTTCGGGGCCAGAGGCGGCCGTTTGCGCGGTCAGCCCCCAGCTGCGAACCAGCTCAGTTAGAATGCGCCGGGTGGTGGCGTTGGGGTCGACGATCAACAGGCGCCGTCCAGCCAAGACCGCCAGCTCGCTCGGGTCCGGGGGCGGCGGGCCGGCCACGCCGAGGTAGGGGATTTCAATGCTGAAGGTGGACCCTTGCCCAAGGGTTGATGCTACGCCAATGCGCCCGCCCATCAGCTCGATCAGCCGTTGGCTGATGGCCAGCCCCAAGCCGGTACCGCCGTAATTGCGGGTGATGGAACTGTCGACCTGGCTAAACGACTTGAAGAGCCGATCGAGCTTGTCGGCGGGGATGCCCGTGCCGGTGTCGCGCACCGCGATGCGCAAGCGCTGGTCGGGCCGTGCCGCAAGCGTGATCGCCACTTCGCCCTGGGCGGTGAATTTGACCGCGTTGCTCAACAGGTTGGAGACCACTTGGCTCAGGCGGGCGACGTCACCGAGGATCATCGGGGGGGCGCCAGGTTCGATCTCGAGCATCAGGTCGAGGCCCTTGGCGGCCGCGTTAGGGGCGCTGATTGCCAGCGCGTTTTCCAGGCAGTCGCGCAGATTAACCGGGGCCTGCTCGAGCTCGAGGTAACCGGACTCAATCTTGGAGAAATCGAGGATGTCGTTAATCAAGGTCAGCAGGGATTTGCCACTGCTGCTGATGGTGCCGAGGAACTCGGTTTGCTGGGAGTTGAGCGGCGAGGCTTGGAGCAGTTCGGTCATGCCAATGACCGCGTTCATGGGCGTGCGGATTTCGTGGCTCATGTTGGCCAGGAAGTCGGACTTGGCCTGGGTGGCTGCCTCGGCCGTGGCCAGTGAGGCCCGCAGTTCCTGTTGGGTTTGCAGGAGGAGTTGCTGGCTTTCCTTAATCGGGGTGATGTCGCTGAGCGCACACAGAACGAGACGCTGGTCCTCGAGTTGGATCCCCACCGTGTCGACGAGCACATAACGGCCGGCCCCGATGAGCGGCTGGAGGATGGATTCCTCGCGCAGGCTCGGGCCGGTGGCGACGCGTTCGCACAGCGCGACGGGCAGAAAGCGGCTGAGCCGATGTTCGATCGGGGTGTCGGCTGCGCCGGTGAGCAGCCGGGTGGCTTCCGGATTGGCGTCGACGATGCGCAGGCTTTTGGGTTCCACCAACAGGGCGCCATTTTGGAAGGTCCGCCAAATCGCTTCCAGCCGACGGTGGGCGGCATCGACTTTGCGCTGGGCGATCACGGTGCGCTGGAAGACCCAGCGCCCCAGCAGGGTCAAGAGCACCAGCAGGGCGGCAAACAGTGAGGAGATCAGCCAAGTGGTCCGGGCCAGCAAAGCGTGCACGGTCTGGGCCTCCACCGAAATGAGCAGTTGGGCCTGCCAGGTGCCGATATTAAGCGGAGTGTGGTGAGTGATGAAGGTGCCGGAACGGCTGGCGTGGGTGACTTCGTGGGTGTTGGCCCCCTCGAAATTCTCCTTGGTTTCGGCGCGCAACTCTTCGCTGAGCCAGGGGGGCAGGCTGACGGACGATTCGATCCGCGGGCCGTTGCGCGCATGGGTGACTTGGCCGGCGGCGTCGGTGAGCATAATCCACCAGTCGGGGTGGCTGAGCGCGGCCTCGGTGAGTTCTTCGCGGACGAACGTCTCCGGGCTCAGCACGGCCCTAACGGTGATGGAGCCGGCTTTGGCCTGCAGGTCGGGTTGGTTCGTGGCTGCGGCCAGTTGCCGCGGGCTGATCTGTAGGTAGTGGTTGTCGCCGATGCGCACCCTGCGCTGCTGGCCGTCGGCGCCTTGCAGGCGCAGTTCGCTCAGCAGGTGGCGGTTAAGATAAAGGAAGCGCTTGATCTGCACGACCGCCTGGGTCGCCTCTTCGCCGTGGGCCCAGAGCGCATCGTAGTCGATCGAGTTGAGGGTCAGGATGAAGTTGTCTTGGAAGCGGTCGTAGTCGCGGTGGATTTTTCGCGCCTCGCTGCGGGCGACTTCGCGCAGCGAGCCGGCGGTCAGGGCCTGCTGTTGCTGGCGCAGCGTGTGGTGGATGTAGCCGCCGACGATCGAGGTGGAGATCAGCGCGAGCACGCCAATGATCAGCGGTAGTCCAAGGCGCTCGTAGAGGGTGCTCGCCTTGAGCATAATGGGTCACGTGGGCTTCAGCGTTGGTTGATCGTCAGCACGGTCCAGCCCAAGTCCGGGACGCGGGCGCTGCTGATGGTGTAGTCGCGGCCTTCGAGGGTGACGATCAAGTGGGCTTCGCCGGCTTGGCTGAGCACGCTTGCGATGCTGCGGACCGGGCGCGAGGTGCTGCGCAACAGGTTGTAATCGTCGGGCTTGAAGGTGTCGTTTTTTACGGTTTGCAGGTATTTGTGTTCCTTTAGCGGCGGCATTCCCATCAAACCGATGGCTTCCTCGGTGGCGGCGACAATCACCCCGGTGGCGGCGACGACGGCGAACGGGGTTACGGCGCGGTCAACGTAGGTTTGCAGGATTTTTTCGATGGTGATGTCCAGTCCGACGACCCCGGCAAGCTCGGCCCCACCCGCCGGGTAAACCGGAGCGATGGCGCTGATCATCCAGCCTCGCCCGGCCGGGTCGACGTAGGGATCGGCGACCCAGACGCCCCGTTTTGCCGGGTTATGCGTGCTATCGGCCAGGTAGTAAAAGTTGAAGCTCGGGATATCCATCTTGGCCTCATACTGGGTGAGGCAATCCATCCAGGGGTAGATGCGGTTAAGGCTGTGGCGGTCGTTATAATAGGATTGGACGATGATTGGTTGTTCGCGGCACACCCGGGCGAGTTCGGCATCGAGCGGTTCGGTTAGGTAGGCGACGGCCTTGACCTGTTCCGTGATGGGTACGACCCCGGAAATCCACAGGGCGGAGCCGTTGTCGTTCGTGGGTTTGTAAAAGGCGCCGTCGGGGGCGAAGGCATATTGGGTCGGATCCGCCCGGGCGATGGTTTCGGCCTGGCGGGCGTAGAGTTCGGTGGTGAAGCGGGCGAGTTGTTCGGCGCTCAGGCGGACTTTCTCGAAGTCGCCGGCTATGCGTACGGCCAGGGCCGTTGGAGTGGGGGGCTCTTGCGCTGCCTCTCGGGAACAACTTGCGGTCAGGGCGAGCATAACCAGGCCCAGTCCGGGGCCGAGAAGGTGGTTTTTTTTCATGGATTCGGGGCCCCTTGCGGGCGGTGTTGGGTTTCGGCGCCGGGTTTCGATTCCGCCGCTTTTACTGGGTTCAAAGGGGGGGCAGCGGGTGTCGGCTTGGAGAACGATGGGGTTGCGGTGAAAGCGGGAATCCGGAGGGCGGAACGTCGGCTCCAGTCTACGCGGCCGGATCAAGAGCGGCGCGGCGAGGGGCCAGCCCGGTGAGGGCGCGGGAGATCGCCCCGCTGAGGGCCTGCCCGCTGATCGGCTTGCTGATGTAGTCGTCCATCCCGGCCGCCAGGCATTTTTCCCGGTCGCCGGGGAGCGCGTTGGCGGTCATCGCGGTAATCCAGGGCCGTGTCGCCACGGGGTACTTGGCGCAGAGGTGGGCGGCGCAGGTTAAGCCATCCATCTCAGGCATTTGCATGTCGAGGAAGATGATGTCGAAGGTCGTGCGTGCGACGGCCTCGAGGGCTTCCACCCCGTTGTTGGCGATTTCGGCGGAGTAGCCGAGCCGGGCGAGCAGGAGGGCGGCCATTTGTTGGTTAATCTCGATGTCTTCGACCAGCAGGATGAGCAGCTTCTGGGTCTGGACGGGGGCGTCCAGCGCGTTGGGCGGGGCCAAGCTTGCATCCTCCGGCGCCGCAGCGGGCTTGGGTTGAAAAAGGCCCACGAGGGCGGCTTGCAGGGCGGTGGCGCGCGCGGGTTTGGTGATCACTTGGGTGACCCCGAGCCCCACGAAGGCGGCGGCACCACTGCCCAGCGAACTCAGCGCCAAAATCGGCAGTTGTTGGGCGGGCAGGCGCCGACGCAGTTCGGCGGCGAGGGTCAACCCGTCCATCCCGGGCATTTTGACGTCGATTAGGGCCGCATCGAAGCATGCCCCGTTGTCGATTAATTGCAGGGCGTCCGGGCCGGAGCTGGCCGTTTGCGCGTCCAGACCCCAGCTGTCGGTTTGGCGGGCGAGGATGCGCCGGTTGGTGGCATTGTCGTCAACAATGAGCAAACGCCGGCCGACCAAGCTGGACAGCTCGCCCGGCTCCGGACTCGGCGGGCAGGCTACGGGCAGGTAGGGGATTTCGAAGCTGAAGACAGACCCTTGCCCGGGGGTTGATTCCACCCAGATGCGCCCGCCCATCAGCCCGATTAGGCGCTGGCTGATGGCCAGTCCCAAGCCGGTGCCGCCAAAATTGCGCGTGATGGAACTGTCGACCTGGCTAAACGACTTAAACAGCCGATCAAGTTTGTCGGCGGGAATGCCCATGCCGGTATCTCGCACCGTGCAGCGCAGGCGGTTGCCTGGGTGCAGGGAGACGGCGATGAGCACCTCGCCCTGGCTGGTGAATTTGACCGCGTTGCTCAACAGGTTGGTGGTGATCTGGCGCAGGCGGTTGACGTCGCCGAGGATGGCCTCGGGTGTGCCGGACTCGATCTCGATCATGAGGTCGAGGCCCTTGGCGGCGGCGCTATGCCCGCTAATCGCCGCGGCGCTCTCCAAGCAATCGCGCAGGTTAAAGGGGGCCTGTTCGAGTTCAAGGTGGCCGGACTCGATCTTGGAGAAGTCGAGGATGTCGTTAATCAACATGAGCAGGGCGTCGCCACTGGTGCGAATGGTGCCGACGAACTCGGCTTGCTCGGGCGACAGCGCGGAGCCCTGGAGCAGCTCAGTCATGCCAATGACCGCGTTCATGGGGGTGCGGATTTCGTGGCTCATGTTGGCCAGGAATTCGGCTTTGGTGCGGGTGGCGGCTTCGGCGTCGTCTTTAGCCCGTGCCAGGGTCTCGCGCTGGCGGTGCGACTCGGTCACGTCCTGCAACGCCCCGCGCACCAGCACGGTGGTGTCGCCCACCCGTTGGGCCTCGCCCACGGTTCGCACCCAGAGGCGCTCGCCGATGGCGCTGACGAAGGGCAGCTCGACGTCGAAGGGGGTGCCTTGGTCGATGGCCGCTTGCATCAGCAACTGCAGGGTGATGGCGGCCTCGCCGGGATAAAAGTCCAGGCTGGAGGTCTGGGTGGGCACGTAGCCGTGGTCGACTGCGTGAAGGGTGTAAACCTGCTCGCTCCAGGTCAGGGTGTTTTGTTGCAGGTTGAGTTCCCACGCGCCGATCCGGGCCAAGCGGCTGGTGTGGTTGAGCGCGTTGGTTTGGCGCTCCAGTTCGAGTTGGGCAAGCTGGGTCGCGGTGATGTCTTGATGGGTGCCGACCATACGCAGGGGTTTGCCATCGGCGGAGCGACTGACCACCTTACCGCTACCCATAATCCACAACCAGTGACCGCGGCGGTGCCTGACCCGGTGACGGCATTGATAAAGCGGGGTTTCTCCTGAGAAGTGGCGCTCATGCGCGGCTCGAACCAGAGGGCGATCGGCCGGGTGCACCCGGTTCGCCCACGTGTCCACATTCGGGCTCAGTTCGGCGGCCGTTTCGCCTAGTATGCTTGCAAACCGTTCGTCGAAGCGGGTTTCCCCGGTGGCGATGTTCCAGTCCCAGAGGCCTAGGCCGCCGCCGGCCAGGGCCAGTTCGGTGCGTTCGGCTTGTTGCTTGAGCAGATCGGCGGCGTGCTTGCGTTCGGTGATGTCGATGTTGACCCCGATGAAGCCGGTGATGCGGCCGGTTTCGTCCTGGATGGGCGAAATGTCGATTTCGATCCAGTAATCGCGGCCGGTTTTGGTGCGGTTGAGTAATTCGGCGTGAAAACCCTCGCCGCGGTTGAGGGCGTCGCGCAGGGCGATCGGCGTGGCCGGGTCGGCCGCGCGGGTTTGCAGGAGCTGGCCGGGTGACTGCCCCAGCGCCTCGGCGGCGGTGAATTCAGTCATGCGGGTGAAGCCTTCGTTGACCCAAGTGATACGCCGGCGCTCGTCGGTAATGATCACGGCGTTGGTGGTGCGGGTGGCCACCAACGCCAGCATCTCGGCCTGGCGCTTGGCCGACGAGAGGTCGGCGGTCATGGCGGTGGCCAGCGATACGGCTTTGCGGGTGGTGCGCCCGAGGTTGAGGATCAGCCCGGCCAGCAGCAGGGTCAGCACGGGGCCGCCCACCATTGCGCTCCACAGACCGGCCCGCGAGGCCCGCATAAACGTGGCGGTTGGACGGACAACGAGCGACCAGGTTTGCCCGCCCAGCGACAGGCGGGTTACCCCTTGGTTGGGAAGCCGGCTGGCTTTGCTGGCCGCTGCGGGGGCGCCGGCCGTGTCTGACCTGACGGTGGAATCAAAGAGATTCTGCCGGTCTGTGGCGGTGGAGCCGGTAAAGATATTGAATTCAATCTCGTCGCCGAGTTGGCTGCTGACGCCCGAAAAAATGCGGGCAGCGACGATCGGCATGTAGGCCCAGCCCTGCAAGCAAGCGCGGCGCTCCTCCGGTGTGGAAGGGGAGGTGCCATTTTTGTAAATCGGAGCAAAAAAGAGAAAGCCCGGGCCCTCGTTCTTGTTTAGGATCAGATGGATCGGTTCGGTGATGGCGGCCTTGCCGGTGAGCATAGCGTATTCCGCAGCCGCGCGGCGGCGGCGCTCCTGGCCGACATCATAGCCTTGCGCGTACGTGTTCTTGGCCAGCGGTTCGATATATTCGATGATGAACAAATCGGCGGCGTCACCGCTGGTTTTTACCTTAAACCCGGGCGCTTCGTCGGCCCGGGTGGCGGCAAGGAACCCGGGCAGGTCTGCCCGCTCCACCCGGCGAATAAAGCCCAGGCCGAGGGCGCCGGGAAATTCTTGCTCGGGGTCGTGGACCATTACGGCGGCGGCGAACTCTCCCCGCTCGACCGCATGACTGGCCGACCACACCGACTGGATTCGGTTCAGGCCATATTCGAACAGGTGCATCCGGCGGGTAATCTCCGCCTGCACGCTTTCGTTTAAGCGGGTAAAGCGCTGTTGATCGATGGCTGCGGCGGACTGGGCCGCCTGCCAGGCCAGCGCCGCGCTCAGGGCCAAGCCGATCATCACTAAAAACGGGGTGAGGAGCTTGAGGCGGGCAGAGCGCAAGAATGCTGTCAGGGACATGGGGTGCGAGGCGAAGGACGTGGAGGGCGCCGGCGTTTTCTCGGCATCCGGAATTATGCGTTAGGGGTGGTCGGGAGGGAGAAGCGGAGAGGAAGCGACTTAGGTTGGGAGGCGCGAACAAAAGCGGTCAGCGGGGGGGAAGAAGACCGTGCGGGGCGGATTTAGCGGCGCAAGACCAGACCGTTGTGGGCCAGGGCCAAGGCTTTGCCCAGCGAGTGGGCGCTGATCGGTTTGCTAATGTAATCGTCCATGCCCGCCTTCAGGCAGACCTCGCGGTCGCCCTCCATGGCGTTGGCGGTCATGGCGATGATCCAGGGGCGCTTGCGGCTGGGATAAAGCGAGACGATCCGGCGGGTCGCCTCCATCCCGTCGAGCTCGGGCATTTGTACGTCCATAAAAATAACATCGATGGGCTGGCGGGCGATCGCCTCGATCGCTTCCAGTCCGTTGGCCGCCGTCGTGCAGCTGTAACCGAGGCGGTTGAGGAGCAGCTGGGCCACCAATTGATTGGTGGGGTGGTCCTCGGCCACCAGGACGCACAGGGGGAGGGCGGCACCCAAGCCCGCGTCGAGTGCCGCCGCTGCGCCTATGCCGGTGGTGGACAGCGGGCTTAATAACCCCGCGATTGCCGCAAGCAGGGTACTGGTTTTGAACGGTTTGTGCAGTAGGCGGCTCAGTTGGAGCGGTGCATAACGCGCGGAATCCTCCCCAAGGGGGGCCAAAAGGATCAGGGGGAGCTTGTCGGCGGTGCGGCGCTGGCGAATCGCCGTGAGCAATCCATGGACATCAGCCGCGCTGGTCTGGGCATCCACCACGGCCAGTTCGAAGTCCATGCCTTGATCGAGCAGGGCGAGCGCCTCGGCGCCGAAGGCGGTTGGGGTGGTGGTCAGGCCCCAGCTGCGGGCTTGGCGGGTAAGCACCTGCAATCTTGACGGATTGCCATCCACCCAGAGCACCCGCCGTCCAGCCAGACCGGCGGGGACGGGGGGACTGAGGTGGGTTTCGCCGGCCCGTTCCAAGGGAAGTTCGAATTGGAAACGCGAACCGCTCCCGGTGATCGACTCGACCCAGATGCGCCCACCCATCAACTCGACCAGGCGTCGGCAAATGGCCAAGCCCAAGCCGGTGCCCCCAAAGTTGCGCGTCGTGGTCGTATCAACTTGGGAAAACACCTTGAAGAGCCGGTGCAGACGATCCGCCGGAATGCCGATGCCGGTGTCGCGCACACACACGTGTAGGCGTTCGGGTTGCTCGGCGGCGGCGGGCAGTCGCGTCATGGTCACCACCACCTCCCCATAAGCGGTGAACTTGATGGCGTTGGACAACAAATTGACCACCACTTGCCGCATGCGGGTGCTGTCGCCCAGCATGCTCGTGGGCAGGTTGTCGGCAAAGTCGGTGTAGAGTTCCAGCCCCTTGGCGGCGGCCGGACCGGCCACCAAATCGACCGCGCTTTCGACGCAGTCGCGCAGGGTGATCGGAATCCTTTCCAACTCCAAATTTCCGGACTCGATCTTGGAGAAATCGAGGATGTCGTTGATCAAGGTCAGCAATTGCTCGCCACTGGTGCGGATGGTGCCGACGAACCCGGTTTGCTCCGGGGTGAGGACGGTGTGCTGGAGCAACTCGGTCATGCCGATGACCGCGTTCATGGGGGTGCGGATTTCGTGGCTCATATTGGCCAGGAAATCGGCTTTAGCTTGGGTGGCGGCATCGGCGGCTTGCTTGGCGGCCGCCAAGGCCTCGTTGCGCTCCTTGAGCAGGTCGGCGGTATCGCTGCGGTCTATGTTTTGCTGGCGCAGGGCGATCTCGGTGGTGATCAGCGCGGTGAGATCTTCAAGCAGCGCGATTTCCTCCGGCTGCCAGCTGCGGGTCTGGCCGTCGATCACGCAGAACGAGCCGAGCACAAAGCCGTCGCGGTCGCGCACCGGGATACCGAGATAGGCGGCGACGCCCAATTCAGGAATCGCCAGGTTGTCACAGACCACCGGGTGGGCGCGGGCGTCCTCCACCACCAAATTGGCCCCCGAAGTGACCACGTGTTGGCAAAACGAGTGCGTGAGAGGGGTTTCCCGTTTTTCCTTCACCTCGCCGTCCAAGCCGATGGCGGATTTGAAAAACTGGCGGTGGTCGTCGACGAGGGACAGCAGGGCGACAGGAGCGTGGAGCAGCCGGGAAGCGAGTTTGGAGACCCGGTCGAAATTGACCTCGGCTTCGCTGTCGAGCAGGCGCAGGCGGTGGAGGGCGGCGAGCCGATCAGGGTGGTCGAGTGGAAGTGGAATCATGCGGATGAGGCGGCGGAGTGGACTTGATGCCTGGCGCGTTCTGCAGGGCTGGATTGGACCGAAGTGGATGGTGGGTGGCGAGAACGATTGGGCGACCGGTTACGGGGGCGGGGTGGGCGCGGGCGACGGTGACGCCGCCAGCCAACGCTCGACCATGGTATTGAGTGCCTTCGCTTCGATGGGTTTACTGAGGTAATCGTTCATCCCGCTGGCGAGGCACTGCTCGCGGTCGCCCGCGAGGGCGAGGGCAGTCATGGCGATGATGGGGAGGCTGCGGTTGGTTTCCCCGGCCGCCCCGGCGCGGATACGCCGCGTGGCCTCATTGCCGTCCATCTGCGGCATCTGGACGTCCATCAAGACCAAGGCGTAGCACTGGGTGTTCAAGGCTTGGATGGCCGCAGCACCCGTGTCCGCCGTGTCGCAGGTGTGGCCGAATTTGCTGAGCAGGCTGGTCGCGACCAATTGATTGGTTTCGTTGTCGTCCACCACCAGCAGGCGCCTCGCCGCGTCCTGCCTCGGGGCGGGGGCTGGGGTGTGGGGGGGCCAATCGGGGTTCCGCGTTTCCGGGGCGGCCAGCCGGTCGCTCGCTGGCCGGAGGCCGAGACGGACACTGAACCAAAACACCGAGCCCAGCCCGGCATGGCTGCTCACCCCGACTTCCCCGCCCATGAGTTCCGCGAGTTGTTTGCAGATGGCCAAGCCCAGCCCGGTGCCGCCGTACTTTCGGGTGGTCGAGGCATCCACCTGGCTGAACTTGGTGAACAGCAGGGGCAGCTTTTCGGTCGGAATCCCCAGGCCGGTGTCGCTGACCGCGAAGCGCACGATCACCTCCTCGTTCGTGATCTGGGGGGCGGTCACGTCGAGCCGGACCTCCCCGGTGGCGGTAAACTTGATGGCGTTGCCCAGCAGATTGGTCAGGACCTGGCTGATGCGCACCCGGTCACCCTTGAGCAGGGTGGGCACCGACGCGGCGATTTCGTGGGTAAACCGGAGCTTTTTCTCGCTGGCCCGATGGGCGAAAATCGGCAGCAACGTGCCCAGCAGTTCGTTGAGATCTAAGTCGGTCGACTCAATATCGAGCCGGCCGGCCTCAATTTTGGAAAAATCGAGGATGTCGTTGATCAAGGTGATCAGGGTTTCGCCACTGGCACTGGCCACGGTGGCGTATCGGTGCTGCTCGTGCGAAAGCGGCGAGTCGAGCAACAGTCTGAGCATGCCGACAACCCCGTTCATCGGGGTGCGGATCTCGTGGCTCATGTTGGCGAGGAAATTCGCCTTGGCCCGGGCGGCCAACTCGGCGGCGGTGGTCATCTGGTTAGCGCGTTCGATGGCCAGGCCCAGTTGCCGGTTGGCTTCGAGCAGCGCGGTCTCGGCCGCTTTCCGGGCGGTGATGTCGACGTTAATGCCCACCATGCGCACCGGCGTTCCGTTCGGGCCGCGCACCACGATGGCGGCGGCTTGGATGGTGCGTGGCTGGCCGTCGGGTAAACGGATGCCGAATTCAGTGTTAAACGGCCGGCCGCCCTTGAGCGCATCGGCGAGTTCGGCTTCGGCGCGCTGGAGGTCCGCAGGCAGCAGCGCCCGGCGCCAAACCGCGTCGGTGGCCGGTTGGTCGTCGCGGTGAACGCCATAGAGCCCGTACATACGATCATCCCAGAACATTTGGTTGCGGGCCAGATCCCAATCCCAGATGCCAAAACCGAAGGAGCTGGCGGCCAGTTGGCTGCGTTCGTTGAGCGAGGCGTTCTCGGCAAAGGTGCGGCTGAGTGCGCCGTTGAGCTGGCCGATTTCGTCGGCCGGATCGACCTTGACGGCGGCCGTCGGTGGCCCCGGAGCTCCGAGGTGGCGCCGGGCCAGTTCGGCGAGCGGGCGCAGCACGCTGCGACGCAGGTTCAGGTAGTGCAGCGTGCACAACCCGAGCAGGGCGAGGGTGAAACCGGCAGCCGCCAGGCCGGTCAGTTGCCAGACCTCGGATTGGGTGCTGCGAGTGTCGAGTGCGACTAAAACCACCCCGGGGTGATTGGCGGCGCTGGGCACCTCCGGATCCTGCAATTGCAAGGGTAGGGTGTACAGCAGCCAATCGGTCGGCAGCTTTCGGGGATCAAGCTCGATCGCCTGGAGCGCGGCCGTGGTTAACTCGGCGATGCCAGGGGGCGCGGGGGCTGAAACGAGCGCGAGCGGGCGCAGGCGCCACCGCGGGTTGTTGCTGGCGATAATCCGCTGCTCATGCCCTCCGGCCACCAGCACCAACTCGATTTCCCGCTCGGCACCGGTCGCACTGACGATGCGCTGCAGTTCGCCGGCACGCTCAAGGTTTTCAGCGGCAAAACTGATGGACTGGGCGATGGTCGCGGCGCGCTGGCGCAACTGGCCTTCCATCTGGGTGCGGACCGCCTCATAGATGCCGGCCGCGCCCAGCCCGGCCAGCCCAACCCCGACTAACACCAGCGGCAGGGTGAGTTTGCGTGAGAGCGAGCGGGGCTTCGCGGGGCTTACGCTCATGGATCCATAGTAACAAAGCGGTCGCTGAAATAGGTCTCGGCCGGCTTCGGTTGGCTGAGCAAGTTGATCTGCTGAAGCAACGCGCCGGTTTGGGTGACTACCGCCTTGATTCCGCCTTGGCTGAGGTAGGCGGCTTGTTCGTCCGCGCTAACCAGTTTCATGCCATCGGTGATGGCCTGCTCAAATTCCGCCGCCGTCAGCCCTTCCCGCTTGCCCATGATGCTGAGCGCCTCGGCTTTGTGCGTCCGGTAATAAGCCTGCGCCCGCTGCAGGCCCCGCAGCACCGCGGCCACGTCCTTGGGGCGCTGGGTGATGATGCGGTCGCCAAAGGCCAGCACGTCGACCACCTCGTGGGGGATCTTTTTCGTGCTGTAAAGCGTGTGAAAGCCCGGGTCTTTGATCAGGGTCATTGAGACCGGGGGGTAGGTCACGACCGCGTCGATCAGCCCGGCGCGCAGGTCGGCTTCCATACTGGCCTGATCCTTGGAAACCGCCACGATGTCGGCCAATGTCAGGCCGGCTTCTTCCAGTCCGCGGGCGAGGACGTACACGCAAAGCGAGCCCAGCTCGACGCCGACCTTGCGACCCTTGAGTGAGGCGAGGTCGGGAAGGCCGGGGCGGGCCAGGATTACGTCGGCCCCGTCGGAATAATCGACCACGTGGACGATTTTCAGCGGATCTTTGGCGGCTTCGCCGGCGAGCAGGACTTCGACCACGGTGGTACCTAGGCCGTCAATTTGGCCGCGCTCGAACGAGCGGCGGGCGTCGCCGAGCGAAGAGAAATCGACCAGTTTCACCTCCACCCCCTCGTCTTTAAAATACCCAAGGTGATCGGCGAGAAAGATGAATTCGTAACCCGGCCAGAGGTTAAGGCCGATGCGGAGTGGTTCTGGACGGGTGCAGCCGGTAAGACCAGCCAGCATTACGCCCAGAAGGGCCGCTCCTGCCCAGTGGCGGATTAAAAGGCAGCGAGAACAAGGGCGAAAGAAACGCATGGCGAAGCAGTGAAGTCGGATCGTGGAGCTGGGCCTCTTATCGGCACGTTGGGCGGGTGGCTTAAGCCCCATCCGCGCCGGCGGCGGGTGGGGCTCTGCCTACGAGCCCGGGGCGTTGCGCCCACCCTGTCGCCCTGCCAGCGAAGTCGGAAGCGCTTGGCTACTATCGCTTAGCGCGCCGGGGTGTCGTCGATAAAGGAGGTTTGCCGGGGGCCGGTCGTCGGCGGCTGGCTCGCGGCGTCGGTGGCCGCCCCCAGGTGCCGCGGGGGGCGGGACACCCGTTGGGCCACAGCGGCTTCTCGGTCGGCCACGATGCGCTCGCAGATCCCGTGGATTTGCAGCCGCAACCAGCGCGAGGTCTGGCTCTTTTCTTCGTAATCGGCCGGGCCGTAATGGTCGATCCGGCCAACCTGGCGCAGGCGGTCGTTTTGCTCAAACTCGGCGGTCGAATCCGGATTGTAGACGGCGTAGGCCTTGCCGCCGCCGCTCTTGACCACCGAAAAACTGGGGATGTCGCTCGGGCCGTCGGCAATATAGATCATGTTCTGCAACGGGATCCGGCGGTCCTCCGGCTTGATGTTGGAGTTCACGTCGATGCCCGGGTTTTTGTTGGTGCCCTTGTTGATTTCGAAAATCGCCCGGGTTTTGGTGGTGTTGTCGATGACCAGCCCGATTTGGGCGATTTCGGCTTCGGCGGCCAATTCCAGCTCTTTTTGAGCAAGAAATCCCGGCTGGAGCGGGTTTTCCACGAATTCGCAGCCCCAAATCCCGTCCACCCCGGTGGCGGCGGCGCTGCCGCGGATCATCTCGGCCAGGCCGGTGCTGACGATGTAGTGCTCCAAGGTGATCTCGTGTTTGCGGTATTCGATTTTTTCGCGGACGAAGCCCCGGCTGCGTTCGAAAAAGGTCGGCATACCCGGGTAAAAGCCGATTTCGGCGCCGCATTCTCTCAGCACCCGGTTGTTCAGGCCGGCCATGTGGCCGGCGAGCACGTGGGTGAGGATGTGGTTGAGGTAGGCGATTTCCCCCGAAAGCTGGTAACCGCGCTGGCGGTAGTGGGCGACAAGGTTGTTGGTCTCGTTCCAGAAATTGGCCTCGTCGATCCCGAAGCGGCGAAACAACGGCGCCTGCATGTAGTCGGGGATGAGGGTCTTGTCGAAGTCCCAGATACAAGCGATGATGTTCTGCGTAAAAAGCGTTGTGGCCATGGTGAAGCAACCCCGCCTGGCGTCCGCGCCGAGGCTATCGATGGGCGGGCTAAACCAAGTCGCGACCGCCCTGCGCCGCAACGCGCAAATCGCTCGCCGCGCCGGCGCTTTTAAAATCGTTCTCGTTCGCTTACGCCTAATCGTTCTCAAAATCTGCTGGTTGTCCCCGCGATCTGCTGCCGACCCATGCCCTTCCGTCGTGGACGAAAACGAAAACCACTCGGAGAACGATTTAAACCCCGCCAACTCCGAGCCACTCGCTCCTCGCTACTCTCCGCGGGTTGCGCTTACTCACCCCTTTCGTATGGATTCCCTGCCCGATATTCTCCCCTTTCAGCGCCGCCTCGATGAGCTCGACGCGCAGATGGCCGATCCGACTTTTTACGCCAACGCCCGCAAGGCCACCGAGGTCTCCCGCGAGCAGCAAAAGCTGGCCCAAATGGTGGCCGATCACCGCGCCTACCACAAGGCCGGGGTCGAGCTGGCCGAGGCCCAGGCCTTGCTCAAGGACCCCCAAGGCGATCCCGAACTCAAAGAGT
>JBILBW010000199.1:0-3690 GCA_044353465.1 Rariglobus sp. | reverse complement strand
CGGCCTGTGGAACCAGGTCAACTCGCGCGACTGGGACCAATTCGACCCGCTTCCCAAGGCGTTTCCGTTCATCAACATCGGCTTCTAGGCAGCGGCGTTAAGCGCCGGCCCTCCGCCCCGCGGCCCCCGCCGCGGGGCTTTTTTGCGGGCCCTGGGTTCACCCCGGGACCCGCCTACCCGCCAAAAGCATGGCTTTACCCCCTGCGCAGAATGCGTTCAGCTGCAGCCCACTTTAACCCAAGAAGGACTCACGCCTTATGACTCTTTATCAGGACTCGCGCATCGTCATGACCCTCGACGCGGGCGGCACCAACTTTCGCTTCTCGGCCACCCGCGCCGGCAAGCCGATCACCGAAACCGTCGCGCTGCCCGCCAACGGCGCCGACCTCAACCAGTGCCTCGACAACCTGCGCACTGGCTTCGCCCGGGTGAAGGCCCTTTGCCCCGAGCCCCCTGCCGCCATCAGCTTCGCGTTTCCCGGCCCGGCCGATTACCCCAACGGCATCATCGGTGACCTCCACAACCTGCCCGGCTTCCGCGGCGGAGTCGCCATCGGCCCGATGCTGCAGGAGCTCTTCGCCATCCCGGTTTTTATCAACAACGACGCCGATCTGTTCGTCTACGGGGAGGCGATCGGGGGGTTCTTGCCCTATGTGAACGGCCTGCTGGAAAAAGCCGGCAGCCCGAAGCGCTATAAAAACCTGTTCGGCATCACCCTCGGCACCGGCTTCGGCGCGGGCATCGTGCGCAACGGCGAGCTGTTCCTCGGCGACAACTCGATGGCCGGCGAAATCCATTCCCTGCGCAACAAGTTGCATCCGACGATGGACGCCGAGGAAGGGGCCTGCATCCGCGCGGTGCGCCGGGTTTACGCCGAACAAACCGGCACCGCCTTCGAGCAAACACCCCAGCCGAAGGACATTTATGCGATTGGCTGCGGCCAGCAGCCCGGCAACCAGGCCGCCGCCCAGGAGGCGTTTCGCCAGCTCGGCGAGGTCGCCGGCGACGCCCTGGCCAACGCGCTCACCCTGATCGACGGGCTGGCGGTGATCGGCGGCGGCGTCGCGGGGGCGTGGCCGCTGTTTCTGCCCGCGCTGGTCGCCGAGGTGAATTCAAACTACACCGGCCCGAGCGGCAAAACCTACCGCCGCCTCAACCAGCCGACCTTCAACCTCGAGGATCCCGCCCAGCTGGAAACGTTCCTCAACGGGCAAACCCGCACCCTCCAGGTGCCGGGCAGCGGGCGCACCTTGCAGTATGACCCGTTGCAACGCCTCGGGGTGGGCATGTCCCGCCTTGGCACCAGCGAGGCGGTCGCCCTCGGCGCCTACTCCTTTGCGCTCCAACAACTCGGCTAACGGCCGACCAGTCGCGCCGAGGGCCCGTCTGCATCTCGCGGGCGCCCCCCGGCAACCCCAGCAGACTGGACATCTGCGCGACTTGCCCGCCCCGTCTCGATGATCGAAGTGCGTTATCAACGCGGTCTGTACCTGCCGGAGCTCGACCTCTGGCTGGACCCGCAGCGGGCCAAACCCCGCGCGTTTGTCTCCCACGCCCACGGCGACCATTTTGCCCGCCACCCGTCGGCGCTCTGCTCGCCGGTCACCGCCGCGCTGATCCACGCGCGCTTTAAATTGCCGCTCAGCCGCATCGACGCCCAACCCTTCCACGTTACCTGCCAACGCGAGGGGTTCCTGTATCGCCTTCTGCCGGCCGGCCATATCCCCGGCTCGGCCATGCTCCACCTCACCCGGCTTCGCGACGGCGCCACCCTGCTTTACACCGGGGACTTCAAAACCCGCGCCGGGCGCACCGCCGAGGCGGTCAGTTTCCTCCCGGCCGACACCCTGATTCTGGAAACCACCTTCGGGCTGCCGACCTACCGGTTTCCCCCCGAAGCCGAAATCGAGGCGCAGCTCGGGCGCTTCATCGCGGACACCTTCGCCGCCAGCCAAACCCCGGTGCTGATGGCCTACTCGCTGGGGAAAGCGCAGGAGGCGGTCGCGCTGCTCGCCGCCCTGGGCATCCCGGTGGTGCAACACCCGGCGGTGGCGGAAATGACCGCGGCCTGCCGCGCGGCGGGAGTGCCCGGCCTGCCCGAACCGCTGCGGCTCACCGGCGCACCCCCGCCCGGGCACGTCGTGATCGCCCCGCCCCACACCCTGCGCTCCAAAGTGATGCGCACCTTGACCGCCCCGCGCACCGCGATGTTGACCGGCTGGGCGCTGCAACCGGGGGCCAAATACCGCTACCGAGTCGACGCGGTCATTGCTCTGTCCGATCATGCCGACCACCCCGGACTGCACGACTGCCTCCGCCAGGTGCGCCCCAAAAAAATCCTCACGGTGCACGGTTACACCAAAGAATTCGCCGCGGAGCTCAGGAGCCGCCAGCTCGACGCGTGGTGCGCCCAGGGCGGCGACCAACTGGAGCTGCCAATCGGCTTGGAGCCGGATAACGCAGCGGGCGAGTGAACGGGGCGGGAGGCCCCACCGGCGCCATCGCCCGGGACCATTCTCGAGCTGACCCTGAGCGTGAGCTCAAGGATCAGCCTAAAATATCCGGCCTCGGGTGCGCCCCGACGAACCCACTCGCCCACCCGCGTGTCCGTGCTCTCGCATGACCCATCGCAGCCTCGGCCACCGCGCCCCGCTTCTCTGGGTGTTGGTGCCGTTGGTGGCCGGCCTGGTCGCGGGGCGGGAAACGTGGCTGCCCCTGCCGCCGCTGGCACTGGCGGGCGCGGGCGGGCTCGTCGCTCTTGCCAGCCTTGGGCTCACCAGCCGAGGCCAACGCAAGGGGGCCTGGGCGCCGGGCGTGGTGCTGGCGCTTTTGCTGAGCGGCGCCGCCCTGTATGACCTGCGCCGCGCCCGCCTGCCCGATTGGGACGCCCTCCCGCCGCGCGAAGTGCGGGCCACCGTGGAAATCGACCGCGTGTTCCCCCCGCGGCCCGGGGCCAAAAGCCTCAGCGGGCTCGGCCACCTGGTCGCCACCGACGCCCACCTGCGCGCATTGGTCGGGCAGTCGGTTTATTTCTCCCTAGGCCTGCGCCCCGGCGAGGCGGCCCCACTGCGCTCCAGCCGGCTGGCAGTGACCGGAGTGTTGACCCCGCTGCCGCGCTTTCCGCCGGGCGACACCTTCGACGGCTACCTGGCCAACCAGGGGGTGAACTTCAAACTCACCCGCGCCCAGGTCAGCGGGGAGGTGCGTGCGGCCGGAGCCTATGCGCGGTTTTGCGACGCGGCGCTGCGGCGTTTTAACCGCCTGCTGGCACACGGTATCGAGGGGTATCCCGCCCAAGTCGGGGTGTTGCGCGCCATGCTGCTCGGCCAGCAGCAGGAACTGACCGCGGAGCAAACCACCGGCTTTCGCCAGAGCGGCACGATGCACCTGTTTTCCGTCAGCGGCCTGCACATCGCGGTGATCGCTGGAGCGATTCAGGGACTCCTGCTGGTCACGCGGCTGCCGGCGGCGGTGCGCATCGTCGCCGGCGGGGTTTTGTTGTGGCTGTATGTGGACATCACCGGCGGCACGCCCTCGGCGGTGCGGGCGTTCCTGATGGTGATGTTCATCCATGCCGCCCGGGTGCTGCGCCGGCCAGGCAACCCGGTGGCGGCGCTGGTGGGTTCGGCGGTGTGCGTGCTCCTGGTGCAACCGCTGCAGCTGTTCTCGGCGAGCTTTCAACTCAGCTAT
>JBILBW010000198.1:0-3705 GCA_044353465.1 Rariglobus sp. | reverse complement strand
TCGCCTTTCGTGTAATGGGTGTTTTTTGGGCCCCCCCCCCCGCCGTTTCTTCCTTGGGTTCCGGGTCTGCCTTTGGGCCCAACTTGAGCGGCGCTCCCCCCGCGGCCTCACGCCATCCGGGCGTAGGCTTCGCGGGTGACCTGCCACTGCAACGGCTCGCCCCCTAAAAACCGCCGGCACTCGTCCACCATGTAGCGGCCCATGCGGGCGCACTCGCCCCCCTCGGAACCGGCAATGTGCGGGGTCAAAAACACGTTGGGTAAATCGTAGAGCGGGGAATCGGCCGGGGCCGGCTCGGGATGAACCACATCCAAAATTGCAGTCAGATCGGGGCGCTCACGCATAACCGCAATGAGCTCGGCCTCGCGCACCAAAATGCCGCGGGCGGTGTTGATCAACGCGCCTCCCGGGGGCAACGCGGCGATCAATTCACCAGTGATCATGCCGATCGTCTCGGGCTTGATCGGCGCGTGCAGGGAAACCACCCGGCTGCGGGCAAACAACTCGGCCAACGAGCCCACCAGCTCCAGCCCCAGCTTCTGGGCGGCCGCCGGGCTGCAGTACGGATCGTAGGCCAGCACATGCACGTCGAGTTGTCTCAACAGCGAGGCCACCCGGCCACCGATCTGGCCGAGCGAAATCAGCCCGACCGTGGTGCCAAACGTCCCGCCGCTGGCGAAGTGCGGCGGCCGTTCGCCGTTGCGAGCCGTCTGCAGAAACGCCTTGAACCGGTGCACCTGCTTGAGCGCCAAGATGATCTGCGCGAAGGTGAACTCCGCCACCGGCACCGCGTTGGCCGCCCACGCCGAGCAGATCGGCAGTCCCGCAGCCCAGAAGTCGTCGCAAACCACGTCCTTGATCGTGCCGGCCCCATAGAAAACCGCCTCCAACTTGGGGAAATGCGCCAGGGTGGCGGCGTCCAGCCGCGGCGGACCCCAGCCCGTGAACAAGAACCGCACCTCGGCTAATTCGGCCGCCCGGCGGGCGAGATCCTCTTTCGGACAGTTGTCCACCACGACCTGACAAATCGCGTCGAGCTCGCGGCGGATGGCCGGCGGGTAGATGCGGATTTCGTTGCACGTTTCCAGGACGATGGCGGCTTTGGGCAGGGTATTGTTCATGAACGGAGCCAGTGTTGGGCTAAGGTGGTGAAAGTGCGGGCGTAGTCGGGGTGCGCGAGCGACTCGGCCTTGTGTCCGGGAATGAAACCGTGAAGCGCGCCGCCCCACGGGGTGGTCGCCGAGTAGGCTTGCGGGTACACCACCCCGTCATAGCGGGTGGTCAGCCAGGTGTCGAACGGCTGCTGTTCGGCCAGTTGGATGTAATTTTCGTCGACGGGCAATTGCACCTCGGTGAGCGACGGCAGGTGTTCGCGGGCGAAGGCGGTGGGGGTGAGCAACAGGGGCACGACCGGGTGGGTGCTGACGGGGGCGTTGTCGGGGTCGCCGTTGCGCACCCAGCGCAGCGGCATAAGCTGGCGCCACCAGGCCCACGGCCAAAAGGCCGCGCTGCCCCCGTGCAACACCCAGAGCGGGGCCCCAGCGGCGAGGTGGGCGCGCAGGGGGGCCTCCAGTTCGTCCGGCACGGTGAGGTTGCCGGGGGTGGCGGCGATCGAGTTAACCGCCACAATCGCCCCGGGCTGGGCGGCAAGCGCGGCGATCAACGCGGCGTAATCCTCCTCGATGTAGGTCAGCTCGCAGAGCGGCCCCAAAAGGGCGGCTTGGCGGCGCCCCGGAAAGGAGTCGTAGTGGCGGTCGGCGAAAAGGATCAGGCGAGGGCGGGTCATGGTGATGAGTGACTTAAGGAGAAAAGGGGATAAAAAGAGCGGCGCCGGGTTGGTGGGGGTAAACCGGCAGAGCCCGGTAACCCGGGTGCGCCCGCGTTCAAGCCGAAACCACCGAAGGCCCCTCGGGAACGCTGGTGAAATCGAGCGCCAGCAAGAAGATCCTTACGCAAAACCCTGCCAATCCACCGAACCTTTATTTGCCCGCCCCCCCCGGCGCGGAACCGGGGATGGCTTTCGGCTCAGGGTCTTCAGGAATGAGGATTATGTGTTCGTTGAGATATTTCACTTCCGCGCCCGTCGAATTTAGCGTAGTCGGCGAAATGAGAACTAGGCCGCGCATCGTTGGATTATACGGCCACAGGTTGGAGTAGATAAGCTTGATTTCATCATTAAGCAAAACACCGAACATCTGGACTGGGTTAACAGGATTCGGTTTGGCAGGCTCGCCGTGGACAATCACCTGCTCTCCCGACGGGAGGATAATTTTTTGCTGGTCGAACTTCATGGCGATTGTTCGCGTGGTGAAATTCACGAACCGGTAACCGCCTGGAGGCACATCTTTGCTGCTATCGGCGAACGGGTGGATGACGTAACTGCCGGCGACGCCGGGCTGTTGCACAAAGATCAAAAGCGGGCGATTGCCAGCACCCGAAAGGTTAACCGCGCCCACAGGTTGGTGGATCAGCTTGCCGTCCGGACCGGGCACCTGCCGGAAAAAAGCAAGCTTGGTCCGCGGCCCCTTATAAACGTAATAAGGCGAACGAAATTCAGTCGCGATCCGCACCGGTATCGCTTTTCCGCCCGTACTATAAAAAACATCCTCGGCAGTGACTCCGGCCCCAAGGATGCGGAAGGCAAACGCCTCGTCAGCCTGCGGCGGGGTCTGCCCCGAAACCAGAGGAAGCCATGTGGCTATCGACAAAATAATTAAAGAGAGGACTTTAGAGGTCATTGGAAGTAAGCCAGCGGAAGGAGACGATTTTGAAACGACGGCCAAAGTCTATGTTGGTTTGTTTAGAAGGAGTGGCTTCAGCGGAATCACTTGGGTCGACATAATCCGGAAGCCGCTGAACCACCGCCTCGCAGTAAGCGGTGGCCACTTTATTGCCGGTGAGCGGGTCGGTTTTCTCTCCATAAGTGCGGATCACAAAAGTATCAGAGCGAGCCGCCATGACGGGTGAAAAAGCCTGCACCAAATCCTGCTGCATCAAATACCCGGGCATGCCCACCGTGGTTTTCCACGAGTTTCCTTTAGCATCCTTCATGCTCAGAGGATCGGGGGTAACAGAAGGTCGGAGAAAGGTTTTACCATTTAAATATGAAACATCCACATCCGGATAACCCGACTTAACATCCGCGTTAATATCGGGAGACGTATTGTCGATCGCGGCTTGGAGCGCGCCGGCCCGGGTCAAAGCAGAGGGAGTGTTGCCCAAACGACGGTTGAGGAAATCAGCCATCGAGAGGAATGGTCCACGGGTTTTCACTTCGATCACAATGCGTTTCGCCAATTCAGAGGTTTTGTCCTTATCAAGCGCACGCACTCCACACCAAGGTTCGTTGAGCAAGGCGTTTCCCGTGGCCGACCAAAAGCGAGGGATTGGGTTTTTGAGGTCATCGGCTTTAAGTGTTTCGAATCTTCGCTCAGAGGCATTCCACAGGCTCAGGTCATTGCCGGAAAGACTGGATAACAAGGCGACCCAGGCGTTCACCGAAGTGGAGTTAATATTAAAGGCGCCTAAAAGCAGCAGGTTGGCCGCAGCTTTATCCATGTCGCGCAAATCATCCATCAGTGGAGCCACGCCGTTTTTACGATACGGCACCATTCGCGAATTGAGGAAGGGCGTGCTCGTGTCCTCCAATTGAGCGCCCATATTTTTAGTATTAATTTCATCCCACTGAGCGCACGACGTGGAAGG
>JBILBW010000082.1:0-11963 GCA_044353465.1 Rariglobus sp. | reverse complement strand
AGGCGGGAAAACGGCTGCTCGCGCTCGATCGGGGCCGGGCCGGAGATGATCAACGGGGTGCGGGCCTCGTCGACCAGGATGGAGTCGATTTCGTCGACGATGCAGAACCAGTGGTCGCGCTGGACCTGATCCTCTTTGCGCGTGGCCATGCCGTTGTCGCGAAGGTAATCGAAGCCGAATTCCGAGGCGGTGCCGTAGGTGATGTCGCGGCCGTACATCTCGCGGCGCAGGTCCGACGGCATTTGTTGTTGGATACACCCGGTGTTCAAGCCGAGGAAGCTGAACAGGTGGCCCATCCACTCGGAGTCGCGGCGGGCGAGGTAGTCGTTAACCGTGACCAGCTGGGTGTTGCGGCTGGTGAGCGCGTTGAGGTAAAGGGGCAGGGTGGAGACGAGCGTTTTGCCCTCGCCGGTGGCCATTTCGGCGATCTTGCCGCAGTGGATCGCGTAGCCGCCGATCAGCTGCACGTCGAAGTGCACCATGTTCCAGGTCAGCTCGTGGCCGCACACCAGGGCGCGGGTGCCGACAAGGCGGCGGGCGGCGTTTTTGACGGTGGCGAACGCCTCGGGGAGGATCTGGTCTAGGGTCTCGCCCGCCTTCAGGCGGGCGCGGAACTCGTCGGTCTTGGCGCGCAGCTGGTCGTCGCTGAGCGACTGGAAGGCGCGCTCATGCTGGTTGATGCGGGTGACGATGGGCTGGGCCTTTTCGAGGAACTTGCGATAATGACGACCGGCAAAGCGCTTGAAGAGAAAGGAGAGCATGAATGGGCGTGAAGTTACGGCTCAAACCCGGCTTGGCAAACGACAAAGTGCTGTCTCCGGCGGGTGATTGGCGGGCGGCTTTGCGCCCGGCCGGTTGGGCTCGTGGCGCGCACGCAGGGCCGTCTTGCCACGCTGTGGGTTTAGCGTTTGAACCTGCGCTCCTATGTCGAATCCCGAAGCTAAACTCGCCGAACTTGGTTTGAAACTGCCCGCCACCGCCGCCGCCGCGGGTAATTATGTGCCCACGGTGCGCACCGGCAACCTCCTCTATTGTTCGGGCACGATCTCGGTTCAGGACGGCAAAATGACCCACCAGGGCCAGGTTGGCAGCGAGCAGACGGTCCAAACCGCCTACGAGTCGGCGCGGGTCTGCACCCTTAATACCTTGGCCAACATCAAGGCGGCGGTCGGCTCCCTCGACCAGGTCGCCCGCGTGGTGATCGTCAACGGCTTCGTCAACGCCGTCAGCGGCTTTGCCGACAGTCCTGCGGTGATCAACGGTGCCAGCGACCTGCTCGTCGGGGTTTTCGGCGATGCCGGCAAGCACGCCCGCGCGGCGGTGGCGGTGGCCGGCCTGCCCCGCAACTCGACCGTCGAAGTCCAGGTGGTCGTCGAGCTGAAGAGCTGAAGCGCTCCGGGGTAGGCGCCTGCTTATAGGCGAAATGCGGCCCACTTGGGTCATTCGATCCATCGCCTGCAAGCAGGCTCCTGCCCCCGGGCGCTATGCCCCTCACCAGGCGAGCACCCAATATTCGCCCTGACTCACCTTCTGCGCGGCGGCCGCCGGAATCCAGCGCTCTTGGAAGCGCGGCCCCCACGAGTCCGACACGGCGATTTCCTTGGTCGCGCGGTTGTAGCCGATGATCAGGCAGGCGTGGGCGCTCTCCGAGGCGGGATAAAGCCCCTCGATCTCCTTCGCCGTGGGCGTGGGTTTCCATTTGCCCAGGTCGGCGGCCTTTTTCCGCTCGGCGCTGTTGGTGTTGGCGAGATGGTTGTAGTCTTGGGTCGAACACAGTCCCCAGATGATCGGCCTTCCCTCGTCGATGTAGCGGGCAACCGACTGGACGTTGAGTTCGAATTCCTTTTTCTCCAGCCCGCGGCCGTGGCGGCTGACGTAGTGGGCTAGGCCCCGAGCCATATCTTGAAAACTGGTGCCTCCGCCATAGCTGTTGCCTCCGCAGGCTGCCAGTTCGTACATGTCGGCGGAAATGCCGGCGTAGCGTAGGTAGCGCTCAAAGGTGGCCGGCACGCAATAGCCCTTGGGTCCCTGATCGACCATGGGGATCTGGTCGAGGACCACATCTCCCCCGGCCCGCCGGGCAACGCGTTCTTTGAACAGCCGGCGCACCTGGTCGTCGCCCAGTTTGGCGCTCGTCGCTTTGCCCCCCGGCACGATTTTTAACATCACCATCTGTCCTTGTTCCTGGCTGAGCAGCAGGGCGTGGCCGTGCCATTCCCAGCGCAACAAAAGCCGGCCGGAGTCGAGCCCCCCGAAGAGGGCGCGTTCGCGTTTGGGTTCGCCGAGCTTGGCGGTCAGCCCTGCGCTCAGGGCGGTGAAGTCGCTTTTGAGCGCTTGTTCAAACGCCTTGAGCTCCCCCGCGGTCGGCTGGCTGCCGTCGGCCGCGCAGCGCTTAAATCCGGGAAAATCGCCGCGATTGGCAAATTGCAGCACCAGCGAGGTGACGCGCCCCTCGGCCGCTTGCAGCGCGATCATCAGCGCCTCGGCCCCGAGCACGCTTTGCGGGGGGTGGGGGTAGCCACGGTACCCCTCAAAATACGCGTTTTTACCCTCCACGGTTAACTTGAGTTGGCGGGCCACCGCGGCGGGTTCGTCGTCCCACAGAAGGGCGTCCCCCAATACCGGTAGCCCCAGCAGGCGGTTGAACTCGTTGAAATCGCCGCCGCCGGGTGCGCTTGCGGTGGCGGGTGCGTTCACCCGGTCTGCCGTCGTCGTGCCCGTCGCCTGTGGTGCGGCGGCGGCCGCTGCGTCAACGAAGGCCTGATCCGCCGCGCAAAGCTGCGCGCGGGGCAAGCTGAGGTTGCGGCCGTCGGCCCGGCGCACGTTGACCGCCGTGGCGGTTACGCTGACCAGCTCGGCTTCCAGGGTTCGGCCCTGAGAATCGGTCCAGATCCGGGCGGTCAACGGGCTCAGGCCGAGCAGGGCGAGGCCTGCGAGAAAGAGGTGTCGGGGGCGGGCGACGGGCATGGGGATTGGGGCCGAAGCTAGTTTGCGGCGGCGGCCGAGGGAAACACTTATATCACGGGCGGCTGGTTTTCAGCCTTTCCCCGCCCGCGTCGAAATCGCCCCGCGCCGGTAGCGACGGGATCGAGTCGGTTCCGGTCCGGCGGATCGGTTCACCTCGCGCCGCGCCTTCACCCGCGCGGGGTCCTCGCCTCCCGCCTGCCCCCCAACCGTCGCCGGGTTTTTCACTTGGGGGTAGTTGGAGCCCCGCGCTCTCTCTCGGGTAACTCCTCATCGCGACAGGGCGACTCATAGGCTAAACTAGGCGGCCGTATATTCTCCCTTAACTTCACCCCATGAAAACACCCCTCCGCCTCCTCCTTGCCGCGCTGGCCTTCACGGTCTGCGCCTCCGCCTCCTATGCCGGCCCCGGCCCCCAACACTGGGAAACCCAACGGCATGCCGCCCAGTTCAAGCAGCTCAAGCCGAAGGACAAACTGGCTTATGTTTGCACCCAGTGTAAAAGCATCTCCGAGATGCCTGTCGGCTCCAAGGAGCACGCCATGGAAATGTGCAAGGAGGGCGCCATGGTCTCCTGCCCGATGTGTAAAATGAAGGCCAAGGTAACGACCAAAGCGGCGAAAAGCGGCGCCCCCGAGGCCGCTGAGGAGGTCGTTTATGTGAACGAAAAAGGCGAGGAATGCGGCTTCTTCGCCAAGCCGGAAACTAAGAAATAGCCCCGCCCCGCCCGTCCCGCCGCCACCGGCTCCATCGCCGCCCACCCCTTGGCCGTTTCCGCCTCACCCCCAGCCGGCCGCTTAGCCGGCTGGCTGCGCAGTGGCCGCCTCGGCCCGGGCCAGTGCCCGGGCGATGAAATAGCCTTGGGCGGAAAACGCCGGCGTGGCCCCGGTCCGCCGAACCGGTTCGTAGGCCCCGCTCGCCTGCAGTTCGCGGGCGTTCTCGTTGTCCTGCAATTCGACCACAAACAACTCGTCGATAATCCAGCGCCGCAGCACCGGGTCGAGCACCGGGTAGACCACCTCCACCCGGCGGAAAAAGTTGCGCGGCATCCAGTCGGCGCTGCCGGCCAGAACCAACGGCTCGCCGCCCGCGTTCTCGAAATAAAACGCCCGGGCGTGTTCCAGGTAGCGGCCAACAATGCTGCGCACCCGGATGTTTTCGCTCAGCCCCTTCACCCCCGGCACCAAGCAGCAGACCCCGCGCACAATGATGTCGATCTTCACCCCCGCTTGCGACGCGGCGTAAATCGCGTCGATGGTGGCCTTGTCGACCAGCGAGTTCATCTTGGCGATGATTCGCCCCGGGCGCCCGGCGGCGGCGTTTTCGGCCTCGCGCCCAATCAGCTCCTGAAGCCGCCGGTGTAGGCGGTAAGGGGCCACCAGAAGGTGCTCAAAAACCGGCTTCAAACTCAAGCCGGTCAGTGTGTTAAATAGATTGGCGGCGTCGGTGGTGAGCTCTTCCCGGGCGGTGAAATAGCTCAGGTCGGTGTAAAACCGCGCGGTCTTGGGGTTGTAGTTGCCCGTGCCGAAATGCGCGTAGCGGCGCAGCCCCTTGCCCTCCCGGCGCACCACCAGCAGGCATTTGCAGTGGGTCTTGTGGCCCATCAAGCCGTACACCACGTGCACCCCGGCCTCCTCCAACTGTTTGGCCCACTGGATGTTGTTCGCCTCGTCGAAACGCGCCCGCAGCTCCACCATGGCGGTCACCTGCTTGCCGTTGCGCGAGGCATCGATCAGCGCCTTCACAAACGGCGAGTCCCCGCTGGTGCGGTACAGCGTCTGTTTGATCGCGAACACCAGCGGGTCGCGTGCCGCCTGCTCGATCAGGTCGACCACCGGCTGAAACGAGTCGTAGGGGTGGTGGAGCAGCACGTCCTGCGCCCGCAGGGTTTCAAAAATCTGGCCCGGTTCGCGCAGCGGCGAGACGTTGACCGGGGTGAACGGCGGGTATTTCAGGTCGGGGCGGTCCAGTTCGTCCAGGCTCATCAGCCGCAGCAGGTTAAGCGGGCCGTTGAGGCGGAAAACGTACTCGTGCGACAGGTCGAGGTGGTTGCACAGGGTGGTGAAGATCGAGTCGTCCACCCCCTCCTCGATTTCCAGCCGCACCGCTTCGCCGCGGCGTTGGTTGCGCAGCTCCTCCTCGATTTTCTTGAGCAGGTTTTCCGCCTCCTCCTCGTCGATGTAGAGGTCGCTGTTGCGGGTGACGCGGAAGGCGTGGGCGCCGTTGACCCGGTAGCCGGGGAAAAACTCCCCGGCGCACAGTTTGATGATTTCCGAGAGGAAAACGAAGCGCTGGGGTTGGCCGGGGCCTTCCGGGTCGATCGGCACCAGTCGCGGCAGGATGCGCGGCACGGGCAGAATCGCCGCCAGCCGCTCGAGTTCCGTGGTCTCCGGGTTGTCGAGCGAAACGATCACATTGAGCGTTTTGTTGCCGAGTTGGGGAAACGGGTGGGACTGGTCGAGCGCCAGCGGGGTGAGCACCGGGAAAACCTGCTCGTGGAAGTAGGCCCGCACCCAGTTCAGTTCGGCCGCGGTCAGTTCGGCCGCGGTTTTAAACAGGATGCCCTCGTCGGCCAAGGCCGGCAGCAGGTGTTGGTGCCAGCAGGCGTATTGCTCCTCGACCAGTGAACCCACCACCGAGTGAATCCGCCGCAGCGACTCCTTCGGCCCGAGGCCGTCGACGCTCGGCTCGGTCACCCCGCTTTGGACCTGCTGGATGATCCCGGCGACGCGGATCTCAAAAAACTCGTCGAGGTTGGACGAGACGATGGCGAGAAACTTAACCCGTTCGAGCAGCGGGTGGTTGTCGCTTTGCGCCTGTTCCAGCACCCGGCGGTTGAAAGCCAGCCAGCTCAGTTCGCGGTTAAAATACGCCGCCTTCACCGTCTTGGCCGTCGATTTGATCCGGCGCGGGCGGTTGCGGGGGATGATCACGCGCTCTTCGGCCTCGGCGGCCGCTGCCGGGGTGAGCGTGGGTTCGGGGGTGCGACGGGCGCGGGCGGGTGGTTGCGGGCGGATCGGGGTGCGCTTCGAGGCCATGGTGGAATGGTACCGACCGTAAAGTGACTCCCCGTCAAAACCAGTTTTTTATCACCCGCCGCAGGAATGTAACACCTCGCGCTGAACGCATCGCCACCCACCCCCGCGTGTGCCCCTCCGTCCACCCACGCTCACCCCCGCGGACGCGCCGCCGGGGCTGCCACCCAAACCGTTTTCCGGTTCACGAACTCGCGGATCCCGTACACCCCCAGCTCCCGGCCGAAGCCCGAGCGTTTCACCCCGCCGAACGGCAGGGACAGGTCGGAGCGCACGAAGTCGTTCACAAAGCCCATGCCCACATCAAGTTGGTCGCGCACGATCGCCTCGCCCCGCTTGCGGTTGCGGGTGAACACCGCCGCGCCCAACCCGTACGGCGTGTCGTTTGCCAGGCGGATCGCCTCCGCCTCGTCGCGCGCCGCGATGATCGCCGCGACCGGCCCGAACAGCTCCTCGTCATAGGCCGGCATGCCCGGTCGCACCGCCTCCAATGCCGTCGCCGGATAATAAAACCCCGGCCCCTTCGGCAGTTCGCCCCCCAGCAGCAAGCGCGCGCCCTTTTTGAGGCTGCGGGTCACCTGGCGGTGCAACGCTTCGCGCAGGTCGGCGCGGGCCAGCGGCCCAAAATCCGTCGTCTCCTCGGTTGGCGCGCCCATCCGCCGCGCCGCCAGCCGGGCCACCACTTTGGCCGTGAACTCCGCCCGCACCGCCTCGACCACGATGAGCCGTTTGGCGCTGATGCAGCTCTGGCCGCCATTGACCAGCCGGGCCTTGGCGCAGATCTCCGCGGCGAGGTCGAGGTCGGCATCGGCGAGCACGATATACGGGTCGCTGCCGCCCAGTTCGAGCACGCAGGGTTTGAGCGCGGCCCCGGCGAGGGCGGCCACCTTGCTTCCCGCCCCGGTGCTCCCGGTCAAGCTCACCCCGCGCACGCGCTCGTCGGCAATAAGCCCCGCGACCGCTTTGGGCTGGGTTAACACCGTGCGCAGCAGCCCCCCGGGCAGGCCGGCGACGGCGAACACCCGCTCGATCGCCAAGGCGCACCCGCTCACGCTGGTGGCGTGTTTGAGCACGATCGTGTTCCCGGCCATCAGCGCGGGGGCGGCGGCGCGGAACAGCTGCCAAAACGGATAATTCCACGGCATGACCGCCAGGATCACCCCCAGCGGGGCAAACTCCACCCGCGCGGTTTTGGGCGCACCCACCGGCCGCTCCGCTTTGAGCAAGCGCGCCCCCTGGGTGGCGTAAAAATCGCAGCAGGCCGCGCATTTCTCGATTTCCAAGCGCGACATGCTCAGGGTCTTGCCCATTTCTGCGGTGATCAGTTGGGCCAGCGGCTCGGTATCGGCGCGCAGGCGGCTGGCGAGGGCGCGCAGGTGGTGCGCGCGCTCGGCCAAGCTGAGCTCTCGCCAGCCGAGGAACCCACGCTGGACTGCGGCCAGCGTGGCGGCGATCTGGGCCGGCGAGTGTTCGCGGTAGGTTTTGAGGACACGCCCGGTGGCGGGATTGAGCGAAACAAGCGCCATAAACCGCCATCTATGCGCACCCCCGCCCCAAGCGGAAGCCCAGAATGCCGCGCCCGCCCCACGCAGCGCCTCTGATCCCGCGGTAGGATCCCGACCTAGCGGTAGCGCGGAGGTAGTGTCCGAAAAGTTCAGCAAAAAGACGGATCATGGTAAGTGGTTTGGTGATGAAGCCTAAAACCACTGAACAAAGAAAAACCCAGTGCCTGCCCACCCGCGCGCCAACGCGCCTCGCCCCCCGCAGCGGGTGAATCGCCGACCTGAGGCCCCGGGTTTCCCGGCACAAAACGATTCCGTCGTCCTGCTGCGCCCACCGCCCACCCCTCCATGATCCACCGCTGGTTATCGACCCACCGTCATTCGTCGACCGTCCTCCGCCCATCGTCCTCCGCCCATCGCCCAGCCACCCCCAGTATTCCCCCACCCCGAGGACTAGGCTCCCCAGCGCACCAGTGCCTTGCGCAATTGTTCGCGGGCTCGGTGCAGGCGCGTTTCCACCGCCTTGGCGGTGGCGCCGACGATTAGGGCGATTTCGGCATGCGATTTATGCTCATATTCAAACAACAGCACCGCCTCCCTCAACGCTCCCGGCAATCCGGCGATGGCCGCCCGCACCGCCCGCGCGCGTTCCGCACCCACGGCTGCCGCTCTCGGGTCGCCTTCGCTGGCCACCTCCGGCGCCTCTTCCAGCCCCACCACCGGCCGCCGCCCACGTTGCCGCGCGTGATCCCGCGCCAGGTTGAGCCCGATTTGAAACATCCAGGTCGAAAACCTCGCGCCCTCCCGGTAGTTCGCCCGGTGCCGGTAAATCCGCACAAAGGTCTCTTGCGCCAGGTCGAGGGCATCGGCTTCGTTCTGGACGTACCGATATAAAAAAGAACGCAGCGGAACCTGCCAGCGCTGCATCAGGGTATCGAGCGCGCCATCGTGACCGCCGCGCAAGGCGCTGGCGAGCGCCTCGTCCGAAGGCTCAACCCGGGGGGCTGGCGTCGTCATTTCAAATCGCAAGACGCCTCCGCGCTAGGGCTCGCAAGTTTGGGTACCATTAGCGCAAGAAAACGCGCCCCATCTGCCGGCGCCATCAGTGCGGCCACCCGTTCCAAGTGGGCTCGGGTGGCATCCCGGCACACCGCCTCCACCCGGGCCAACTCCGCCAACTCCTCGTTCGCCTCCCCGGTCGCCGAAGCGGGCTTTGCCGCCGCCAGTCGGGCCCGGGCCTGATGGATTTTTTCGCAATGATCCCGGCACACCGGCTGATAATCGTGATGAAGCGTCTCAATCGCTGCCATTTGACTCGTCGACAGGTGAAACTCGCTTTTGAGCCAAGTCAGGGGCGCCACGCCTTGGGCAGGCGGCGTGGAGCCCGCCCAGCGGGTGATCTGAAAAGCCCCAAATCCACCGACCCCGGCGCACAAAATAAAAAAAATAACCCGCTTCATGCCTTTAGGATGGGGAATGCTCATGGCCGGCGCCGCTTGCCATTTGCACGGGATCGACGCTGCGCACATAGGCTTTCGCCATAAGTTCGGCCGTTTGGGCTTGGTTCAGGGCGAGCGCGGATCCAGTGCCGGCTGCGACCGACAGCATCACGGTCACGCAAGCAGCCAGCGGTAAAGACCAGGCAAAACGAACGACGGCGGCCGAGTCGGCGGGGGCCCGAATTCGCCCCCACACCTTCGCCTCAAAGTCTGGGGCCGGGGCCGGGGTGTGCCGCCAGTTGGCGAGTAAAGCGGGGAGGGGATCCGGCGGATTCATGTTAACTGTTACGTTACATCCCGCCCTCCCCCTTTTAAAATCTCAAACCTCAAATGCGCCCCTCCCGCCGAGCCCGTAACGGGACGTGGAAGCCGTTTTAATTTCGGCGAAAGTTTATTTTAGCACCAAGTGTGGCGAGCGATGTAGACAACCACCATCAGGAGCCTATATAAAACCAGTTTATACCATTTTGACTTCAAGGGTATATAAATCGACGACAACGGGGGGGCACGCCAGTAGCGACCAGCCGACCAAACCTTGAAAAAAATGATATTTTAACCGCTGATCAACGCTTCGATACGCTAGTTCAGAGGTGATAGATCCCTGGTTTTATTAGCGGACTTCTGCGTTCATTAGCGGTTAAAGACGGTTCGTTTGTGTTTTTTTGAGTGCGAAATGGTATCAGTCCTCCTCCCCGCGAACGTGAATTGCTGTTGGTGCATCCGCATCCAGCGGACTGCGCACACCTAGCCCCGGCCGCTGCATCACATGAGTATAGATCTGGGTGGTCTCCAAGCTGGCGTGGCCGAGCAACTCCTGTACAGTGCGAATATCCGTGCCGGCCTCAAGCAGGTGGGTGGCGAATGAATGCCGCAGGGTATGAGCGCTCACCGACTTCGCGATCCCGGCCCGCTCTGCTGCAACCTTCACGGCTTTATGCAACGTATTGTCGCTCAAATGATGACGCCGCGTACGCCCGGTGCGGGGATCGACCGCGACGGATTTTGCCGGAAATACCCACTGCCACCCCCATTCTCGGCCGGCGTTCGGATATTTGATTTCCAGCGCCCCGGGAAGCCAAACCCCGTCCAATTGTGCCGCCTGATCCTGCGACCAGAGCACTCGCAACCGCTCAAAATGTTGTTCCATCGCCGGCCTGATCGAAAGCGGCAACATCACCACCCGGTCCTTGCCCCCTTTGCCGTCGCGAATGGATATCACCCCCCGTTCAAAATCCACATCCTTCACCCGCAACCGGATGCATTCCATCAACCGCAAGCCCGCACCATACAACAGCCGAAGCATCAGGCCGCTCGTTCCCTCGGTTAGGGCGATAAAGCGTTTAACTTCTTCGCGCGACAAGACCTCCGGCAGTCGCCGCCCCCGCGAGGCCCGCACGGTTTCCTCCATATCAGGCAGCGGCCGATTGAGCACCCGTTTGAAGAAAAACAACAAAGCCGAGAATGCCTGGTTCTGGGTACTGGCCGCCACCCGACGGTTAATCGCAAGATATTCCAAGAACCGTTGCACCTCTTTTTCGCCCAGCGCCTCGGCTTTGACGGGGCCGATAAATAATAAAAACCGGCGTACTTGTTCCATATAACACTGTTCAGTGCGAATGGAGTAATGGTTGAGTCGCAGGGCCCGTTTAAGCCCCTCGATCCACGCGTCCAGTTCCGGGGGAGGTCCGCCGGGCGAAACGGCCCCCGGCGCTGAAATGATTGCGGCGTTCGTTCCCCCGGCCTTGACCCGGTAAAAAAGCTTCAAGCCCTGCGCGCCCGGCGCCGCGCAAGGTAAGTCTGCCCGGGTGGATCGATCGGCTGCGCGTAACCACTGCCACTGTTCGGTCCCCCGGGCAAAAAGTTGCAACGCCTGTTTGATCTGATCGATTTCCCAATCGGCTGGGCTGCCCAACCGAACAAAGGCGAGGTAAGATTCAACGCAAACGGGTAGGTCTAAAAGCTCGCAATGGGTTCGGGCATAGTTAACAAAGTTTTCCATGTGCTGACCAAACCAGAATCCCGCACTATCCGTAACCGAAGCCCCGGAGGCATCCAAAATCCTCCGTACTCCTGGCGAGGGAACCCGTTCCGGCTTAAGCGCACTCATCAATCAGTAGTCCGCCTAATTCACAAAAAGTTCACCTTTTTCCGTTAACTCGGGACTAAGACTTGCAAAGTCACACCCTTATAAGTCTACACAACGTTCGGCAGAATTAAAACCATTTTCGGAATTAGTAATGCGAAACGATAAAGACTGCGTTTGTTTACTAACTCTGAATATGCGTATGAGTATCGAGACGGCGGCGAGGACGCCGATTCAGAATCGGAAGGTTCACGCGGAATCGGATTTCGGAATTCGGATTCGCGAATTTATGATTCAGGTTTGCGAATTCGGAAAAGGCACCGTTAAGCGAAAGCCTAAAGACTTCAAATGGTTGAAATCGGACTCGCAAATTAATCGGTTTCAGTTTTTTGACGATCAAACAAACACATGCGCATGAAAGTCTCTGGAATCAATCTTACTGAGCCGAACCAAGCGCTACAGCGAATGAACCGCATTGTCACGGATCGTGCTCCGAGCAGCACGCTCCGCGCCAACGCGGTTCATCGCTGAGCTTAAACGTTCGGCAGAAATGAAACTTGACATGCGGACGCTTTTGCGCACGCTTTGAGCCATGTTCACTTTACCTGCCACAAAAGCGCGTGCGACGCTTTATTCGCTCATTGATCAAACTGCTTCTTCTCATCAGCCAATTCAAATTACTGGTAAGCGCACTAATGCGGTTCTTGTTTCAGAAGAAGATTGGAGCGCCATTCAGGAGACGCTGTATCTTTTATCTATTCCGGGTATGCGTGATTCCATTAAAGACGGAATGGCTACACCGATCAGCAATTGTTCGACTTCACTGAAATGGTAAAGTGGGAGTTGGTATATACGAAGCAGTCTCAGAAAGACGCCAAGA
>JBILBW010000212.1:0-3325 GCA_044353465.1 Rariglobus sp. | reverse complement strand
TTTGGCACCCGGGCGGGCCGCGCACCCCCCCCCCCCCCAAAAAAAAACGGCACTGGCTGCCGCTTACTACGTTGTTCGCTTCCTTTTGGGAACCGAAGCCCTGCGATCAACCTCGGCGCCACACGCCCCCGTGCCCCCACGCATCGGGGGTAAGCCCAGGGGTTTTCCTTGCCCGAACGGCCGAATCCTCCCGCGAAAATCCTTACGCTTTCCTCCGGTTAAAGGCCGGCCAAAAAAAAATTTGCGCTTTGCCGGGCGGCGCCTACTCCGTTCTCGGCAACTTATGTCAAAGGTTGCTTCGTCCCTAGTCCACGCGTTCGACGCCGAATTTTATCAGCCGGCCGATATCTTTTTTCGCGCCAATTTGCCGGTCGCACTCACGTTCGACGACGTCTCCCTGGCCACCCTCTACTCGGAAATCCTTCCCAAGGACGCCGACACCTCGACCGCGTTATCCGACGCACTCCGGCTCTCCATCCCAATCATTTCCTCGGACATGGACACCGTTACCGAGGCACGCATGGCCATCGCCATGGCCTTGAACGGCGGACTCGGCCTGATTCATTACAACATGCCGGCTCGCGACCAGGTGAAGGAAGTCGCCCGCGTCAAACGCCACATACACGGCCTGATCCAGGATCCGATCACCGTCTCGCCCCGCCAACTCGTTGGCGACGTCCTCGCCCTGATCGAAAACCGCAAATTCGATTTCCGCACCTTTCCCGTCGTCGATGAGGCTGGCAAACTCGTCGGCCTGCTCTCCGGTAGCACCGTGCGCGAGCGCTACCGCACTCGCAGTGTGGCCGAAGCCATGACCCCGCGGGGCGACATCCTCACCATCCACGAAAAGGCGCTCCAGCCCGATCCGATCAAGGCGGCCGACGCCTTCTTCAGCGAGCATCTCGGAATCCACAAAATGCTGGTGGTTGACGATCAAGACCACCTGCGCGGCCTGGTGACTTTTTCCGACATCGATCGCATTCTCTCGGAATCGAAATCCCGCCGGAAGCCTTCACGTGACAACGATTTCCGCCTGGTGGTCGGTGCTGCCATTGCCCCTGTGCGCTTGCCCGACGGGTCACTTGATCGCGACAAAATCATCACCCACGTCGGCCAGTTGGTGGACGAGCACATCGACGCGGTGGCCGTGTCCACCGCCCATGGGCACACCGCCGGTGTCGGCGACATTGTCAAACTGGTGCGTGAGGCCTTCCCCCACCTTACGATCATTGCAGGCAACGTGACCAGCGCCTCCGGGGTCGACTACCTCGCTTCGTGCGGAGCCAGCGCGATCAAGGTCGGCCAAGGCCCCGGCTCGATTTGCACCACCCGCGTGGTCGCCGGCGTGGGCATTCCCCAGCTCACCGCGCTTTATGTCGCCGCCCAAGGCGCCAAAGCCCGCGGGGTTAAAATCATCGCCGACGGCGGGATCACCAAATCGGGCGACATCGTCAAAGCGCTGACGCTCGCCGACGCCGTGATTCTTGGTGGATTATTGGCCGGCTGCCGCGAGGCCCCGGGAGAGATCATGGAGATTAACGGCAAACTCTTTAAGCAGTACCGCGGCATGGGTTCGATCAGTGCGATGAAGGCGGGCAGTGCGGCGCGCTACGGCCACGACAAAACCGACAACGCCCGGAAACTCACCGCGGAGGGGATCGAAGCACTCAAGGAGGTTTCCGGTTCGACCGACGAGGTGCTTGCGACCCTGGTGGGCGGGGTGCAAAGCGGCATGGGTTATCTCGGCGCCGTAGACCTCCCCGCTCTGCGTGAAAAGGCCCGTTACATCCGCGTCTCGCCCGCCGGCCAAAAAGAGGCCGCTCCGCACGACGTGGTGGAAATCAAAACCCAGACCAAGAGTTAACAAAGTGAGCGGTATGGGTCGCTTTTGAATCGGGGAGGGGGCCTGCTCGTAGGCGCTGGAGTTTGGCCTCAAAAGCAGGCTGGCCCAAAGCGGCCCCGAGGCGGCGCCCAATCAAAAAGCTCTAAACAACGGAATGATTCCTGCGCCAAAGGGGCACCGGGGTGAGCAACCCGGAGCGGCTTGGACAGGCTTGGGTGAGGGCCCAGGAGGGACTCCCGACCTTCGGGGCCCCTCGGCGTCGCACTCTTGAAAACCTAAAATCGTTTTCAAAAAACTTACCACATCGCCGCCTACTCCAGCCAGACCCTCAACCGATAAAAACTCGCCGGGGTGGCCACGGGTTGAATTACGGTGACTAAGCTGCCTGTGGCGGACACTTTATCCTGGCCTTTCACGGCGCTCCAGATTTGGGGATTAGCCAGGTTGGTGGTGCTTTCCAGCGAGTAACAACGTTTCAGGCCCGTGAAGCCCGGGCCGCTCGCCACAGGGAGTTCAAAGCTGAGGGTGATCTGCTTTTCAGCAACGGTGATATTGAGCGGCGAGTGGGCGTTCGTTACGTTGGGATCGCTGCCCATGATGCGTTCGCGTTCGTTGCTAAGCCCATCGCGATCCGGGTCGGCGGACATGCCGGCGATGGCCGCGTTATTCCAGGCAACAGGGAAATACCGCGCCTGCCACTGCTGGGGCACCGGCGCCGGCGTCCACACCAGTTTCACTTCGGTTAAGGTTTGCCGGATTATGAACTCGCCCAGACCACTCCCGTAAACCTCCCTGCTGTCGGCGCTTACCGGATCGAGCTGGAAATTGCCGTTAATACGAGTGGCGCTGAGAACGGTCCAAGTTTGACTTTGGCGCCAGAAGTCATCGGCGAAATTCACACTACTGCCAGTGGCGTCCAGTTTTATATCCAGCAACGCGCCCGGCGTCACAATTACGGTTTTGGCAGTGACGCTGTCGAAATTCCAGCCCGTTAAGCTGGAGTAGGTTTGGTTGGTGTAGTGGTCGCCGAGTTTCCATTGCAAGTGGCTACTCGCTCCGAAGGTCAGCGTGTCTCCCGTGATCTTGATGCGGCCGCGCCCGCCTAGGCCGTCGCCCGGCGAGAGCGTGCCGAGCACGGTGGTGTTGGTCATCACCTCACCGCCTCCCCACGACATAGCGCCTCCCGACAAGATAGCGCCTGCCGCGACCGTCACCGACTCGGAGCCAATCGCGTTGTTCACCACCAGCGTGCCTGCCGATAGGGTGGTGGGGCCGGTGTAGGAAGTTGTGCCGCCGAGAGTCAAGCGACCCGTGCCGACTTTGGAAAGGGAGAAGGCTCCGCTGATGGGCGCGGTGATGTTCATATTGCCCGTCCCACCGATGGCCGCATTGCTGCCCAGGATAACCGCCGGCATGTTTGCCTCCGCCGCGGTGTCGACCGCCTTGGTCCCGTTTTTATAGAAAGAAACCGTGGGCGCTGTG
>JBILBW010000116.1:0-8556 GCA_044353465.1 Rariglobus sp. | reverse complement strand
GATGTTCATATTGCCCGTCCCACCGATGGCCGCATTGCTGCCCAGGATAACCGCCGGCATGTTTGCCTCCGCCGCGGTGTCGACCGCCTTGGTCCCGTTTTTATAGAAAGAAACCGTGGGCGCTGTGACATAGTTTTGGCCCGTTCTGGTGAGCTTCAACCCGCTCACGGTGAAATTGTCGGCATTGCCAGCGCTCGACGGCAATGCGCCCGTTGTCTTCACCGTGCCGCCCCAGAATGTGATGTTGGGCGCAGTGGTGAAGCCCGTACCGGGATTCGTTATCTCGACGCCCGAGACCAGGCCAGCATCGTTAAGCACCGCGTTGGCCGTGGCTCCCGTTCCGCCGCCCCCGCTGATCTCGACACCGGGCGCGGCGCTGTAAACCTGTGTGCCAACCGTGATGCTAAAGCTGGCCGCCGTCACGCCCAAAGTCGCCGTCGCTGTCGCGCCGCTGCCAGCGCCAATTGGAGTAATGGTAACCGACGGCACCGTGGAGTGCCTACCGCCCGCCGTCAACGTGAGCGACGAAACCGGGCTGCCGTAGATATTAGCTGGTGAATTAATGTTATTGTTCACCAGCGCGCCCACGCCGCCCACGCCGCTGCCGTTAAGGTAAAACACCTCAGCAACGCCAGACTGACCGTTTAAGTCCAACGTGGCGCCCGCCGCCACTATGGTGGCGCCCGTCGCGTTGACCGGTGCCATGCCACCGTGGCCCAGCGCCTGCGGTGAGCCGAGTTTCACCGTGCCCGCGTTGATGGCAGTGTCGCCCGAATAGGAATTGGCAGCGTTCAGCGTCCAAGTGCCCGCGTCCTTTTTGGTCACACCCAGCGTCCAGGTGTCGTCGCCGTTCTCGATGAGACCCTTTACCTCACCCTCGCTGGTGCCGCCCAGTACCAGCGCGCGTCCGTGTTGAATCGGCGCGAGTTTGCCCGCCAGCGTCAGCCTGCCCTTGTTCGAGAGGATGGTGGTGTTCCCGCCCCCCCAATCCAGCGAAATGGGGCCCAGGATGGTATTATCGCCAGCCATGTTAATAATCGCGCCGTTTCCGTTGCTCGTGAGGAAAGTAAAGTGCGCCGGCAGCGTGATCGCGCTGCCATTCAGCAGCAATTTCGAGTTGCCCGCAGAGCCCCTGGTGAGGGAGATTTTTTTTGGGCCAACCCCCAACGAGGATGGGTTCGTGACCCACAACGCGCCGGACTCCACAGTCACGTTGCCTGTGAACGAGTTTTGGCCGGACAACGCCACGTTGCCCGTATCTTTATTGCAGGCGATGGACACTGTGCCTGTACCGGCGATGGCGTTGTTCACATTGGCTGAGTTGTTGAAGTTGAAAATTAAATCGCCATTATTCATCACAGGGCCACTGCCCAGCGATCCGGTGCCCCCCCCCCCACCAATTTGCAGGCAACCACCTTTCACGATAGTGGTACCACCCGTATAGGTGTTTGTGCCCGACAACACCAGCGTACCGGCAGTGGTGTTCAGCGACAATCTCCCCGCGCCGCTGATCGCGCCCGAGACGCCGATATTGCCGGAGGGGGCGCCTAAAATGGTGGTTTCATCATGCAAAACCAGCGGCAGGGCCACATCATAATTCACCAATTTAGCATCCAGCGAGATCGTGGGATTTAGCGAGTTCTTGGGATTCACGCTGTCGGCGTTACAAAATTCGAGCTGATGACCTTTGATTTTGACTCTAGGCGAGTTCGTGCTGGTACCGCTCAGAGTCAGCGAATTCAGCCTAAGTGCGCCTACATCGTTATTAGTCTCTAGATTGATTCCATTAAGTGTCTGATTTAGGAAAAAATGAAGCCTCGTGTCGGGACTGCTCTTGGGTATTGAATCAGTAGTGGAGTCACCACCAGTCCAGTTCGCTTGTATGTTCCAATTCAGCTGCTGTAGGGTGGCACTCGTGGGAGTCTTCCACCAGTTAAAGGGCGTGAGTAAACTATATTTTAAGTTAGTGGAACTGCTTACGTTGCCGGCACTATCAGTAATACGGATGAAACGGTTTGCGTTCCCTCCGCTGACTGGGGTAATAAACTGATCGCAAACTTTAACATTTTTTATGGTTATCTCTTGTAGGCTAGATGTATTTGCTACAAGTTGGATCTCCGGTCTTGTCTGACTAAGGTCGCTTCTGGCTGTTGTCGCGGTGATATTCTCCAAAACGAAGTTAGAGATTGTGAACGCGTACGCATTGGGGGAAAGCTGGAATAGAGGTGCGTTGCGCGTCGAGTCTATCCTCACGTTTTTCACCAAGAAATTTTCCATGCGACCGCGACCCTTCGTGTCGTCTATCAACTTAACGCCTATAATTGGCATTATGGATTCTTCTTGCGCGATGATGTCAATGTCCTGCCATGTGTTGTTGATGTTTACATTATTGGTGGAATAAGCAACTATGGGTTGCCCCCACTTTCCCGGGGAAACGGTACAGCTGCTCCAGATATTATTACTGCCGGTCCGGCTCCAGGCTTTTGTTGCGTCGTCCTCATTAGCATTTTCGGCGATGCCAAGTACCAACGCATCATCGTTATTGAAAAAGAAGCTATCGCGCATTTTGCAACCAGTATTCAGGTGGAATCCATCCGAGTTTCCGTTCCATGAAATCTGTTTTATGTTTACGACCTCAGAATTTATTAATTCTTCTTTTGCCGTCCACCCAGGAGTATTAAGCAACATAAGCCCCTCGAAATAATGCTTAAGTCCTTGACCATATTCGGTATCAAATTGAATCACGGACGCAACTCTAGGATCACTTGTTTCCCAGTTCTTGAAGTCCTTCCAACTAATGTGGCCGGAAGTGAGAATGCCACGTCCCGTGAAGCGATTATAACAGCCGTTGAATTTAAAAGTCCCCTCCACTACCGCTCCACCAGCAATTGCAACCGCCCCACCATCTGTTTCTTCTTCCCACTTCATAGGCCCCTCGATACTAATCGGCTTGTGGGTTAGTTGCAAAACCGCCCCACCGCCTAAACTCAGCCTACCGCCCGGTTTAATTACAATATCGGCAGTACTGGACCCAATTACTTTTGTCGCGCTGTTACCACCCGCGAGATGGAGCCTGCCGCCGTCTTTAATGGTAATTTGTGCGTTAAGCGTGCTCGGGCCTCTTAAAATGCGACATTGCCCCGCCTCAATCACGATGCCAGAATTGGCGGTGCCACTAATGGTTGCAGTCGAAAGACCATTAGTAGAAAACGGTTCTTCAGGTGGTTCTGTAAAAATCAGAAGGGGATGGCTTTTGCCATTCACCTGCACCATGATTTTGGCATGCCCTTTAAGTGTAAAAGTGAATGCTTTACTTTCGTTATTTTCTGTAACTAAGACAGGTGTTATTCCTAGGCGGGTTGGGTAGATTACCGGAGTCGTGGTAATGGTTTGACCATTGAGGAGGGTAATCTTGACTTGTAGGCTATCGGTATTTGCGCAGGTGAAGGAGGTGAAGGAAACGGCCGATTCTGAACGCTTTACAAAGTTTGTATTTTTTTTATAATCTTTAGTGTTAACATATATGGTTTCCGCATCAGAAACGTTATTTGAGCGGTAGACATAGCATGGAGTATAATTACTTGAGGTGGAAACTTCTACCTTGTAAACGTCACTTTCCGTTAAATTCGTTAAACGGTCCAGTGTTGAGGGCCTAGGGTAAACCTGAATTGCGGCATGGCTTAAGTTAGCATCGCCCAAACTAAGGAATACGACAAAGCACAAGAAACGAACGCGCAATACTCGATTCAAAGCTATTGACATGGTGGGGGGGGGGTATTTTCGTCCACCCAAGATAGGGGTATCGGATGGACGATGGATTTGATTTGAATGCATCCGCCAGAAAAATAAACACTTTTTTTAATCAAGCTACAGCAGACAGCGGATGCCCCCTCCCAAATTATTACTGCTGTATTTATTTACGATTTTACGCCTTTTCAAATTCGGTTGCAGAAATAGGCTCACGAAGACCGACTTAAGCCGCGGCCATTTATGGGTTTGAGGTCGTAAGGTGTCTTTTTCAGTGCCGACTAATTTAGTCGAAAGGTTTACTTGGTGTCTGGCTGGGCAGCCAGTGCTCCTGTCGAGAAGCGTAAAAAAGGCCGCCAGATTAATGCTGGCGGCCTTGGGGATGGTGACTGGAACCCGTAGATTGCTTAGTAGCGGTAGTGCTCGGGCTTGTAGGGACCGTTCGGCGAAACACCGAGGTATTCGGCTTGGCTCTTGGTCAGAGTGGTCAACTTTGCACCGATCTTTTCCAAGTGCAGGCGGGCAACCTCTTCGTCGAGGTGCTTGGGAAGGCGATAAACACCGACCGCATAGGAGTCCTTGTTCTTCCAAAGATCGAGCTGGGCGAGGGTCTGGTTGGTGAAGCTGTTGGACATCACGAAGGAGGGATGGCCGGTGGCGCAGCCGAGGTTCACCAGGCGGCCTTCGGCCAACAGGTAGATCGTCGGGCCCTTGGGGAAGGTGAATTGGTCATATTGGGGCTTGATCGTCACGCGCTTGACGCCCTTGGCCGAGTAGAGTCGGTCAACCTGGATCTCGTTGTCGAAGTGACCGATGTTACACACGATGGCCTGGTCCTTCATCTTCTGCATGTGCTCCAGGGTAATCACGTCTTTGTTACCCGTGGTGGTGACATAGATGTCGGCGATGCCGAGGGTGCTTTCCACGGTGTTAACCTCGAAGCCCTCCATGGCGGCCTGAAGGGCGTTGATGGGATCGACCTCGGTAACGATAACGCGGGCGCCAAAGCCCTTGAGCGAAAAGGCGGAACCCTTGCCCACATCGCCGTAACCGCACACGCAGGCTACCTTGCCGGCAATCATGACGTCGGTGGCGCGCTTAAGGCCGTCGGCGAGGGATTCGCGGCAGCCGTAGAGGTTGTCGAACTTAGACTTGGTCACCGAGTCATTCACATTGATGGCCGGAACAAGCAACTTCCCCTTCTCGTGGAGCTGGTAGAGACGGTGGACGCCGGTGGTGGTCTCCTCGGATACGCCGCGCCACTCCTTCACCATGGTGGTAAAGATACCCTTCTGGGTTTTGCCGATCTTCTTGAGCAGGTCTTTGATCACCTGCTCTTCGTGCGAGCCAGAAGCTGTGGTGTGCCAATCGCTTCCCTGCTCCATCTCGTAGCCCTTGTGGAGGAGCAAGGTGACGTCGCCGCCGTCATCGACGACGAGCTGCGGGCCCTTGCCGCCGGGGAAGCTGATCGCCTTCCAAGTGAGATCCCAGTACTCCTCAAGGGTCTCGCCCTTCCATGCGAAAACGGGCACGCCCGACTTGGCGATGGCGGCGGCAGCATGGTCTTGGGTCGAAAAAATGTTACAGGAGGCCCAGCGGACGTCGGCGCCAAGCGAGACAAGGGTCTCGATCAGGACGCCGGTCTGGATCGTCATGTGCAACGAACCGGAGATGCGGACGCCCTTGAGGGGCTTTTTGGCCCCGAACTTTTTGCGAAGGGAAACCAAGCCGGGCATCTCGTGCTCGGCGACGTTGAGTTCCTTGCGGCCCCACTCGGCGAGACCGATGTCGCGAACGATGAAGTCTTGGCCTTGGGGAACATTTTTAAGGAGGGAAACGGATGACATAGTAGATGAAGCGGCGAGGAGTGAGCGGAAAATGAAGTGCCCCGGGAGGAGGACGGTGGGGCCGAACGTTCGGAGGCGAGGGGAAGGAAAAGGCGCCTTACTTAGACGCCTTCACGGCGGCGAGAAGGGCGTCAACCTTGTTGGTCTGCTCCCACGGCAAATCGGCTTTACCGAAGTGGCCGTAGTTGGTCGTCTCGCGATAGATCGGACGCAGCAGATCGAGTTGGCTAACGATATCAGCCGGCTTAAAGCTGAACACTTTTTGAATGGCGGCGGTTATTTTTTCGTCAGAAATGGTGCCTGAGCCGAACGTATTCACATAAACGCTTACCGGGTTCGGGTGGCCGATGGCGTAGGCGAATTGAACCTCAACCTGTTTGGCGAGCTTGGCGGCCACGATGTTCTTGGCGACCCAGCGCCCCATGTAGGCGGCAGAGCGATCGACCTTGGACGGATCTTTGCCCGAGAAGGCGCCGCCACCGTGCCGCCCCCAACCACCATAAGAATCGACGATGATCTTGCGGCCGGTCAGACCGGAGTCGCCCTGTGGGCCGCCGACAACGAATTTCCCGGTCGGATTGATGAGAAACTCGGTCTTCTTAGAGAGCAACTTGGCCGGTAATACCTTTTTAATAACATTCTTGATGAGGAACGCCTCGATCTCGGCATGAGCAACATCAGCCGTGTGCTGGGTGGAAATGACCACATTGACGATCTCGGTGGCGATGCCGTCAACATAGCGGACGGACACCTGGGACTTGGCGTCGGGGCGAAGCCACTTCACTTTGCCGCTCTTGCGGATGGCGGTGAGCTCACGGCCCAGACGGTGAGCAAAAATAATGGGGGCGGGCATCAACTCAGCGGTCTCGTCGGCCGCGAAACCAAACATGAGACCTTGGTCGCCCGCTCCCTGCTCAGCGGTCTTTTTGCCGTTGGCTTTTTTGGCGTCAACGCCCTGAGCGATGTCGGCAGACTGAGCGGTGAGGAAGTTGTTGATGAAAACGGTGTCGGCGTGGAATACGTCGTCGTCGTTGGTGTATCCAATGTGGCGAATAGCGTCACGGACCACCTTACCGATGTTGATGACCTCGTCGATGGGCTTGGTTTTCCCGGTCTTTTTGTCCTGTAATGAAGGGATGGTGATCTCGCCACCGACGACGACCACGTTGGATTTGACGAACGTTTCGCAGGCAACCCGCGAGGTTTTATCGATTGCAAGACAAGCATCAAGGATGCTGTCGGAAATGAGGTCAGCAACCTTGTCGGGATGCCCCTCGCCTACGGACTCGGACGAAAACACAAATGAGTTAGCCATAAGGATAGAACCAGATGGTCAGCTATCGGCACTACTTGTTGCAACCTTAATATCAACGTATGGCCATATCCTGATACGACGGCAAACCCTATTCCATTATAGAGCAACAAGTGGGCGTTCATCCGGACTAAACTCATCGAGTCATGCCTGAAACCAATACCCAACCTCAATTGCCCCCAGTCGAGACGCCAAAATCATCGAGGGCTAATTGCGGCAGAAAAATCCTTCTGGTGGATGACGAAAGGGGCAACCGAACCATTTTACGCAAGATTCTAGAACCAGAGGGTTATGTGATTGCGGAGGCAGACTCAGCCGAAGCCGCCTTGGGACAATATGCGGCATTCTCCCCGGACCTCGTCCTTCTTGATGTGCTGCTGCCTGGCATGAATGGCTTTAATGCCTGCCGGGAGTTTCATCGCCGATATCAATCCCGAGCGGCTCCAGTTATCTTTATCACGGCCAAAAGCGAGTCGCATGCTATTGTGGAAGGGTTTGATGCAGGCGGGGTCGACTATGTACTGAAACCTTTCCGGCAAGGAGAAGTTGTCGCCCGCATTCATACCCATCTGCAGTTGAAACTATTGCTTACCCACCAACAAATCTTACTTGGAGAACTAAGCCAGGCCAACTCCGCCAAAAACCATTTTCTCGGAATGGCTGCGCACGATTTACGTAACCCCCTCGCTTCGATTCGCGGTTTGGCGGAATTTTTGCTCGACGGTTCAGTGGGACAATTAAACCCGGCCCAATGCGAACTGGCCCACCTAATCCAGGAAACCAGCCAAGGCATGGAAAGCGTGGTCAACGACCTACTTGACTGGGCAACGCTTGAAGCCGGGGAACTCAAACTCGAACCAAAGCCGATCTATCTTAATGAATTACTTGTTAAATCCGTCCGATTTAACGGGATTATCGGCAAGCGAAAAAAAACACGGATAATATTCAGGGAGACGAGGGAAGCTCCGCGAATCAGCGTTGATAAAGACAAGACACGCCAAGTCATCGACAACTTGTTGAGTAACGCCGTCAAATACTCGCCGCCTGGCTCGACCATTCATGTGGTGCATCAATTTGATCCGGCGAAAAATCACCAGATCGTTCGGGTACGCGATCAGGGACCGGGAATACCAATTGAGGAGCTAGGGCGCCTGTTTACGGATTTCGGCAGGTTATCAACTCGTCCAACAGGAGGGGAGCCCTCCACAGGACTGGGGCTGGCAATTTGCCGCAAAATCGTTGAACTCCACCAAGGTACTATTGAAGCCGAAAACCTACCCTCAGGCGGATGCGAATTCAGAGTTTGCCTGCGCGAGCTACCGCCATGAGACATTCGAAGAAACCACTGATCATTGATGATGAAAACCCCATAAGAAAACACATCAGTTTAATGCCAACCTCAAGGAGCCAAGATCCCGAAGGCCGCTGAAAGCTCTTCGTCAAGCTTGGGGCTTAATGAATCTTGCTGGCCTGGGCGCATTGCCTGAAAGGCATGCCAACCTTGGTGGGTTTTTTAGGGTTTCAGGGGTATCGAGAATTTGATCACTACCCAAGTAACCCAGTCGGCCCTGAATAATTCACAAGGCATTGATTGTTATTTACTTGAGGTTTTAATAAGCATCCCGTTTTCTTGATTAAGTCTAACCACAC
>JBILBW010000197.1:0-3812 GCA_044353465.1 Rariglobus sp. | reverse complement strand
CACCTCGTTACTGACCCTTTTCATGGAGAATGGAATTACACCATCCTGCCGAAACCAATACCTAAAATCGATACGGTTATTTACTGACAGGCCCTAAGAGCGTGCCGATGGAAAAAGTGTACAGCGTGCATGAACTCGAGGTTGCGTGCATCGCCCAAGGTAAAGCCGGTAAAAAGTACGAGTTCGGCAACAAAGTCACCCTAGCCGCGGCGAGTAGGGGCGGGTGGTTACTCGGAGCGTTGAGCCTATTGGGCAATCCCGATGACGAAAAAACCCTGGATTAACAACTCGCTCAAGTGCGCCGTCTCGTCTCAGGGCATGCAGTAAAAGAAGGCTCCATCGACATGGTTTACCTTTGTGCAACATTCATTCCAATAGGCTCATTTAGAAGAATAAGCGGTATAAGCATTACCTCAGCGTGCGGGTTAGGGGCACCAGGCTCCTTTTCCGTGCACCCACCCGTTTACTTTCCGAGTGTCGCTCTGCGCCCCGCGAAATCGCAGAGCGGATTCGGTTTGGGATCGGTAAATTTTAAAACACACACCTCGGTTGGGATCGCGCCGGCTCAACCGATGTTATCGGTCTCCCCGGATGCTGCGGTCACACGCTCATCGCGTAGCCGTGCCCCGTTTGCCAGACCCCGCCTTCACCCAGCAGCGGAAGGTAGTTTCAAATTTCGGGCATGGAAGGCGAGGGAGTTCTGGATATGCGTATCCCAGTAATCCCAGGTGTGGCCACCTGCATATTCACGGTAGGTGTGGGGAACCTGGGTGGCCTTCAGGTCGGCATGAAAAGTCCTGTTATCTTGGATCAAGAAGTCCTCTGTTCCGCAGTCGATTAACAACTCAGGCAGTGTCCCGTCCGCCAACGAGCGTCGGGCTTGCACCATCAAGTCATGGCTGGAACCGCGAGGATCATCGCCAAAGATGGCTCGTAACTCCTCAAGAAAGGCGGGACCCCGGGCCACCAACGTCGGGTTGTTAAAGTCCTGCCAGCAGACCGCTCCCGAGTGACTGTTGACCGAACAAAACCGTCCCGCGTAGCCCAAGCCAACCCGCAGCGCACCGTAACCGCCCATCGACAGCCCGCCAATGGCCCTTGCCGAGCGCTCGGCCCGCGCTTGGAAGTGGTGTTCGATAAAGGTCGGTAACTCCTCGCCGATGTGCCGGGCGTAATCCGGGCCCCCGGCGTGGTTCGTGTAAAAACTCCGGTAGCCGTCCGGCATGACCACGATGAGCGGCAGGTCGCGCACGTACCACTCGATGCGCGAGCGGCGCATCCACATGCTGGAGTCGTCACCCAAGCCGTGGAGCAGATAAAAGGTGGCAAAAGGCCCCTGCCCGGTTTCCGGCAGCAGCACCTCCGCGCTGGTCTGCTTGCCTAGAATGTTGCTGTACCAATGAAGGGTAGTCCAAGCCATGGCGATTGACGAAAGCCTAAATCCCCACGGGCTAAATCCTAAAATAACAATAATCGCTGCCGATTATGGTCTCTTGGGATGAGCGGGTTTTGAGGGGAGGGTGGCCGCCGAGCTTGGCGGGCTGCTCACTCCACGCGCACGATATAGCCGCGCAGGTATTCGCTCTCCGGCATGGTCACGAGTACGGGGTGGTCGGCGGGCTGGTGGCAGAACTCGGCGACGCGCACCTTGCGCTTGGCATCGGTTGCCGCCTCGGCCAACACGCTGCGCAGCTCGGCGTCCTGCATGTGGTGTGAGCAGGTGTAGGTGGCGAGGACGCCGCCGGGTGCCAGGCTCTGCATGGCGCGCAGGTTGATCTCCTTGTAACCGCGCAAGGCCCCTTCCATGGCGCTCTTCGATTTGGCGAAGGGGGGCGGGTCGAGCACGATCACATCCCAAAGGGGTTCGCCGTGGCGGGCCGGGTCGTTGAACCAGTCAAACACGTTGGCGACGGTGAAGGCGGCGGCGACGCCGTTGCGCTCTGCGTTTTTGCGCGCCTGATCAATGGCTTCGCTCGCGCTGTCGAGGCCGAGTACTTCCTTGGCTCCGGCCCGCGCCGCGTGCAGGGCAAACGGGCCTTGGTTGCAGAAGGCGTCGAGCACGCGTTTGCCCGCGCAATATTTGGCGAGCACGGCGTGCTGCTCGCGTTGGTCCAGATAAAAACCGGTTTTTTGCCCGCTTTGCAGGTCCAGCCAGTAGTCAAAGCCGTCAATCTTCGCCCAGCGCGGCTCCCAGCCCCGGCCGCTGCGGGTATGCACCCCGAGCGAGAGACCCTCAAGTTTGCGGATGTGGGCGTCGTTGCGCACGATGATCTCCGCCGGGCTGAGCAACTCGGCCAGCAGCTCCACGATCAGGTCGGTGCGTTGGTCCATCGCCAGCGTCTGCACTTGCAACACCAGAGTGTCGCCAAATTGGTCGACCACCACGCCGGGCAGATCGTCCGACTCGGACCACACCACGCGGCGGTGCAAGGGCGCAACGGGCTTGGCGGCGGCGGCGGGTGTGTCGCGGCGGGCAATCGCTTTGCTCAGCGCGAGTCGCAGGTAGGCCTCGTCGAGCGTCGCGCGCTGGGTGCTCAAACGCCGCCAGATGATCTGCGACTTGGAGTTGTAAATACCGCTGCCGAGGAAACGACCCGCTCGATCCCGGCATTCGACGACCCCGCCATCGTTGCTGCCCGGAAGCAGGGCTTCGACCTCATTGGCAAACACCCAGGGGTGGCCGGAGAGAACGCGGGACTTGGCGTTGGCTTTTAGTTTCAGCGAAGGGACCGGTGACGACATCCCGGCATCATCACGCCCAGTGCGCTGAGGAGAAGCTCAAACTCAGGCAGCGTGCTTCGCTTGGGAGATAAACTCGTGCGAGCCGTCAATGACTACGCCAAGTCGGCACCCCTCGTGGAAGCCCATTTCGTCCTCGTAACCCTCCGGGCTGCGCTTCATCGAGCGTAGCATAAAAACGAGGCCGATGAGGTAGGCGGTGGCAATCAGGGAGGCGATGAGCGTGATCATGGTGACAAGGGTTTGAAGGATTTGTCCCATTATCGTCACACCGGTGCTAAAATTCATGGGTGTTTCTGTTTTTACGGGCCGATTCGATCATTCTGCTCATTCCCGCTAGAAACCTTTCCAGTATTGGAAACCGCTTTTCCCGAGGGCTTTGGTGAGGGTTCGGGGCTAAATCCGGCGCTCCTAGTCTTAAATCGAGCTAGGGCATGAACCCTAGGTGATCCAGATCGGTTTTTCCGGCATCGAAGGCGTTCGCTTTACTCGATGGGATCATCCGCCATGGGCTGGCGCCCCCGCTGAAAGCCGCGTTCATCCTCGTAGCCCTCGGGTGCATGGAGCAGCGCCCAGGTTAAAACCAAGGTGCCGGCCAGGTAACTCGACGCTAAGATCCAAATGACAAACGACATGCGATGTAGGAATTCAACTGTTACAGTTTGGTTACGCCGCATCGCGTCAATCCCCGGATGGCTGCCGCTTAAAATAAAAACTCGCTTGGATGTCGCCGGGTAAAATCCTCCTTGGATTCTTGCCCGCGCCGCGCCACCGTCGGCCCCTTTAATTTTATGAAAATCTGCTGCATCGGTGCCGGTTACGTGGGCGGTCCCACCATGGCGGTTATCGCGCTCAAGGCGCCGGACATCCAAGTGACTGTCGTGGATATGAACACCACCCGCATCGCCGCTTGGAACTCCGACACCCTGCCCATTTACGAGCCTGGCCTGGACGCGGTGGTTAAAGAAGCGCGCGGCCGGAATCTGTTTTTCACGACCGACGTGAAGGGCGCGATCGCCGCCGCCGACATCATTTTTGTCTCCGTCAACACCCCGACCAAGACCTACGGGGTC
>JBILBW010000081.1:0-12054 GCA_044353465.1 Rariglobus sp. | reverse complement strand
CCTGGCATACTCGCCCACTGGACTCATCGTACCACTAACGCCTTCATGGAAGGCCTTAATAGCGTGTTCTCGGCGGTGAAGCGTAAGGCCCGTGGCTTCCGTTCAGTCGATAACCTCATTGCCATGCTCTACTTCACGGCAGGTCGCCTCAACCTCCCCGCTACCCACTGAAACTGTCGAAGAACCGGAAAAACTAAACCAAGTGTTTTTCTTGAATAACTTACGCGCCAGTTCAAGCAACTGATGATCGCTTAGATGATGCTCATTGACCGCCACCATCCCAATAATCAAACCAGACAAATCAGGATGGTGCGACTTAACCCAACTGTTAAATTGGTGCATGCAACTACCCGTACCAGTGCCCGTGCCCATAATCAGTAGATTGTCAGCCGCCTTCAGGGCCTGCGTTACGCTAGCGAAATAGGTGTTTTGGCCGTGGGGATCGCGGCTATGTGAAAAGTCCACCGAATCCAACGTGTGCTGAAAGTGATCGGTGGTGTGCGTCGGCTGAATTATCAGGGCTTGGGTGCCGGGCTGATCTGAATTGAAGATACGGGCCTGATGATGGTCGATCACCAGCACCCAATGAGTCGTGGGTTCTCCGGTTTCCGCTGGAACCTCATCGGTGCGAAGAAGAAAATCGCGAATGGCGTTGAGCTCGTGAATATCACTGACCTCCTTGGTCAAAGGCGGTCGCATGACCAAGGTCTGCCCGCGCCGGGTGAAGCGTAGGCTACCGTTGGGTTTTTCTTCCACTTGGCAAAGGTCCCGAAGCATGGCCGTGACTTCGCGCCAGCCGATGTTGTACAAAGTCGGATGCTGGAAAATACGCTGGTAAGTCTGCAGATGAGTATCGGTGAGTGAGCTGGGGACATTCATAACATTAAAATTAAAGGCTTAAGGTGATTAGTGGCGGCCGTCTACCGGGCGTTTTACCAGCGGGATTATAATGCACCCGAAGGCTGATTTTAGCCATGGGGTGTATCCCTTAAACGGCCGCCAGGCCGGTCCGGCCCATCGGCGTTAAAAAACCTCTATACCAGCTCCTTATGGAAATAACGCCCGATTTTAGAGTAGAGGGAGTAGAGAAGCGGTAAACCGCAAACGCTGCCCGTCCCCTCATCAAACCGTGCGAGCGTTTTCAGGGAAGTTGCAGCCGTCGTTAAGAGAACCGGATGGATGGTGGTATAAAGTAAGTGGTTTCAGGGCTTGGGGGATTGAACAAGAGCAATATTAAGCGAGGTGAGGTTACCCCGAATCGACAGACGCGAGTTTAGCCCCTGAAGAAAAACTCAACGAATGAAAAACCAACAAGGGAAGCGTCCCGCTGATTGTTAAAAGAAAACTGGGTGGGTAGTGGTTCCTCCGCCAGAAAGGCGGTGGGAAATTCGAAAACCCAAGTCGGCAACTTACCTGGGATACTCGCCCAATGGACTCATCGTACCTCTAACGCCTTCAATTTTGGTTTCAATAGCGTGTTCTCCGCGGTGAAGCGTAAGGCCCGTGGCTTCCGTTCAGTCGATAACCTGATTGCTATGCTCTACTTCACCTCAGGTCACTTCCACCTCCCTGAAACCCATTGAAAGTGTCGAAGAACCCCCAGAGAGGCTAGGCGAGTGTCCAACTCGCGCTTGAACGCATTGGCTTTGGCCGGAGCCTTTTTTTCGTGGCAGCTTCAGCTTCGCCTCCACCCGCAGCAGCCATCCCTACACCCCGGGTCTTGACAAGTTTACTCCCTGGCTCTTCGCCCAACATTGGACTTCTTCAACCCGCCTCCATCGGCCATCTTTGAGCGCTTCGATCCACCCGGCTTCAGCGCTCGGGTTCACTTGGGTGCTACCCGGTTTCGCGCCCCCTCTGGGCTTGTTCTTGAGCTCCTGCATCCCCTCTTTGGATCCACTCGACTACTCGGCTGCGCCCCATGCCCCTCAATTCAGCAATCTCCTCCGGGCTAAGCAGCCCAGTAAACGCCAATCTCACCGCCATCAAGCTGGCCTTCGGCAGTCCCGCCTGCTTCTCCGCGGCCAGCATCGCCTTCACATCCTGCCACCCCGGCCCATCCACTCATTTAATTTTCGGTTTCATCGCTTTCCCCTTGGGCAACATTCATTCCAATAGGCTCATTTAGAAAAATTAACGGCATAAAATCCAACTAGCATCAATCTCGTCGGAAAATGGGGATCTAAGCCAACGGGGGCCTTGGGGGACCGCACCCAATACGCTCTGTTGATAGCCACCGCCGAAGCCATCCGTCGGTCACCCCAAGCGATTTCGCCGGCTGGCTTTAGCCGGCTTGGACTTGCGTTAGCGCCACTCGTGCCGCGGGTAGCGGCGCGAGAGTTCGGCCTTCACCTTCGGGTACATGTCACGCCAAAAACTCGTGAGGTCGTCGGTGACCTGGATCGCCCGATGATTTGGGGCGAGTACCTCGAATTTCACCGGCACCCGGCCGTGACCGATGGTGAAGCGCCCCTCGACGCCGAACAGTTCCTGAATGCGCGCACTCAACACCGGCGGGCCTTCCTTGTGGTAAGTCAGCCGGGCTTTGCGGTTGTTACCCATCACCAATTTCTCCGGCAGGTACTCGTCGAGTACCGCGAGTTGCTCTGGGCGAAGCCAGTCGCGCAGGGCGGGCATGACCGGTTTGTCCTTCAACTCGCGCGCCCCGTAGCTGCCATAACACACCTGCTCGACCAGCGTGGCCCGGTCGGCTTCGTTGATCGGCATGACTTCCAGCTCGGGGAACCACTCGGCGAGCCGGTTCACCCGCACGATCCACTGGTCAACCGCCTCATTCCACTCGGTCAGCGTGATGTTGCCGGCCAGCACCTCGCGGGCGAGCAGGGCAGCCGCGTCGCTCGCCGGCGGCTCGTCGGCGGTGAGTTTGGACTCCAGCACCAGGTCTCGGAAACGCCGCTCGCGCCGCGCGATCACCCGGCGGGCCGACTCGTCGTAGACCACCCCGACCGCGTCGCGGTAATCCGCCGGAAACAACTCTTTGAGCCAGGCCTCTTCGATGGTAGTGCCAAGGGAGAGCAACACACTGACCTCGCCACCGCGCCCCTCGACCTCGCTGATCTCGGCGGCCACCAGCAAGCCGGCCTTTTGCACCGCACTTTCGCGGGCGAGGACACCGCGGCGGTTGTGGACCAAATCGCAGCGCAGCGTGCCGGCATCGAGGCGCTTGGCCAGCTGGTCGGAAAAGCCCGCCAAAACACATTTGCGCACCGCTATGCTGTCGAGCGCCTGTTCGCTCACATCGAGGCCCTCCTTGGCGGCGATTTCCAAAAACTGCTTAAACAACGGCCCGACCTGGCGCGCGCCTTGGGCGTGGATGCCCAGGCGGCGGCACGCGTCGACGGAGTAACCGGCTTGTTCGGCGTAACGCCAGGCCCGCATCAGCAGGAAGAAATCGCTCTCGGTCTCCTCGCCCAACAGGTCGTCGCGGGCGTCATCGACGTCGCGCGTCGCCCCGCGCATCAGGAACGAGCGCCCCTGGGTCAGCGAGGCCATCAACGCCACCGGACGAACGCAGCCGCGCGCATCCGCCTCGAGCAACATCCGGGCATAACGTGGGTGCACCGGGAAGCGGAGCATCCGCCGCCCGAGCTCGGTGAGCGACCGGCGTTTGCCCCCAATCGCGCCCAAATCCTCAAGCAAGGTCTCGGCTCGCGCCAGCGCCTTGGGCTCGGGCTTTTCCAGCCACGGAAAGGCGGCGATCTCATCGATGCCGCTGGCTTTCAGGGTCAGTACGACCTCGGACAGATCGAGGCGGCGCACCTCGGGCAACTCCTGCAAGGCGCGCTGGGCATGCTCGCGCTCGGTCCACAGGCGAACGCACACCCCTGGGGCGGTGCGTCCGGCGCGGCCGGCGCGTTGGTCGGCGCTCGCCTGTGAGATTTTCTCAATCAAGAGGGTGTTGATCCCGCGGTTCGGGTCGAAGCGCGCCACCCGGGCCAGGCCGCAGTCGATCACCACGGTCACTCCATCGATCGTCAGCGAGGTTTCCGCCACGTTAGTCGAAACGATGATCTTACGCTGCTCGTAGCGCGACACTGCGCGGTCCTGTTGCTCGGGGGGCAATTCGCCGTGCAGCGGGAAAATCACGAACTCGCGCAGGTCGCGTTGCACCTGCAATGCCTGCAAGGTCCGGTTGATCTCGTAGGCGCCGGGCATGAAAACCAAAAAGTCGCCCGTTGTCCGGTTGGCCACCCGGACGCACTCGCGTGCGGCCGCTTCCCATGCCGGCTCCTGCTCAAAATTAACCGCCTTCGGCTGGTATTCGATGACCACCGGAAAGCTGCGCCCTTGCGACGTGAGGACCTCGCAGGGGGCGAGGTAGGTTTTCAAGACCACCGCGTCGAGGGTCGCCGACATGACCACGATTTTTAGGTCGGGTCGGGTGGTTTGCTGGATCTGCAAGGCCCGCGCCAGCGAGATGTCGCCGTAGAGGTGGCGCTCGTGAAACTCGTCAAAAATCAGCGCCGCGATTCCCGTGAGCGCCGGGTCAAACGACATCTGCCGCAGAAGAATGCCCTCGGTGACAAAGCGGATCTGGGTGCGCGCCGACACCCGCGACTCGAGGCGGATCTGGTAACCGACCTCGGCGCCGAGTTCGCAGCGCATCTCCTCGGCCACGCGTTTGGCCAGCATGCGCGCGGCGAGCCGGCGCGGCTGCAGGACGACGACCTCGCCCTTTTCCAAAAACCCGTGGGCGTGGAGCATCTGCGGGAGCTGGGTGGATTTACCCGAGCCGGTGGGTGCCTGCACGATCAGCCGGCCCTGTGCGCGCAGGCTCGCCAGAAGGGCGGATTCGAGTTCGTAGATGGGAAGTTCGCGCGGGGAAACAGGCATGGGTTAGCTTTTTTGTTTTCCGCCCGAGGCAACATGTCCAGCTTCGGCGCATTTTGTTTCGCTCCCTGCTGGCCACCGTCGCCCTTTTCTTGATCAACGCCCTCCCGATGCACTCCGCCCCGCTTCCCCTCTGGTCCTCCGCCGCTCCCGGCGCCCTCGGTGACAAACCGCAGGATGTGCCCACGCTCACCGCCTTCCTGCCGCCCGCCGAACTGCGCAACGGGGCGTCGATGCTGATCCTACCCGGCGGTGGCTACGGCGCACTGGCTCCACACGAGGGCAAGGGCTACGCCGAATGGCTGGTGGCCCAAGGCGTCACCTGTTACGTGCTGCAATCGCGTCTCGGCTCCCATGGCTATCGCCACCCGGTCATGCTCAACGACGCCGCTCGCGGTTTGCGCACGGTCCGCGCCTGGGCGCGCCACGACGGCCTCGATCCGGCCCGTATTGGAATTATGGGTTCCTCGGCTGGCGGCCACCTCGCCGCAACCCTGCTGACCCATTTCTACGCCGGCCAAGCCGAGGCCACCGACCCGATCGAACGCGAAAGCTCCCGGCCCGACCTCGGCATCCTCTGCTACCCGGTGATCACCCTGGAGACCTTCGCCCACCAAGGTTCTAAGAACAACCTACTCGGCCAAAACCCGCCCGCCGAACTGGTCAAATTTCTCTCCAACGAGCAACAGGTGACCGCGCAAACCCCGCCTTGCTTCATTTGGCATACGGCCGAGGACCAAGCCGTGCCGGTTGAAAACGCGTTGCTCTTTGCCTCGGCGCTCAGCCGGGCCAAGGTGCCTTTCGACCTGCACATCTATCAAAACGGCCATCACGGGCTGGGGCTGCCGGCCCATGGCGCCGGTGCCCCGCCCTGGGACACCGCCTGCCTCTATTGGCTCGGTCAGCGCGGGTTTTTGAAAGCTGCAGCGCGCTGAGCGACCCAATATAAAATTAGAGCGAGTGTGCTTAAAATTAATCGGTAGTCGTTCGGCAATCGGATGGGCTCTCAGGGAGTGCGTCCCGTGAGCCTTCCACACCACCGGCGGTGCGGTCTTCCGCTTCCGGCAATTGAGTCGGAGGACGACCTATGTTGTCGCCGTTTCCCACGGCAGGGTAAATCCACAACGATCCAGCGTGTTGTTCTTTAGTGCGCCCGTCATCACCCAGTGCCAGGCGATCATCCACGCTCCTTTCGCGCTGAAGCCCATACCGAGGATCACACCCCGAACGCCCCAGGCTTTTAACGGCATTGATCCGCCCTCAGGGGGCTTGCCAGTAAGGCTAACAGCAGTTGCGCATGTGAAGACGTATCCAGCCTGCTAGCTCGGTCGCATCCACAAAAAGACCCTAGGGTGGCAGATCAAAACCGCTCGGCCAACCCCAACATCTGGTCGGCCAGAGCTTCAGGCTTTCTCTCCAAGCTTCAGAGTGTTTGTTCAATCCCGCCAAAAACGTAACGTTAATGGTCGAACACAACACTAGCCAGTGACCTGCGTGCCTATGCTGTGAGTGGTGGCATCTGCCGGCAGGATCACGCGGTCGCACCAGTCGCCAAAGCCCTCGCCTTCGTTCCGCTCGAGGGCATAACGCTTGATGATCGGGGTGAGGCGGGTCACAGCGTCATCGATGGTGATGCTTGGGGAGAACAGGCGATTGAGGCGGGTGCCGTTGTAGGATGCGCCCAAATACATCGCGTACTTGTTGGGCGCTTTGCCAACAAAACCGATCTCGGCGAGGTAGGGACGGGCGCAACCGTTGGGGCAACCAGTCACGCGCAGGCTGATGGAGTTTTCACGCAAGCCCGCCTCGTCGAAAACATTTTCAAACTTTTCGAGAATGTCGGGCAGCGCGCGCTCACTCTCGGCCAAGGCCAGACCGCAGGTGGGCAGAGCCACGCAGGACAGGGCGTTGAGGCGCAGACCCGAACGGGCGTTTTCGTTGTCCAAACCGTGCTTTTTAAGGATGCCCTCGATCACGGGCTTTTGGGCTGCGCTGACGCCCGAAATGGTCACGTTCTGGGACGGCGTGAGACGGAAGTCGCCGGTATGAATCGCGGCGATTTCACGCAGCGCGGTTTTCATCGGCCAGCCGGCGCGATCAACGATGCGACCGGAGAGAATGTGCAGGCCATAGAACCAGCTGCCGTCGGCGTTGAGGTGCCAACCATGTTGGTCCTGAATGGTGGAGAACACGGCGGTCTTGGCGGGGGCGAAGGAGACGCCGCTGCGCTTTTCGACTTCGGCCTTAAACCAGGCGATGCCTTTGTCTTCGATGGTGTACTTGAGGCGTGCGTGTTTGCGGTTGGTGCGGTCACCGTTGTCGCGCTGGGTAGTGAGGACGGCCTCGCCGACCTTGTTCACCAAATCGCGGGTGATAAAGCCGAGGGTGTCGGCGACGCGAGGGAAGGTGTCCGCGTTGCCATGGCTCATGCCTAGGCCGCCACCAACAGTCACGTTGTAACCGAGCAGTTTGCCATTTTCGAGGACGGCGATGAAGCCGAGATCCTGGGAGTAAATATCGACGTCGTTGGACGGAGGGACGGCGAAGGCGGTTTTGAATTTACGTGGCAGGTAGGTGCTGCCGTACATGGTCTCGATCTCGGGCTCGCCACCGGCGACGAGTTCCTCGTCGAGCCAGATTTCGTGGTAGGCGCGGGTTTTGGGCAGGGCGTAAGTGCTCCAGTTTGCGGCGTCCTGATAAACCTGCTCGATCTCCGGAGACTGTTCGGGATTGACCGGGGCCATGACGTTTCGATTCACGTCGCCGCAGGCGGCGATCGAATCGAGCAGTACCTTGTGCATGCCCTGGATGAGGGGCTTCATCTTGCACTTGAGCACGCCGTGAAACTGGAAGGTTTGGCGGGTGGTGATCCGCAGCGAAGGCAGGGCGAAATCGTTGGCCAGTTGGTCGAGGACGATCCACTGCTGCGGGGTGGTTTTGCCACCAGCCAGACGCACTCGAAGCATAAAGGAGTGCGCCTTGTCCTTGCCGGCCTTTTTGAGGGCGAGACGCTGGTCCCGGTCATCCTGCTGGTAGGTACCGTGGAACTTGATGAGCTGTTCACTATCGGTCGAGACGACGGCGGTGGAGATGTCAGCAAACTCGGCGGCTAGGTTGCCCCGCAGGTGACGTGAGGCGGTCTTGATACCTTCGTTGGCGGCGAGGGTCTTGGGAGCAGCAGAATCGTTGGTCATGTTAAAGGTAAGAACCTGCCGAGTGGAACAAACTCCATCAAGGGTGAAAATTTGTTTCTTAGGTTTGTTGCAGGGTCTTTTCTTGATGGGATCTTGTATCAGGCGGTTATCCTCGATGCGTGGAGCCGCCGGGTACTCGGTTGGGCCCGTGCTCCGACACTGGCAGCCCCGCTTGTCGTCGCCGCGCTACAAACGGCCTTTAAACATCGTCGGCCGCCAGCCGGAACCATCCACCATTCCGATCGCGGCAGTCAGTATACTGATGCACAACTGCTGGGGCTGCTTGATACTGCCGGGATGGCACGAAGCATGAGCCGGGCGGGCAACTGCTATGACAACTCCATGATCGAATCGTTCTGGAGTACACTCAAGACCGAGACCGGCATGGATGTCACCATCCCCGCCACTCGCCGCCACGCCGAGCTTGCCGTATTCGATGACATTGAGACGTTCTACAACCCGAGCAGGCGCCACAGCTCTTTCGGTCAAATCTCGCCTATGGCCTTTGACCTCAACTACGAAAAATCAAACATCAAAGCCGCCTGATTGGGTGTCCACTTTTCGAGGCAAGCCCAAAGAATGCGCGTTCGTTGTACACGAGAAAGGAATGATCGATTTCGCGTTCAGCAAGTGATGCCAAGGGTTGCCACTGTGCCTGTTTGAGTAAATCGCGGCCACGGCGCTAGCCTCATGGAGCTGTGCGTGCATTATCCACTGGTGGTCGCGCCCGCCAGGAGTGGCGAGGTCACGTTGGCAAAGAAGCTCTGGGCGCACGTTTCGGATCTATCTCTGCTCCTCATGGACTGAATCTACGGCCCCACTGCCGGTTAACGCCGCTTCCTGGTTAAGGGGACGAGTCTAAAGCTCGCAACAACCGGGCTGATCGAACCAACCGCGAGCCTAAGGTAGCGCCGAGCGATGCCCCCGAGGTGCCAATTCTAAAGTAAAACGTCCCCGTACTCGGTCCTTAACCGTCTCCGGCTCCTACCTCACGCCAATCTGCGTTTCCCCACAGCTCCCGGCAAGACCCTCAGACCTCATCATTCCTACGGGCAACGCCCGTTGGCCGCACTGTCTATCTCCGAATTTAGGCTTATGGTAACCGCTATGAAGGCCCCCCCCTCTGAACAACGCGCCGGGGGGCGCCCCGTGGTTGTCTCGGTTGATCATGCCGGTCAGTCGAGTTATCCTATCGTAAAAGTAAACCGACGAACTTTACCGTGGTGCTGGCAGGATACGACCAACGTTGAGCTGGTTGCGTAACGTCGGCCGACGTTGGATATGCCGATAAACAGCCCGTTCTTTTAACCAATCGAAAGAAGACCGGATCGCGATTTCGACGCGACTGATATCAATGCGGGATGGTCGGAAGCAGTAAGCAGGCATCGACAAGGGACGGTTGGTGAAACCACCAGCGCTAGGTCGGGCGTGGCGCGGTGCGACCAAAGCCCGGGATGATCCTTTTAGGAGCCGAAGGGGGGGCGGGCCCGTTCGACCGGTTTGATGGTGCGCGGCTTTTCCTCGGCTTGCTGGGCCATGAATTGGATCAGGCGGTCATTGAAAGTCTTGGCGGGGTCATGGCCGATCTTTTTGAGGGCTTGCACCAACGCCGCCACTTCCACCAGGCGGGCGATGTCGCGGCCCGGGCGCACATAAAGCTCCACATGCGGAATCTTCATGCCGAGGATTTCATAGTGGTTCTCCTCTAGCCCGGTGCGTTCTTCTATCACTTCGGGGGTCCATTCGCGCAGTGACACGACCAAATCGATGCGCTGCTCCACCCGCACGCTTTTAACCCCGAACATTTCGGCAATGTTGATGATGCCGATGCCGCGGCACTCCATGTAGCCGCGGTTGAGCGGGCGGCTGGAGGCAATCAGGTCACGTTCGTCGAGCAGCTTGATACAGGTCAGATCGTCGGAGACGAGCGAGTGGCCGCGTTCGATTAGCGCGAGGGCGCACTCGCTTTTACCCACCCCGGAGTCGCCGCGCAACATGACCCCCACGCCCTTCACATCAAGGGTGGTGGCGTGTTCGGTGGAGGAGGGCGCGAACTCGTTGTCGATGCAAAGCGTGGCCAGATTCACCCAGTGCATGGTGATCATGGCGGTGCGGAAGATGGGCAGCTTCCGCTCGCGCGAAATTTGCTCCATCGCCGGGGTCGGGTGAAAGTTGCGGGTCAGCACCAGGCAGGGGATGCTGCGGTCCACCATCTCGTTGAGGATGATGACCTGGGTGTCGTGCGTGAGCGTCTTGAAGAAGGTCATCTCGGCGGCACCGAGGACCTGAATGCGCTTGTTGGCGAAATATTTGAAGAAACCGGTGAGGGCCAGCGAAGGCCGGTTGATCGAACCCTCTTTAATCAGGCGATGGCGCCCGTCGGCTCCGGAAACCAGGTCCAGCTTGAGCTTTTCGCGGTAGCTTTCTTCAAAATGGGCAACGGTGATTCCGTGGATGACCTTGGTCATGGGTGGTGAGGGGACGGGGCTTTAGAGATTGAAATCTTTGCCGAGGTAAAACTCACGGGCCTGCGCGTCGTTGATCAGAAAGGCACCGGTTCCCTCGCTGAGCACGCGGCCCTGATGAATGAGGTAGGCGCGATCGACGATGCGCAGGGTTTCCCGCACGTTGTGGTCGGTAATGATCACGCCGATGCCCCGGGACTTGAGCTGGAGGATGATCTTTTGGACCTCCGAAACCGAGATCGGGTCGATGGCGGCAAAGGGCTCGTCGAGGAGAAGAAATTTGGGGGTGGTAACCAGGGCGCGGGCAATCTCCAAGCGGCGGCGTTCGCCGCCGGACAAGGTGTAGGCGGGTTGCTTGGCCACGTGGGTGAGGTGCAACTCTTCGAGGTGTTGGCTCACCACGGCGGCACGCTGGGCGCGGGGGATTTTAATGGCCTCGGCGATGGCCAGAATGTTCTCGGTGACGGTGAGCTTGCGGAAGGTGGAGGGCTCCTGCGGCAGGTAGCCGAGGCCAAGGCGGGCACGCTCGTGCATGCGCAGGTGGGTGATATCCTGACCGTTGAGCAGCACACGTCCACGAGTGGCCGGCACCAGCCCCACGACCATGTAAAAGGTGGTGGTCTTGCCCGCGCCGTTGGGCCCGAGCAGACCGACAATTTCGCCGGCGTGCACGCGCAGGTCGATGCCGTTGACCACGGCACGCTCCCCGTAAGTTTTAACCAAACCGTGGGCCTGGATTTCGGCGCGCGAAGATTGCAGCTCGGCCAACGACGACGGTGCGGTTTCAGCGGAAATACTCATGGTTTGGCCGGAGGACGGGGCAGCGAGGCGGGGGCTTGGATCGGTTTTTCCTTCTCGAAGCCGAGATCGCGGATCGGCGGCCCTTGCAAGCGGATGTTCTCGCCAAAAATACGACGTTCACCCCGCAGCAACACGATCCGATCACCCGTGGCGACATAGGGGCCGACGTTGTCAATCACCACCGGTTTTTCGGTCAGGACGATGCGGTCCTCGCCCGGGAAAACCTCGGCGCGCCCGCAGGTGACTTCACGGTCGCCCTGCACGATGTGGACTTTGCCGGTGGCCACCAGGGTCTTGAACTTTTCCAGCGACGGCAAGGTGGCGTTTTTTTCGGCTTGGGCGTCTTTGCCGACCAGACGCACCGCGGTCACGTCGAGTTTGTCGCAGGTGAGGCGCAAGTTGTTACCGGTGACGGTCACGTTCTCCTGAAAAATGGAGCGAGTCTCGGTTTCGGTACTCCACATTTCCATCGACGTGCTGGTGATGACCGTGGGGACCGGGGCTGCCGGTTTTTTGTCGGCGGCGTTGAGCAGTCCGGGGACGGCTAATAGGGCGAGCAGCAGCAACGGCGGCAGGGGGCAGAATGGACGTTTCATTTCAGAATGGCTTTAAGCTCTTCTTGGAAAATAACCCGGGCGTTCTTGGCGATGAAAACCCGTTTTTCGAGGTGGTGGTAGGACCACTGCTCGCCGGTGACCTCAACATCGAGGCGAATGAGTCGAAACAGATCCTGGCCTCTGACG
>JBILBW010000196.1:0-3826 GCA_044353465.1 Rariglobus sp. | reverse complement strand
ATCCCGTTTCATGCGCCTGCACCTCGTTTTCCTCAACCCGTTACTTGCGGTTATTATGCATGCCCAAACCCCATCCCTCCCCGACCGAGTGGAAACCCTGCTGGCACGCCTGACACTGGAGGAAAAACTGGGCCAACTCAATCAGGGTGTTATTCACACCCCCGAACACGTCGAGGCCGCCCTCGCCGGGGTACGCGCCGGTCACTACGGCGCGTTCATCTTGAGCGCTCCGCCCGAAATTTGCACCGGCCTGCGCAACCAGATCCAACGGGCCGCCGTTGAACACGCCGGCCAGGGGATTCCGCTGGTTTTCGGCTACGACACCATCCACGGCTACCGCACCACTTTCCCCATTCCGCTCGGGCTCGCGGCCACTTGGGACCCCGCGTTGCTCGAGCAGTGCCAAGCGGTAGCGGCTCGTGAATCCCGGGCGGTGGGTGTCGATTGGATCTTTGCCCCGATGTGTGATCTGGCCCGCGACCCGCGCTGGGGCCGCGTCGCGGAAAGTTTCGGCGAAGATCCCTACTTGGGCGCCCAACTGGTGGCCGCTTCCGTGCGCGGCTTTCAGGGGGAAAACCCATCCGCGGCCGAGCGCGCCGCCGCCACCCTCAAACACTTCGTCGGCTACAGCGCCACCACCGGAGGACGGGATTACAACACCACCGACATCACCCCGTTTGTGCTGCGCAACGCCCACCTGCCCGCGTTCGAAGCGGGCATCCAAGCGGGCGCCCTGTCGGTGATGAGCGCCTTTAACGCCATCGACGGCATCCCCGCTGTTACCAATCACGCCCTGCTGAGCGGCGTGCTCCGCGACGAGTGGAAATTCACCGGATTGGTCTTAAGCGATTGGAACAGTGTGGCCGAGGCGATCACGTGGGGTTACGCGGCCGACCGCGCCGAGGCAGCACGCCGCTCCCTGCTTGCGGGTAACGACTTGGACATGATGTCCGGCTGCTACCGGGAAACCCTCCCGGCCCAGGTCGCCGCTGGCACGGTTCCGCTCGCGGCGATCGACGAGGCCGTGCGCCGGATGCTCCGGCTTAAGTTTAAACTCGGCCTGTTTGAAAACCCCTTCACCGATCCCGCCGCTGCCGCGCGCAGCTTTGCCCTGCCTGATGCCCCGCCGCTTGCCCGAGAAGCCGCCGCGCGCTCACTCGTGCTGCTAAAAAACGACGGCATTCTGCCGTTGGTCGCGGCTCGCTCCCGCCGCATCGCATTGATCGGGCCGCTGGCCGACGATGCCACCGAGATGCTCGGCACCTGGCCCGGTCACGGGCAACCCTTCGATGTCATCACCCTGGCCGCCGGTCTGCGCGCCCGCCTCGGCCTTTCCGCGCAGCTCACCGTGCTGCGTGGCTGCGATCTGCTCCCCGCCGGTCCGCGCACCCGGGCCTTACCCGATGGCACAATCGTCACCGACGAAGCCGCCAACCACAGCGCCGCAGTGGCCGACGAAGCCGATTTCGCCCAAGCCATCGCCGCCGCTGGCGCCGCTGACGTGATCATTGCCGCGGTGGGCGAGCCGCGTGGTTGGTCGGGGGAAAACTCGTCGCGCGCCGAACTCAGCCTGACGGGCCGTCAACCGGACTTGTTGCGTGCGCTCGCTGCCACTGGAAAACCGCTGGTGGTCTTGGTGTTTAGCGGCCGCCCGCTGGCGCTCACCGAAACGGCCGAAAACGCCAACGCACTCGTGCAAGCCTGGCACCCCGGTCTCCAAGGGGGGCCGGCACTCGCGGGGCTGCTCTGCGGCGATCTTGCGCCGACGGGTCGCCTGCCAATGTCCTTCCCTCGCGCCACCGGCCAAGTCCCGGTTTATTATAACCACGCGATGACCGGGCGTCCTGACATGGTCGATTACCGCGATCTGAGCCGCGATCCGCTGTTTCCCTTTGGTTTCGGACTCACCTACACCACTTTCGCCTATGGCCCGGTGGAAATCATTACGCCCGCCGCCATGACCCAGGACAGTGCGATTGCTCAACCTGCCCCGCAAGCCGCCGCCGTTGCTGCACCCCGCGCCCGGGCCACCGTGACTAACACCGGGGCGCGCGCCGGGGAAGCAGTGGCTCAATTGTACGTGCGCGACGTGGCCTGTTCGGAAGGGGCCCGGCCGGTGCAGGAGTTACGCGGATGGCAAAGACTCACGCTGGCCCCCGGCGAAAGCCGCAGCGTGGAGTTTTCGCTCACCGCGGAGACGCTCGGCTTCGTTGACCGCGCCGGCAACCACCGGGCGGAGGCGGGCGAATACCACATCTGGATAGCCCCGCACGCAGGCACAGGCACCGCGGCGATTTACCAGTACAGTAATCCATAAAACCTTTCTTGAAGTGATTTATGCGTCAAAGGACCAGTACCTGAGCCCACTTTCATCGCCGTCCAGGGGATTTATTCTATTCAGGCTCACTGAAAACGGAACACGGGGGGTGAGTGCGGAGTGGAATCGCGAAAGCAATAAGTCAGCCCTGAAAAAGACACCCTACGACATCACCGCCAAAAACTGATCCCGGGATGCCGGGACGAACAGCGAACGCAGGAAGTGGAATAAACGGTACAAAAAGAAGCCGAGGAGCTTCTGGAAGTTCATGGCGGCGGCACTGAGCAGGGCCTTGATAGCATTGCCCTGCGTGCCGTTGAGGCGATTGCGCTCCAATCGATGTTAGGCCGTGAGGTGACCGAAGATTGGCTCGATAGCGGCGCGGCGTTTCATCCCTTTCCAAACTCGCTTGGGGATCGTTCCCCGGCGGCGTTTATCGACGATGATCGTCTCGGGGCCCTGATGATTATTACCCAATTAGCCCATGTCCACAGGGCCTTCTTTTACGGCATGGACTGTGACGAGTCGTCACCCTGGGGCGAGTTGCGCATCCAGGGTATGTCCATCCTAGGGATTACCCAATAAACACAACGCTCCGAGTAACCCCCCGCCCTTGCTGGTTGCGGCGAGGCTAACCTTGTTGCCGAACGCGTACTTTTGACCGGCCTTAACTTTGGCGCTGCACGCCACCTCGGGCTCATGCACGCTGTACACGTTTTGCCCATCGCCGCGCTTTTGGGCATGGATGCGTTTGGCGGTCTCCAGTAGCTTGCCGAGCAGACCTTGCGGCTGCGAGTGTTGGCGTTCGATCTCGCGGATCACTCGGCCCAAATGGGTCCGGAGTTTGCGGGTGCACGCCCGGGCCCGTTTCATCTGGCGGGCATGGGCTTAGCGACTCTGCGCCATGAGTAAACGTCGGCCTACCCGCTTATAACTTTGTTTGATACGCAGCCCCTGCTTGCGGGCCGTTTTCACCAAGCGCTCGCGCGCCCGGTCGTAGAGGCGGGTATCCGTGGGAAACCTCACCGCTTTGGTCTGCACCGTCGTGTCCACGTTCACCCGCTCAATCTGCGCGGCCGTGATCACCTTCATCTTTAGTCCGGTATCAAGGGTCGCCTTGAGCATAGCCTCCGCCCCGGCTTCCCCGAGCCGCTTGCGCCACCTCGTCAAGCTCGAGGGATGGATCGGCAGCTCGTGCTCAAAAAACTGCCGTCCGCTAAAATGCTGCCAGTAGGGGTTCTCCACCCACTGGGCCAGCACGACATCGTCACTCAGATCATACCGATACTTCAAATAGTGCAGCGCCACCATCAGCCTCGTGCTCACCCCAGGCGCCCCAGTGCTCGGGTCGTACGTCTGCCCCAATTGCTCGTCGAACACGGCCCAGTTCATCTGCCGCCCAGCTTCACCAGCGCGTGGCTCGCATCCACCAAACCCTCCAACTCGGTTCGGAACAGTTCCCGCTGCGCTTGGTGCACGGTGGCTTTTGGCTTCATCGCTTTTCCCAGT
>JBILBW010000012.1:0-37202 GCA_044353465.1 Rariglobus sp. | reverse complement strand
CTCGCCTGCTCCCGCCTCGGTTCTGGGCCCACCGGTGGTCAACCGGGGGCCTGGCGCCTCGGGCCGAGGTGGAACCAGCTGTGTTCTTGTCAACGGGTAGGTGACCCAGCAACCTCGCGGCTTTTTTATCTTATGTGTTTCCATAAATACCACGCCCTCGGCAACGATTACATTGTGTGCGACCCGGTCGATTTCCCCCAGTGGAAAAACGGCCCCTCCGTTGAGGAGATTCGTGTGATTTGCCATCGCAACTTCGGCGTGGGCTCCGACGGCATTCTTTGGGGACCGCTGCCCTCCGAAAAGAGCCAGTTCGGCCTGCGTATTTTTAACTCGGACGGCTCCGAGGCTGAAAAGTCGGGCAACGGCCTGCGCATTTTTTCACGTTATTTGTGGGATCAGAAACTCACCAAATCAGACACCTTCACGATCGAAACCCCCGGCGGCCATGTGCAGTCGGTCATCCAGGACAACGGCAAGCTGATCACGGTCGACATGGGTTCGGTCAGCTTCCTCAGCAGCAAAATCCCGCACACCGGCCCGGAGCGAGAGGTCATCAATGAGTCGATCACCGTGCTCGACCGGTCGTTCACCTACTGTGCGGCCACGATTGGTAACCCCCACTGCGTACTGCCGCTGCCGGAGATCACCGCCGAGATGGCGCACCGCTACGGCCCGCACTTGGAAACCCACGCAAATTTCCCGCGCAAGACCAACGTCCAGTTCATGCAGGTGCTGGATCGCAAAAACATCCGCATCGAGATCTGGGAGCGGGGCGCCGGTTACACCCTGGCCTCGGGCAGCAGCTCGAGCGCCGCCGCCTCGGTCGCCCATAAATTGGGCCTGGTGGATGCCGACGTCACCGTTCACATGCCCGGCGGCCAGATCGGCATCGAGATCGGAGCCAACTTCACCATCCGCATGACGGGCACGGTGAACAAAGTCGCCGACGGCCTCATGCACCCGGAGCTGTTCGCGGTCAAAGTCTGAGCCGGGTCCAGGCGGTTGTAACCTTAGCGAGCGCGCAGGTGAATCCCACGGAACGCCGAGCTCCAGCTCGTCTCTGGCTGGGGGCAGGTCTAAAGGCGCCGAGCCGAGCTGGAGCTCGGCGTTTCGACTGCGTTTCTGGACTCTGAGTCCGGCTCCGTACGTAGCGGGACGACGAAGTCGTTTCGATTCCGAGGGGGCGAAAGCGCTGCGCGCTCCCGCTACGTTCAGGAAGGGGCCCGCCTACGCGGCGCATAAAAAACCGGGCGCAGGGCCCGGGATTCGTGGTCACCGACTGGTGGAGGCGGTTCGCCTTACTTCAGGATCATGTCCTTCACCGTTTTGCCGGCCGGGATCATGGGCAGCACGTGTTCGGTGTAGGGCACGATGATGTCGAGGACGAACGGGCCATCGTGATCAAGCATCTCTTGGATGGCTTCGCGCAGCTCGCTCTTCTTGATGACGCGGCGACCCTTGACCCCGAAGCCTTCGGCGATTTTCACGAAGTCGGGATAAAGACCGCCTGGGTTGTCCGGGCTGCCGATGTTGCTTTGGTGGCCGAGTACGGTGTTACCCCGCACCGAACCGTAAAAACGGTCTTCCCATTGCACCACCATGCCGAGGTGCTGGTTGTTCAAAATCATCGCCTTGGCGGCGATTTTCTCCACTGCGGCGGTGGCCAGTTCCTGGATGTTCATCACGAAGGAACCATCCCCGTCGATATCGATGACCTGCTTGTCGGGGCAGGCCACCTTCGCGCCGAGCGCCGCCGGGTAGCCGTAGCCCATGGCCCCCAGACCGAGCGAGCTGATGTAGCGGCGGGGTTCGTCGAATTGATAAAACTGCGCGGCCCACATCTGGTGCTGGCCCACGCCGGTGGTGATGATGGCATCGCCCTTGGTCAGCTCATAGAGCGTCTTAATCGCCTCCTGCGGGAGGATGTGCTTGTGGTCCTCGAAGCGGAACGGGTGGTCGCGCTTCCACGCCTCGATTTGGGCGTGCCAAGCAGAGAAGTCCGGCGCGGTAAACTGGGCTGCGTCGATCAAGGTGTTGAGTCGGGTGAGGGCGTCTTTGAGCTCACCGAGGATGGGGTGGGCGACGCGCTTGTTCTTGTTGTGTTCGGCGGCATCGAGGTCGAGGTGCACGATGGTGGCGGTGCTGGCGAACTTGGAGGTGTCGCCGGTGATGCGATCATCGAAGCGAGCGCCCAGACAGAGCAGCAGGTCGCATTGGTCAACCGCCCAGTTGCCGTAGGCGGTGCCGTGCATGCCGAACCAGCGCATCGACAGCGGGTGGCTCTCCGGGAACGCACCAATCCCCATCAGCGTAGTGGCGATGGGAATATTGGTTTTGATGGCCAGGGCTTTGAGGTCGGCGTGGGCCTCGGCCGAGACGATGCCGCCGCCTGCGTAGATCACCGGTTTTTTGGCGTGGGCGATCAGTTCGAGCACGCGCTTGAGCTGCTCGTCGCTGGCCTTAGGCTGCTGGGCGATCGTCGGGTTGGCGAAGCTGATCGTCGCCGGGAAAACCGGGACAAGTTTGGCCTGTTGGACGTCTTTGGGGATATCGATGACAACCGGGCCGGGTCGGCCGCTGTTAGCGAGGAAAAAGGCTTCTTTAATGATGCGAGGCAGGTCGGCGGCGTTGAGCACGAGGTAACTGTGCTTCACGATCGGCAGGGTCATGCCAAAGAAGTCGGTCTCTTGGAACGCCATCTTACCGATGTATTTTTGGAAAACCTGACCGGTGATGGCGACCATCGGGGTCGAGTCCATGTAGGCGTCGGCGATGGCGGAAACCAAGTTGGTGGCACCGGGGCCGCTGGTGGCCATGCAGACGCCGACTTTACCGGTAGCGCGGGCGTAACCCTCGGCGGCAAAGGAGCCGCCCTGCTCGTGGCGGGGCAGGATGACGCGCACCTTGGCGCTGCGGGCAAAGGCTTGGTGCAGCTCCTGGGAAGCGCCGCCGGGGTAGGCGAAGATCACGTCGACACCTTCGCGGGCCAGCGACTCGACGACCACGTCGGCCCCGTTCATCAGGCGGCCAGTTTCGGGTTGGGAGGGCGACGAGGGCAAGGTGGGCGATTTCATAGGCGGTAAAGCAGAGGTCGTAAGGTTGAGAGAAAACCGTTCCGCCTAATTACTGGCAAGAGCGGAAAAGCGGGACATTTGGGAGTTGGTTTGGCTGGCGCGGTGTGCTCCTTAAGCGGCGTGCCAAAAATTCTGTTTATCGGAGACATCGTGGGGAAACCCGGTCGGGAAATCCTCGCCGAGCGCCTGTTGCGCCTGCGCGCCGAGTTGAAAGCCGATGTGGTCATCGCCAACGGCGAAAACGTAGCCGCCGGCTCCGGTATCACTGGCGCCCTCGCCAAGGCCCTGCTTGCCACCGGCATCGACGCGCTCACCCTCGGTGACCATGTCTGGGATCAGCGCGGTTGGGAGGATGATATTGACGATTTCCCGACCGTTTGCCGGCCGGCCAATTTGCCGGCCAGTTGCCCGGGGGCTGACCATGTGATCCTCAACGTGAAGGGTTTGAAACTGGCCGTGTTCACGGTGCTCGGGCGCACTTTTATGGGGATGAAGGCGGAGTGTCCGTTTCTTTGCGTGGATGCGATGTTGAAAAAAATCGAGGGTCAGGCCGATGCGGTGCTGGTGGAAGTCCACGCCGAGGCCACCAGCGAGAAAATAGCGCTCGGCTGGTACCTCGACGGCCGGGCGGTGGCGGTGTTGGGCACGCACACCCATGTGCCCACGGCCGATGCCAGCGTGATGCCCAAGGGCACGGGTTTTATGTGCGACGTGGGCATGACCGGCCCTTACGCCTCGGTGCTGGGCCGCGAGGTCGCCCCGGTGTTGTCGCGGTTTATCGACGGGATGCCCAAACGCTTTGAAGTGGCCGAGGGCGACGTGCGCATTTCGGGCGCGCTGGTCGACTACGACGAGCTGGCGAAACGGGCGCGCAGCGTTGAGCTAATCACCCTGCGCCGGGCCGGCGGACGGTGAAAAAAAATACCCGACGGGATCGTCGGGTTTTTTTTAACCGGTGCGTAGGTGCCTCAGTTGTGGACCACGCCGGCTTCCTCGTAAGTGCCGAGACGGCGGTAGCGTTGGTAGCGCAAGTCGAGCAGTTCATCGACCTTCAGTGCACGCAGGTCGTTGAGGTGTTTGTGCAAGGCGTAGCGCAGGGTGGCGGCGGATTGGGCGTAGTCGTTGTGTGCGCCGCCGAAGGGTTCGGCGATGACCTCATCGACTACGCCGAGCTTCTCGAGTTGGTCGGCGTTGATCTTGAGGGCTTCTGCGGCCTTGGCAGCCGCGGCGGGGTCTTTCCAAAGGATCGCTGCGCAACCTTCAGGCGAAATCACCGAGTAGTAGCTGTTCTCGAAGATGAGTACGCGGTCGGTCACGCCAATTCCGAGGGCACCACCTGAACCGCCTTCACCGACCACTACGGAAATGGAAGGAACGCGGAGCATGGCCATTTCGCGCAAGTTGACTGCGATGGCTTCGGACACGTGGCGCTCCTCGGAACCGAGGCCGGGGTAGGCGCCGGGGGTGTCGATGAAGGTGATCACCGGCAGACCGAACTTTTCAGCCGTCTTCATCAGGCGCAGGGCTTTGCGGTAGCCCTCGGGCTGGGCCATACCGAAGTTGCGGGCGATTTTCTCCTTGGTGTCGCGGCCCTTTTGCTGGGCGATGACCATCACGGCCTCACCGTTAAAAAAGGCGGTACCACCGATCAAAGCGCGGTCGTCGTTGAACTGGCGGTCGCCGTGCAGCTCGACGAAGTTCTCGCAAATCAGGTTAACGTAATCGAGCGCGTAGGGGCGCTTAGGGTGGCGGGCGATCTGCACCTTTTGCCACGGCGTCAGCCCTGAGTAAATATCGCGCTGGGTGGACGAGATTTTGCGCTCAATGGCGGCAATTTCTTTGGCCACGTCGAGGTTGTTCTCAAGGGACTGCTGACTGAGTTGCTCTAGTTGTGCGCTGAGGTCACGCAGGGGCTTCTCAAACTCGAGGGTGTAGACGGGTTTTTCCATGTGAAGCGGGCGAGGCTAGGGGCTTGGCGCGGCGGGTGTCAATTGGTGGCGTTAGGGTGGGGGCGGGGGCAATTACAGACCGCCCTGGTGAGCCTCGGGGTTTTTGAGCTGGTCCTTCCAGCTGAGAATTTTGGCTTGGGCACCGTATTTTTCTGCGGTGGGCTTGTCGCCTTTTTCCATCCAGATGCGGGAAAGCGTGGTGTTGATAAAAAGATCGTCGGGGCGGACAGCGTGGCCCTGTTCGGCGGCGTGGAGGGCGTCGTCAAAACGGCGCAGGCTGAAGAGAATTTCGGCCTGCGCGTGCCAGGCTTCGAAGGAGGCGGGAGCGGCGGCGGTGGCCCGGGCGAGTTTGGCGAGGGCGCTGTCAGTCTCGCCTAGGGTGTAATCAAAGGTGGCGTCTTCAATCAGCGTCTGGAGGTCGGCTTCGGTCATGATGGATGGCGGCTTAGTTCGAAACAGTGCGCCGGCGTCGAATATAGGTGATGGCGAATAGACCGAGACTGATGGCCAGCCCGATCCCGAGCAGCTCCAACCCCGGCATAAAGTGCTTTTTGTAGGTGATAAATTCGATGCCGGTCAGACTATCGATTTGCTTCACCGCAATCTGGTTTTTGGTCCAGCCGCGGTTCCAGCCAGCCGCTGCCCAAAAGGCGAAGCAGAAAAGGGCGATGAACCCGGCGAGCATGCGGAAAAGCACCCGCCAGGCGGCGATGCCGGAGTGAGCGTCACTTGGGGTGGAGTGGGCGGGCGAGGAGGTCATGGCGGGTGATCGGAGGGCGCGGAGTACGCTGCGCGAAGCAAGTGGGCTGGGCGGAAAGCGCAACCTCGGCGCCTACAAAATCAACATGGCGTCGCCGTAACTAAAAAACCGGTAGTCGCAAGCGATGGCCTCGGCGTAAAGTTCCTGCAGCCAGGCGATGCCGTCGGTGGAGCCGGGGGTGAGGAAGGCGGAGACCAGGCAGAGCAGGGTGGAGCGGGGCTGGTGGAAATTGGTGATGAGTGCATCGACCCCGCGAAACGGGCGCGGCGGATAAATGAAAATGCCCGCTTCGGCCAAATGGGGCCGGTCGAGGGGGGCGTCGTGGGTTTGCAGAAAGTCTTCCAGGGAGCGCACGCTGGTGGTGCCGACGGCGATGCGGCGGCCGGCTTGGGTGCGGGTGGCCGGAAACAGCGCGCGCTGGGTGGCTAGGGGCAGTTCGTAGAGTTCGCGGTGGATCGGGTGGGCCTCGACGTTGGCCGTGTCGATGGGCTTGAAGGTGCCCAGCCCGACATGGAGGGTGACCTCGGCTGCGTCCACGCCTTGGGCGGCCAGGGTGGCGAGCAGTTCCGGGGTGAAGTGCAGTCCGGCGGTGGGGGCGGCGACGGCGACTTGGCGGGCGCGGTCGGCGTAAACGGTTTGGTACCGCTCAATGTCGCGGGGGCGTTCGGCGGTCGGATTGGCGCGTTCGATGTAAGGTGGCAGCGGCACGTCGCCGAGGCGGTTGGCGATATCGATGATCGATTGGCCTGCCGGGGTGGTGAAGCGCACCAGGGCGGCCCCCTCGGGATCCTTGGCCAGCACGGTGCCGGAAAAATCCCCGCCCAACGCAAAGGTGGCGGCGACGGGCAGTTTTTTACCCGGTCGCACCAGGCACCACCAGACGTTGTCGCCCTGCGTGGGGTCGGGGCGCAGCAGGAGGCATTCGATCAGGCCGCCGGTGGGGCGGCGGGCGTGTAGGCGGGCGGGCAGGACCGCGGCGTTGTTGCGAAACAGGGTGTCGCCGGCGCGAAGGAATTGGGGCAGGTCGGCGAAGGTGTGGTGGGCGAGGCTGCGGGTGGCTCGATCCACCACCATCAGCCGCGAGGCGTCGCGGCGCGTCGCAGGGGTTTGCGCGACCAGTCGGTCGGGCAGTTGGTAGTCAAAAAGATCGGTGGAGAGCGGCACGGGAAGAAATCACGCGGGTGAGGGCGGGGCGGGCGGATCAGATGTCGATGTCGCCGGTCAAAAGTGCGGCCTTACGTTTTTTCCAGTCCCAATACCAAGCGATCAAGATGGATACCTCATAAAGCAGGTAAAGCGGAACAGCCATGGATATTTGGGTGATCACTTCAGGCGTGGTGAGCAGCGCGCCAATGATGAGTGTGAGAACCACCACATGACGTCGATATTGGGCGAGTTGATGATGGGTGAGCAATCCAAGCTTCACCAAGATCAAGACAACCACCGGAAATTGAAACCCCAGCCCCATGCCAAGGATGAACTGGGTGACGAATTTAATGTATTCGTCTGCCCGCCATGAATAAGCGTCGAAACCCATGAGCTGGGAGTATTCGATCGAAGCGCGTAACGAGATCGGCAGAAGGAGGAAATAGGTGAGTGCAACGCCCGATAAAAACAGGAGCGAACCCCACCCAACCCATTGGCCGATGATCTTTTTTTCGTTAACGTTAAATGCCGGGAAAATAAACGAGCCCATGAAGTACACCCAGAAGGGGCAGGAGAGGATTAAGCCCCCATAAATCGCAATGCGGAAGGCCACGAAAAATCCTTCGGTTGGGCCGAAATTATGCAGTTTGACCCGCTGGTTATCGACAGGGGTGGTTGGGGTTGAATCTAACTCAAGGGTGGCGACTTGTTTGCCGTCGATAACCGCTGTTCCCACATGAAACAGCGCTTGTGGCGAAGTCCCCTCGGGTAGTCCCTTAAAATGGTCTGGCGATACCTCGTAGGGGCCCAATTTATCTTTGCCGATTTGAAATGTGACCGTCGGCTTGGGCTTCTCGAACATATTCATGTGCCGCAGCGGATACTCCAAGATCTGCATGAGCTTGTCGCTGATGAAGAGGCAAAGCATGAGCGCGACACACACCGCAATCGCTGATCTGATCAGCGCTTTGCGTAGATCGTCTAGGTGCGCCCAAAAGGTTTTCCGGTCACCTGCTGAGGATGTATCGTCGTCGTCTAAAGATGAAAAAGACATAACAGTTTTTATCAGGAAGTCGGAATGAGTCGGGGAAATCGAGCGCTTTAACCATTAAGGCGATAGCCTCTCCGCGCTTGCGCAGGGCCGCCCTGCTGGCGGACAGTGGCGCTTTCCCCTTATGCCCCTCCTCTGCATCGATATTGGCAACACTCATACGCATTACGGCGTGGTGGGTATCGACACCACAACCGACTTGGGCGAAGTCAAAACCGCCACCCTCGATGATCCGTTAACCGGCCTAGCCGTCGTGCTGCGAACCCTCGCCCGCACCCGGCCGGAAATAGCGGGTGTCGCCTTCTGCTCGGTGGTGCCGGCGGCCAGCCCAAGTCTGCGTCAGCTCCTCGCCGCCCACTCGTCGCTGCCGGTTTTTCAACTCACCCACGAGTGTCGACTCGGGGTACCCATCACCTATCCCAAACCCGCTGAAATCGGCCAGGACCGGCTTGCCAACGCCGCCGCCGCCCACGCCCTCGGAGGCAGTCCGGCCATCGTGATCGACTCCGGCACCGCGGTGACCTTTGACGTGATCACGCAATTCGGCGGCTATGAGGGCGGGATCATCGCCCCGGGGCTGGAGCTCACCCGGCGTTACCTCCACGAGCGCACCGCCCAGCTGCCCCTGCTCGACGACTCGCTGGAAATCACTGGCCTGATCGGTAAATCCACCGCCGAGGCCATGCGCATCGGCACGGTGGTTGGCTTCCCCGGTCTGATCCAGGCGCTGCTTGACGGCGTGCTTGCTGAGGTGGCCCATCGTGGCGAACCGCCGCCGCACCTGTTTATCACCGGGGGCAACGCCGCGTTCCTGGAAAGTCGTCTGCGCCAAAACGTGCGGGTGGTACCCGACCTCACCTTGCTCGGCCTCGCCGCTGCTTACCGGCTGAACCGCGCGGACTAACCCCAAACACCCCTGTTGGGTACCTGTGCTTGGCTGCACGACGGTCGGTGCCGGGGCGGGTGCGAGTGCGCTCAGCCACTCGTGGACGCGGTGCGAGGCGATGAGTTTAATCGCTCGGATTGGGGGCTAAATCCTCAGCATCGAAGGCTTTCAATGTGGCCGGCAACTGTCCATGTTGCCCGTTTCTTTCCTATGTCGTCCGCTGAACCCCCTGCCATTGAAGTCCGCGACCTCGTGAAAATTTACTCCGGCCACACCGCCGTCAGTAAGATTAGTTTCACTGTGGCCCGCGGCGAGGTGCTGGGCTTTCTCGGACCCAATGGCGCCGGTAAGAGCACGACGATGCGCATCCTCACGGGTTACCTCCCCGCCACCGCTGGCGAGGTCAACGTGTGCGGGGTGCCGGTCGCTTCCCGCGGCGACGAGGTGAAAAAATTCATCGGTTACATGCCGGAAAACAACCCGCTGCCCGATGACATGCGGGTGGCCGAATACCTCCACTACCGCGGACGCCTCAAAGAAATCACCCGCCGCAAGCTTGGTCCGCGCATCGACGAGGTCTTGGAGCTGTGCGACCTCACCCGCGTGCGCCACCGCATTATTGGCAAGCTCTCCAAGGGCTTTCGTCAACGCGTGGGCATCGCCGAGGCCATTATCGCCGAGCCGCCGGTAATCATCATGGACGAGCCCACCATCGGGCTTGATCCCCACCAGATTCAGATTGTGCGCGATCTCATTGCCAGCCTTCGCGGGCGCATGACGGTGATTATCTCTTCGCACATCTTGCCCGAGATCGAAATGACCTGCGACCGGGTGCTCATTATCAATCAGGGCCGGGTTGTCGCCGCTGGCACGCCGGCGGACCTGCGCCGGGAGGTTTTTGGCCAAGCCCGCTACGAGCTGGAGATCGCCGGCGACCTCGCCTTCGCCCTGCCGTCCGCGCTTGCCCAAATTGATCCCTCCCTGCAGATCGCCGAAACGGGCGCGCCCGATGCCGGCGGTTTTAGTAAGCTCACGCTCACCAGCACCCGGGACGACGACCTGGGCGAAGCCTTGCTGCATGCGCTCACCGCCACAGGCAGCTTCCGCGTCCGTTCGCTTTGCCGGATTCAGCCCACGCTCGAAGACGTTTTCCTTGCCGCCACCCGGAGGGGCTGGGAACTGCTGGATAGACCGGCCTCCGCCGCCCCAACTCCGAAACGCACCCCATGAAACATTTTACCACCATCCTCAGCCACGAGATCCGTATGTTGCTGGTCAGTCCCAGCACCTATATCGCCGCGGTGCTCTTTCTCTCGGTGATGGGCTTTATTTTTTTTGGGGTTCTTGAGCGCTACAGCGCCGCAGCCCAAGAAACCTCCCCGGCCGCGGTGTTTTTTCAACTCTTCTGGCTGCCGGTTTTTTTTATAGTGCCTTTGCTCACCATGAAGTGCCTCGCCGAGGAGCGCCGACTCGGCACGCTGGAGACGCTGCTGACCGCGCCGGTTTCCACCACCGAGGTGGTACTCGGGAAGTATTTTGCCGCCTATTTCCTTTATTTGCTGCTCTGGGGGGCGACCGGGGGCTTCTTTTATATCATGCACCGCTTCGCCGGAGATGCGCGGTTTCTTGATCTTGGGCCGTTACTCGGTGGTTACCTGTTCATTGCGGTCTCCGGTTTGCTTTACATCGCACTCGGGGTGTTCGCCAGTTCGCTTTCCCGCAATCAGGCCGTTGCCGGGATCCTCGCGTTTACCCTGCTTTTTGGCATCATCATTGGGGTGCGGTTCGTCGGCAGCTTGGAGTTGCTGAATCTTGAAGCCATGGAGTCGCTGCGTGCGGCCATCGACTATACGCTGGTTTTCCGCCACCTCGAAGACTTCACCCGTGGGGTGGTCGATACCCGCCAAGTTCTCTTTTATGTCAGCGGCACCGTGCTGGCGCTGATTTTTAGCATCCTCGGCGTCGAAGCCAAACTCCTGCACAGCTGACCATGGCCAAGTCCCCCTCCTTCCGCACGGTCCGTTGGGTCCGTACCCTCAACCTTCTCGCCCAGGTTGTCCTCTTTGTGTCCCTGTTTGCCGGACTCAATTATCTCGCCGTCCAGTATTCCTGGCGTTTTGACCTGACCACCAACCATCGCCATTCGCTCTCCCCGGAGACTCGCGCCTATCTTAAAAACCTCGCGCAACCGGTTCGCATCATCGTTACCCTCAATGCCGACAGCGATAACGAGCAGGTGGCCCACGCCCACCGCGATGTGAGCGGTCTGCTCCGAGAATACGGTTTCGCCACGGACGCCAACGCCCGAGGCAAGGTCACCACCGAGTTTCTTGATGTTTTCCAGCGCCGGCGTGAGGCCGAGGTGTTGGGCATTGAGCAGCCCAACACCATCCTGGTGCTGTGCGGAGATCGACGCCGGGTGGTCGGCCTCGACGAGCTTTACAGCGTCGAGAACCAAGAGAAAAAAGCTTTCCGCGGGGAGCAGGCCTTCACCGCCGCCATTCTCGACGTCTCCAGCCCGACCAAGAAAAAAATCTACTTCCTCACCGGGCACGGTGAGATGGCGATCGATGACGTCAGTTCCGACAAGGGGCTTTCCGCACTCGATGCCGAGCTGAAAGCGCGCAACTTCGCGGTTGAATCTCTCGATCTGTCCCTCGCGCGCAAGGTCCCTGACGATGCCGCCGTGTTGGTGATCGTTGGGCCGCAGGGGCGTTTCGATGCCGCCGAACAGGAGCTACTCCGCCAATATTTGTCCAACCGCGCCGGCCGCATTCTTGCCCTGTTGGCCCCCAGGTATCCGACTGGTCTCGATGATCTTTTTTTTGATTGGGGCGTGTTGGTCGACGATGTGCTCGTCTACGACCAAGGCTCTTCCGGCCAGAGCGAGACGGGCGATTTGATTTTACCGGCTTTGGCCGAACACGAAATCACCCACTCTCTGCTCAGTTATAAAATTCCATTGCGCTTCGGCCCCTCCCGCTCGGTTCGCCCCGACCCCGGTCGTACCCTCGACGCCAACCTGGATGTGCAATCGCTGGTCGCGACCACGGAGCAAGCGTGGGGTGAGCGCAACTACCGGGAGCGCGGTACGGCCACCTACAACGTGGGCATTGACCTGCCGGGACGCATCATTGTGGTGACTGCCTCGGAGCGGCACGCGGCGCGTAATAATTTGCCCTTTACCGTTCCTGGTGGGCGGTTGGTCACTTTTGGCAGCTCCGATTGGATCGCCAACGGCCGCCTCGGGGTGATTGGTAATCTTTCGTTCTTTATGGCGGCAGTGAATTGGACCACCGACCGCGACATTGACCTGAATGTGCCGGCCCGGCCGATTGAAAAATTTCAACTCACCCTTAGCCAGCAACAACTCCAGCGGTTGCGCTTCAGTCTTATTTTTCTCCTCCCCGGCCTCGCCGCTGCTCTCGGTCTTGTTGTCTATATGACCCGCCGGAACTGATTTAAGTCGACCTCTCCATGCGCACAAAAGTTACGCTTATCCTTTTCCTCCTGAATGTCGCTTTGCTGGCGGTGATCTTCTACTCGCGCCGCGAGTTGCAGGCTGAGCAAGAGATCGCCCGGCTGAGTAAACGTGTCCTGGGCGATGAGGCCATCGGCGTGACCGGACTGGAGATCACCGCCACGGGCCAAGAGCGGGTCATCCGCCTGGAGCGCAGCGGCGACACCTCGCCCTGGGAAATCAAGGCACCAATTAACTGGCCGGCCAATGATTTTGCCGTGCGCCGCATCATTCACGAACTCCAGTTCCTTGAAGCCGAAACCAGTTTCAGCGTCGAGGGTCTGGAGAAAAACGGTCAATCCTTGGCCGATTACGGCCTCAAGCCGGCCCGCCTTTCGCTCACTTTCACCCGTCCAGCGGCTGTGACCGGTGGCCCAGTCCGTGTCACCCGACTCGAAATCGGTGATGCCACCAAGGTGGGCAACCGCCTCTACGTGCTTTCGCCCGACGGCAAAAAGGTTCACGTGGTGGGCCGCAGCCTCGCGGAAAGCCTTATCGTGGGCATGGAGGATCTGCGCACGGATACGTTGTTTACCATTCCGGTTTTTGAGGTGCGCTCGCTCGGTCTGCAAAATGCCGCGCCCGCCCCCCGCGTGCGCCTGCGACGCGATGCGGCCCGTTGGGCCTTTGAAGCCCCGATCTTGGCGCGCGCCAACAAAGCGCCAACGGAAGTGGTCATCAGCGGCCTCAACCGCCTGCGTGCCGCCGATTTCCTGACCGATGTGTCGGTGACCGACAGCGGCTTGGATAAGCCGGTTTTGCGGGTGACTGTTGAGGGTAATAGCCGGCGTGAAACCCTGTTGGTCGGTCGCGCTTTTCCAGTTAAGCCGGCGGCTAAAACCGATGACCCCAAAAAAGACTTCGTTTCCTCCACCGCTTACTACGCGCGGATGGAGGATCGGGCGCAGGTCTTCGTGACGGCCATTCCGGACAACCTGTTTAGCACTTTGCGCCGAGCCCAAGAGACCTTGCGGGAGCCGCGGATACTCGACTTCGATCCAAGCCAGGTGACCGCTATTTCCCTTAGTGCCCCCGGCCAGGTTGAGCCCTTGGTTTTGCGGCGTAACGACACCACCGGTTGGCAGATTGTGCTGTCGGGCGGCGGCTCCGCGCTCGCGGCCGATACCCAACTGATTACCCAGCTACTCCAACGCCTCGCTCTGCTTTCGGTTATGCCCAGCGGGCCCGGTAAATCGGGCTTTTTACGTGACGCTCCATCAGACGCCGAGATCGAGGCTTTCGGCTTCAATCTGCCGCAGCGCGAGATCACGCTCACGCTCGCGCCCACCGCTCCGACGGCTGGTGGACTGGCCAGTCCCACGCGCCTGACTTTACAAATCGGGGTGGGTAATGTGCAGGGCGAAGACGTGCAGGCTCGGGTCATAGGCCAATCCTTTGTTTATGCCGTCGCTGCTGACACCCTCAATGGGGTTCCCGTTTCGCCCTTGGTTTATCGTGAACGCACCCTGCGCACCTTGCCCGAGGGGGCGCGCATCACCGGTTTACGCTTGGTGGACAATACCCTGCCCGAGAAGGCCCTGGTCGATCTTCAGCTCGCCGAGGGGGGGACGTGGGATGACACCCTCGCTTCCGAGAGTGAGCCCCGACGAGCGGCTCTCAAGGCCGTGCTCGTCAACCTGACTACCCTGCGCGCCAAGCAATTCGTCAGCGATACGTTCACCGCAACCACCTTGGTCGATGGCATGCCCGCGCCTTGGAAATACACGTTGGAAGCTTCGCTCGCTCTGGGTGGAGCCACGGGGGCTCCGCTGAAAAGCGTGACTTCGCTGCAACTGGCAGAACGTTCTGGGGGTGGCACGCAGTTGGCCGGTTCAGCTCAGTTTGGTGTGGTCTTTGCGGTTGAGCAAACGCTGCTCGATGCCCTGTGGGCCCTCACTTATAGTGAGCGTGACCCCGGCCCCCCGGTTATTCCTGAGGCCCCGGCGACCCCGGCTCCCACGCCCTAAGTATGCTCCTTCGTCAGGCATGGAAAGTCAGCTGGTGGATAACCCGCTTCAGTGCTCGGGCGGTTCTCTGGACCGGCTGGCTGCTGCTGCTCACCATGCTCGCTTATCAGCTGCACCTGCTGTCTTCGCGCCAAGTAGCCCTGCCGCAGTTTTTACGTCATAAGATTGAGTCTCGTCTCGCGACCCAGGGAGTACGGCTGGAATTGGGCGGCGGCCGCCTCGATTTTGGCGGGCATGTTCGCCTGGATGACGTGCGAATCGGGCCGGTCTCGCTGGAGACGCCCCTGGCCACGGCCAGCTCGGTTTATGTGCAGCTCGACCCGTGGCAGTTACTCCTTGCGCAGGTCGAAATCGACGAGATTCAAGTCAGTGGACTCGATCTGCATTTACCCGCCATGCAGTCACTTTCGGGCGTAGACGAGGTGATAGTGGGGGGGCTGGATTTGACGGTTCACCTGCACGGCAAAGAAATCGTTTTGTCTCATCTTGGAGGGTACATTCGCCAGATTCCGGTGCAGGTGAACGGCCGGTTTGCTTGGCCGCGCGGACAGCCGGCGGAGGTGAGCGCCACCGATTGGGTGCAACCGTTGACAAAAACGTGGCTGGGGCTGGCCCGCCAGATTCATGCCGCCGACGCGTGGTTGAGCGCCTTGGATACGCCACGTCTGCACCTACGGTTGCAGCCAACAGCCAGTGGTGGGACGTTGGGTAAGGTTGAACTTAGCGCCAGCGGAGTTGATTTGGGGAAACTTCCCGGCGGCGTCCCGGGTTATTTGCGCGGAGTGCGTCTCGCCACCGCGGTGCCCCTGAGTGAATTGGGGATCAAATCGCTGGCCATGGACGGAACGGTTGAGTCGCTGCAACTGCCGCGCGACATCTCAGCGCAGGGACTCGCCTTTCGGCTGAGTGGTAACCCGGGCGGGGTCTATGGTTTTGATCCGCACTTCCTTGATCTTCAGCTTGGCTCTTTGCGTTGGCGGGAGATTGAGGCCGGACCGCTTGCTGGTTCGGCGGCGCAGCCGGTCGCTGGCCGGTTTGCCTTCGACCTAGCCTTGACCCTGGCCGGGGCACCCTGGGGCGTCAGCGGCACGGTCGAGCCGGGTTCCGGGGTTGCTCATGTGTCTTTGGATGGTCGGGTCGAGGCGGCCACGCTTGCTTTTGCAGGGCAACAGCTCGGGCGCGAATTGGGCGGACTGCTCGTCCCCGCGCAGCCCGCCCCTTTAACGGTTGCCGCTTCGTTCGGGCCGGGATGGAAACTCACCGGTGCCCACGGGCGCCTTCACAGCGGATTTGTGCTGGTGGGTGGAGTCCCGCTCGACGAGACCGGGACTGAGTTTACCTACGATGGAGCCCGCGTGGTCTGCGACAATCTGGTTCTGCGCTTGGGTGATAGTTTGGCCCATGGGTGCTACGAAATGGACGCGCGTACCTTGGATTTTCGTTTCCTCCTGACGGGTGGACTACGCCCGATGGCCATCGACAAGTGGTTCCACAGCTGGTGGAGCGATTTCTGGCAGACCTTTACCTTTAATACCTGCCTGCCGGTGGCCGATGTGGATGTGCTGGGGCGCTGGGGGGACCTGGCAGCGACCCAGGTTTTTGTTCAGGCCGATTGCGCTGACACCGGTCTTAGAGGGGTGGGTTTCGATCGGGTACGCACCCGACTTTTTCTCCGGCCCCACTGGTTCGATATTCGCCATTTTGACGTTACCCTTGGCGGCCAAGGTGCGCAGGGCTGGTTGGCCCGAGCGATGGATCTGAACCGTAACACTTGGAACTCGATGGATTTCGAGGTCGATTCGACTCTGCCGCTGGAAACGATCGTGCAGTTGTTCAAGGAGGAATCCGCCGCGTTGTTGGCGCCCTATGAGTTTAGTACTCCGCCCAAGCTTCAGCTCAGCGGACGGGTAGACGCTCTGGGCTCACCGGCGGGCAAGCATGAGCGCATCGACATCGACCTGCGTTCTACCGGAGCCATGAACTATCACGGGTTTCCCTTGGCCGACCTTAATGTGAAGGCCCTGTTGCGTGATGATCGCATTGAACTGCCGCTGCTTTCTGCGGTTTTTGCCGGCGGGAAGGTGGCCGGGGAGGCCTCCCTTCAAGGGCCCGAGGCTGCGCGACGGCTGGCGTTCAAGATCTCACTGGAAAAAGCCAACTTGGGTGCGGTCACCCAAGCGGTGGGGCGGCTGCAAACCAAGGAGGGGACGCCCGCCGCTCCTCCGGCGGAAAAACCGGACAAGGCCGCTCGCCTTCGCCAAGCCCGGATCGACCAAGGGCTTCTCGATTTTCAACTGTCAGCAGAGGGTTTATACTCGGACTTTTTCAGTTTCAAGGGATCCGGTCGCGCCACGGTGAGTGGATCAGAACTCGGTCAGTTGAACCTCTTCGGCCCACTTTCCGAGGCCTTGAGCGGCAGTTTCGTCAATTTTGGGAGCTTTTCTTTAACCAGCGTGGATGCGCCCTTCGCGCTCCAAGGCGAACAAGTGCGCTTCGAGGAACTGCGGGTTTCGGGCCCCAGTGCGCTGATTCAAGCCAAAGGCTATTATCGACTTAGGGATGGTTCGCTGAACTTCACCACCAAGGTCTTTCCCTTTGATGAGAGCTCAACGGTATTGGGGAGTGCGGTTGGCTTTGTTCTCAAACCACTGTCCCAAGTGCTGGAAGTTAAATTGTCAGGCACCTTAAACCACCCCAACTGGGTTTTCGCCTATGGCCCCAGTCGTCTGCTAAATTCCCTGATTGGCGGAGGAAAATCGGCACTCCCGGATGGCCTCCCTGTCAACTCGCCGAAGGCACCGTGATCATTCCTTCACCTATCGTTCTGTTGGCACTCTTTCCGGAAATTAACCCCGGCTTAACCGGTGGAAATGGCCGCACGAGCTGCCAGGAGAATGGGACCGCCCCATGATGCGTCCGTCCGAGCTCCCTTGGGGTGTGGTCTGGCTCCGACTACTGGCCCTAGGTTTGGCTGGTCTCAGCGTGGCCTTGTGCGCGGCGGTGCTTTTGTCTGGGCTTATCCCCCTCGATAGCGGGGACGCTCTCAGTAGGGGAACTTTGCCGGTGGTGCTGGGACTGGGGCTTTTGGGTGCCGTGTTGATTGCCATCGAGCAGGGTTATTGGGGGACGGCCTGGTTGGGGGTCGTTACCGGGCTGCTGGGCGTGGTGGGACTGTTTGCAATTGAAGCCAGTCAAAAGCCCGGGCTGACCTCGGTATTGACATGGGGAAATGTGCTCGCGGTGCTCCCACCGATGGTTGCCCCGCTCAGCCTGGTTGTCGTGGGCGGCCTGCTAGCCTGGCTCGTCGCCCGGGGAAACCCACAGCGACGCCCCCTTGCTTTGGCGATCATCGGCTCACTCTTAGGCTCGATTGGGAGTATTACGCTGATGGGTTTTGTGCTCAATGGGTTGATGGGGCATCCGTTGAGCTCCAGTGCCAACCTGCCCCAGGTCGTTGCGCTGATTATGCTGCTGAGTGGTTGCGCGGCGCTGGTGCTGGCTTGGGCAGAGCATCGTCAGCTCAAGGAACCACCGCCGGCTTGGTTGCCGATTCCAGTCATCCTAACCTGTGGCTTGTTCACGGTTATACTGTGGGCCGGTTTACGTGAACGCGAAACGGCTTATCTGGGGGCCAACTCCCAGTTCGCAATCAACACCTTCGCGGGATTGATCAATTCGGAGTTTGAACGCCAAGGAGCCAGTCTTGAACGCTTGGCCCGGCGCATGAGCGGGGATCATCCTGTCGGTTTCTGGGAGGCGGAAGCGGACAATTGGTTAGCCGAATCCCCCGGTGCCCATCGCCTGGCACAGGTCACCACCGAGGGGCTTCCCTTCTGGTTTTATCCACCGGCCAGAAACGACCCCTTGCTTGGTTTAAATCCGCACGTCGAGCCCGAGCGACTCACCACCCTCGACTGGGTGCGATCAAGTGGAGTCCCGCGGGCGACCCGCACTCTGGAGTTTGCCGGCCGCGGCCCCGGTTTCATTATTTACGCTCCGATTCACCGTTCGGGTCTGCTGGTGGGCTACGTCGGCGCCGAGTTTTCTTACGAGCGTTTTTTCGGGGCGCTCGATACTCGCCTGATGTTAAGCCCGAACCACCGTTGTTCGGTTTATGAGGGAGACCAGCAACTCTATGCCTGCAGCAAACTTGGGCCACCCCTCTCCGGTGGTCCTCTCGTGTTGGCCTCGGTTTTTAACCTCCATAACCGGCGTTTGCGTATTGCGCTGGAGCCAAGCGAGGATTCGGTCCGCAACAACCGGCGGTATCTCCCGGAGATCTCCCTATTGGCGGGCCTGGGTATCACGCTGTTGCTTGGCCTAAGCATGCACCTGGCTCGCACTGCCCGGGCAAATCTGGTTTCGGCTGAAACCACCAATAAACTTCTGCGTCGCGAAAATGATGAGCGGCGCCTCGTCGAGTCGATGTTGAACGTTTCCGATGAACGCCTCCGCCTGACCATGGATGTCACCGTGGTCGGGATTTTGGAGTGGGATTGCCGCCACAATATTCTTTATTTCAGTCGTAGCCTTTGGGCCATGTTGGGCCAATTGACGGGTAATGAATACACGACTCCGGCGGCCTGGCAGGCCCGGATTCATCCGGATGACCGTCCCGCTTATCTGGCCGTGCTGCAGGACCAGTTGGCTGGGACCTCGGTTCTTGTTGAGCACGAATATCGCGTGCGCACCGAATCGGGTGTTTGGCGCTGGCTCTACATGCGTTCAAAGATCGTGGCCTATTCGGTTGCGGGGATACCCGACCGCATCGTCGGAACCCTCCAAGACGTGACCGGACGCCGGGAAGCCGTCCAGGCCTTGCACGCCAGCCAAGCCGCCGCGCGTAAGCTCGCCTTGGTCGCAAGTGGCACCGACAACCCGGTTTTTATCATCACCCCCGATGGCCTGATTGAGTGGGTCAACGCGGCGTTTGAGCGGGTCACCGAGCACACGTTCGCGGAAGTCCTCGGTCGTAATCCGATCAGCTTCGCCATCGGGCCCGATAGCTGCCCACGCACCCTCAAGCGCATCCGCAGGTCGGTGCGCCGTGGGCTGGGGGTGTCGGCCGATATCGTTGTTTATTCCAAATCTGGCCGGAAATACCACATGCAGATCGAAATGCAGCCGGTCCGCAACGAGCAGGGCGCGGTGGAAAACTTTATCGCCATCGAGTCCGACATCACCGCGCGCGTCGAGATGGAGAATGCCTTGCGCCGGGCCAAAGCCGAGGCTGATTTGGCATCTCGGGCCAAAAGCGAGTTCCTCGCCTCCATGTCGCACGAGATTCGCACTCCCATGAATGGCGTCATCGGTATGACTAGCCTGCTGCTGGAGAGCCCGCTTAACGCGGATCAGTTAGATTCGGTGAACACCATCCGATCCAGCGGTGAGGCCTTGCTCTCGATCATCAACGACCTGCTCGACTTTTCCAAGATCGAGTCCGGCAAGCTCGAGCTGGAGCACCGCCCGTTTAGACTTCGTACCTGTATCGAAGAAACCCTGGACCTTTTCTCCGGTCATGCGGACGCCCGTCAGCTCGAAGTCGCCGCCTTCATTGAGCCCGGGGTGCCGGCCGTTATCCTTGGTGACGCTACTCGCTTTCGGCAGATTCTCGCCAATCTGATTAACAACGCCGTCAAGTTCACGCCCGCGGGAAGTGTGAGTGTCACCGTGCGGCTGGTGGACGAAGCCCCGTCTCACCCACCGCTGTGTGTGAACCACCGCATCCTATCAATTGCGGTGCGGGACACCGGCATTGGCATTCCTGCTGAAAGTCTTGCGCGGCTCTTTAAGCCGTTTTCCCAAGTCGACTCCTCCACGACGCGCAAATACGGGGGCACCGGCCTGGGGTTGGCGATTTGCCAGAGACTCTGCGCACTGATGGGCGGGCGCATCGGGGTCACCAGCGAATCCAACCACGGCTCCACATTCACGTTCACGGTGCAGGTGGAGCCAGCCGCGGTTGAAGTTGAGTTGACCAGCCTACCGCAGCAACTCGAGCAGGGGCCAATCCTGTGTGTGGATGACAACCCGGTCAGTCTTAATGACTTGACTGCTTTTTTCCGCAGCCACCGGGTGGTGGTTCTCAGCGCAGCCAACGCCGAAGACGCCGCAACGTTACTCCAAACTCACCGGCCGGTCGCCGCCGTGATTGATCTGGATCTGGTCGAAACCGACGGCACGTCGCGGGTTTCCACGGCGCTGCTGGCTGCCGGCATTCCGCTTGTTGGTCTTTGTCTTAACTCCAGTGCCCCCCGTCCTGAGTGGGTCGCGCGGATGCGCTTCGCGGTCGTGTCGCGCCCGCTTCGTCACTACGCGCTCACCCGAGCTCTTCACGCCCTGATTCCCGAGCACCCGGCAGCACCGGTCTCCAGCCCGGCCCCGATTCAAACCTTGCTCGCCGCCGAGATTCCCTTGCGAGTGTTGCTGGTGGAGGACAACGCGGTCAACCAACGGGTCGCGCTGCGCTTGCTCGCCCGCCTAGGCTATCAGGCCGACGCCGTCGACAACGGCCGCGAAGCCCTCGGCGCGCTGGCAACAAAAGCCTACCAGCTGGTGTTTATGGATCTGCAGATGCCCGGAATGGATGGCTTTGAGGCCGCCCGGCATATTCGCGAAAACCACCCCGCCGAACAACAGCCCTGCATGATTGCGCTAACGGCCAACGCACTTCCGGCGGACCGCGACGAATGCCTTGCCGCGGGCATGAACGACTTCATCACCAAGCCCATTAAATTGGGTGATGTAGCGGCGGTCATTCGGCGCAACTTCCCCCGTACCACGCCGGCGGCCTAAGGCGGCGAGGGCTGACCTTTAGATCAACTCTGTCGCAACCCCGGGGAAACACCCACCCCAGATTGTGCTTCAGTGGGGCCACTTCCTGAGTCATTGGTTTATCTTTCCTATGTCCGACCTTAGCGATCTTTATCAATCGGTCATCCTCGACCACAATAAGCGCCCTCGCAACCGCGGTAAACCGCCCACGGCCAATCGGGTGGCCACCGGGGATAATCCGAGCTGCGGCGATAACTGCACCGTCTACCTGCATCTCGACCCGGACGGTCGCATTGACGCGATCGGATTCGATGGCTCCGGGTGCGCGATCTCGCAGGCCAGCACCTCGCTCATGACCACGCAGGTTAAAGGTAAAACCCCCGCCGAAGCCGAGGCCCTCTTCAACGAGTTCAAGGGTATCGTCACCACTGGGCAGGCACCGGAGGAAATCAACGATTTGGCCGCATTCGCTGGCGTGCACGCCTTCCCCGCGCGCATCAAGTGCGCCACCCTCGGCTGGCACGCGACCCTTGAGGCGCTCAAGCAGCCGCCTTCGGGCTGATTGCGTCCGCCTTTGCCTTGTTGCCCTCGTTCTCCTGTTCCGGTTCGTTTGCCACCCTTACCGCCATGTCACTCTCGCCACATCTTCGTCTCGACTTTCCTGCGCTTGACCAGCTCGTTGGCGGCAAGCCCCTCGTTTACCTCGATAACGGGGCGACCACCCACAAGCCCAGGAGTGTGATCGACGCGTTGGCCCGCTATTATGAGCGCGACAACTCCAACGTGCATCGCGGCCTACACGCCCTCTCCATGCGGGCCACCGACGGCTTCGAGGCAGCCCGCGCTCGGGCGGCCCGTTTTATCAACGCCGCCCACCCCGCCGAGATTGTTTTTACCCGCGGTACCACCGAGTCGGTCAACCTGGTCGCCCAATCCTGGGGCAACACCAACCTGCGTCCGGGGGACGTTATCCTGACCACCGAAATGGAGCATCACTCCAACCTCGTGCCCTGGCAGGAACTGGCCCGGCGCACGGGGGCGACTTTGCGTTACGTCCCGGTCAACGGGGCCGATGCGGAACACGGTCTGGATCTGGATGCGCTTGAGCGGCTGCTCACCCCCCAGGTGAAGCTTTTCGCCTTCACTCACCTATCGAACACCCTGGGTGTGCTCAACGACGCCGCCTCTCTGTGCGCCAAAGCCCGCGCGGTCGGGGCGCTTACCCTTATCGATGCCGCCCAATCGATCGGTCACGAACCGATCGACGTGCAGGCCCTCGGTTGTGATTTTCTAGTCTTTAGCGGGCACAAGATGGCGGGTCCGACCGGCATCGGCGTGCTTTACGGCAAGCGGTCGCTGCTCGATGCCATGCCCCCGTACCAAACCGGTGGCGGCATGGTGGTTTCGGTCACCTACGAAGGGGCGACCTGGAAGCCCTCGCCTGAGCGTTTCGAGGCGGGCACGCCCAACATTGCCGACGCCATTGGCTTGAGCGCGGCCTTCGACTACCTCGATGCTCTCGGTCGCCCTGATATCAGCGCCCATGACCATGCACTCGCCCAACACGCCTGTGCGGCCTTGAGTGAACTCCCTGGTATTCGCGTTTTGGGGCCTAAGCCGGGCCAACCGCGCGGGGGCTTGGTGAGTTTTGCTTTCGCGGAGGCGCATGCGCACGATGTGGTGACTTTTGCCGATCAAGATGGCATTGCCCTGCGCGGCGGGCACCACTGCAACCAGCCGTTGATGCGCAAGCTCGGTTTGCCGAGTACCACCCGGGCGAGTTTTTACGTGTACAACACCGAGGCGGAAATCGAGCTGCTGGTGAAGTCGATGCGGCGCATCATCAAGTTTTTTGCCGGATAAAGCGCTCTGCTTCGGCTCGCGGGCAGGAAAAAAGCGACGGTGATTAATCGTCGCTTTTTTCCTGCTCAAACGGCGCGGCTGCGCGTCGGTTGTGGCTTGAGGGTTACTTGCGGCCTTGGGCCGCATTTTGGGCATTGGCTGCTTCGATGGCGGCAGAATTAAGCTGATCGACCTGGAGGTAGTAGTGCTCGCGGCGTTTGTAGTCGGCGGGCAGGATGGCACGGGTGATGAGTGTGGGGTTAATCTTGGCCAGGACGGTTTCCTTTTCGGCCTGGGCCTGAAGGGCCGCCACGCGCGCGGCTTCCCGCTCAGCGGCGAGCTTCTTTTCCTGTTCGGCGGCGGCGAGTTTAGCCAAGGCTTCTTGGCGGGCGGCTTCCGCAGCCGCAACCTCGGCGGCGCGCACTTCGGCGGCCCGGCGTGCATTTGCCTGCAGTTCGGCCGCTGCGGCTGCCGCTTGGGCTCGGGCGGCGGCCGCCTTGGCTTGTTCAAGCTCGCTGGCAAGGCGGGCGGCTTCGGCGCGTTCTGCCGCGCGTAGGCGTTCCTGCTCGGCCGCGGCCAGGGCTTCGGCCTCTTGGGCTGCTTTCTCGGCGGCGAGTCGGGCAGCCTCGGCCTGGGCGGCGGCGGCTTCGCGCTGACGCAGCTCGGTGGCGGCCGCTTCGCTGGCGGCGAGTCGCTCGGCGGCAGCTTGCTCCGTTTTTTGCTTATATTGGCGGAGGGCCCAAGCCCCTCCGAGACCAAGGAGGAGGAGCAGGAGTATGGCTAAGTATCTTTTTTTCATAAATTTAGATTATTTAAATACTGGGTAGACAGCTGAACGTGCGGTGTTGTCCCACAGACGGTCGCTAGGCAGGCGGAATCGGAATCATGGCGGCAGGGGATTGAACCATACCCTAGGGTTATTCAAGTCAAGGGTTTGGCTTAAATAGGTTGGGGCGCTGACGTTTTCGCCTGGGCGCCTGGCAGGGTGGGGGCGCTAAGCCCTGGGGTTATGGTGAAAATCCTAAAAGGTCTCAATCCCGGGAAACGACGGGCGCTCAGGGGCTTTTTTAAGCCTTTTGGCTTCGAGGTTTCGGCGAGACAACGAGCGCTCTTTGAAAGGAGCGTTACTAATGAGGGTCGGAATCGAGGAGGCCGGAAAAATGGAAGCGAACCGGCGCAGGACGGCAACGCGAAGCAGCATCAGTTAGGCCAAGGCGTTGACCGATTCGGGTGCGGGCGTAGCACTCGCCAAAGAGGGCGTTGCGACGCCAGGGGGGGCGGTTTTAACCCCTGCCCATTGGCCGCGGACCAAATCCAGCCCCTGAGCCGGAGAATGCGCGAGGGTCGGGCGGCTCGACAAGGAGCAGCACTTAAGCGGTTTACCCTCACCGGTGCGGATTGGTAATCACCGCCGCGTTCGACGATGGCCCGGTTTGTTTTTTTGGCCGTGAAGGGCGTTGGCGGTGGTTTTTTGCGTCCGTGGCCGGGCCGTTGAGGATCGCCTGGGTCGCGCTGGTTTTTCTCTACAAGCGGTTCCCTGCTTTTGATCGATAACCGCCATGGGTACGGCGTGCCGTCCTCGGTTTCGGCCAGGGGCAGCAGGCCCACTTGATCACGCAGGATCTCTTGCCGTGCATAGCCAGGTTCAGGGGTAGGAGCGCGACGTGTGCGACGGCAGCAGGTTTTTCCTTTTTCGCCAGCTGGGCGGCCAGCGCGACATCCCGGTGGGCACACCTAGGACTTCTATCGCCAAGCTGTTTTCCCGCCAAACCCGGCTGCCTTCAACGAGCTTAATTACCCTTCTTCGTTTTCACGGTGTGGACCTACAAGCTTCAACCTCTTGATTCCTGATGGCGACGGATACTCGTGATCGAACCAACCAACACGGTCAGTCCGCGGGTTGCCAGGTTTTGGGCAACAGCGGGCGGTTTCGTTTTCATTGGTCATGAGCGGCAGGCGGGTGAGCACGTCGCGCAGGTACAGGTGCGGATCTTTGCCATGGCGCAGGCAGGAGACGATCAGCGTGTTCAGCACCGCTTAACGTTTACCGTCTTCGGTGTGGCCGACCAACAGCCGGGTTTTCTTGCTAACGACCGTTCCCTGGATGGCGTTTCCATGGGCCTTTTCCCTGCGGGTCTGGCCTTAGCGCAGGGGTGCACTGAGCGGCTCAGATTGAGTAAATAAGTTAAGGTCATCCCCTGCTCGACTTGGCCATGACCCGCTTGTGCATAAGGGTCTGGCCGGAGACCCACTCCCGCGGAGAGCTGGGTAAACGTTGCTCGGCTGAAATCAAACCGTCGCCGGAGGCTTTGGCTGGTAGGCGGCGTGTAATCAGCCCAAGTTCAGCCCGGTTTTCTCTCCACCATGCGCCTGTGTCTCGCCTTCCGCCCTTACGCCTTGCCGTTTTCTACCCCGATACGCACGGCCCATGGCGTATGGGCGGTGCGCGAGGGCGTAGTCTTGCGCCTGACCACGGAGTCGGGCCAAACCGGGTTGGGCGAGGCCGCGCCGATTCCTTGGTTTGGCACCGAGTCGCTCGACGAGATCACCGCGACTCTTGTAGCGCTGGGTGCATGGGTTACGTTGGAGCAACTCGCCGCGGTTCCAGCGCACCTCGGGTGCTTGCGTTTTGCGTTGGCGGAGGCTCTGGCGCGAGTCGCTGCTCCAAGTGAGTCGCTCGAGCCACTGCCTCCCGCGGCCGACTACCTGCCGGTGGCGGCCTTGCTGCCGGCCGGGCGCGCCGCACTGGCGGCGATTCCACCTAAAGCAGAATTGGGTTTTCGCACCTTTAAGTGGAAGGTCGGCGTCGGCGATTGCGGGGATGAACTCGCCTTGCTCGATGACGTGATCGCGGCCTTACCCGACGGAGCCAAACTCCGATTCGATGCCAATGGGGCTTGGGATGCGCGGTGCGCCGCACGGTGGTTCAACCGGGCCGCCGACTGCCCGGTGGAGTTTATAGAACAGCCCTGTTTCGCGCCGGCCACAGCGGGCGTTACCGCGATGCGCCGAATCGAGGACGTTTTGCGCGGGCTGGCCGAGGATTACCCGACCCCGCTGGCGCTCGACGAATCGTTGGTCGGGGCTAACGATATTGAACGCTGGCTGGCCGCCGGTTGGCGGGGAGTGTGGGTCATCAAACCGGCGCTGTTGGGCGATCCCGCGCCCGTACTGGCGCGGCTGGCTGCGGCGCGGGCCGATGTGGTGTTTTCCACCGCCCTCGAGACGGCGGTGGGGGCGCAAGCTATCCTGCGTCACGCCTTCGCCTGGCCGGGCGAAAACCCCCGCGCCCTTGGCTGCGGAGTTTGGCCGTTGTTTGCCGACAACACCTTCAACGGTCCGTTTGCCGCCCCTTTTTTTCGCATCGACGCGGTCAGTCGACTTGAACCGGAGGCCGTATGGACCGCGCTGAACTGAGCCGTCTGCTCGGGCGGGTGCCCGCACAGTCGCCGTCGCCCGATTCCTTGTCGCCCGAAGGTTGCGTGGTGGCGGAGCGCGAACCGGTTCAGTTCATCGCGCGCTTCGGCGAAGCCGTTGCGGCGGGAGGTCCGGTGTTTTTGGCCGATCCCAATTGGGGCGATGGCGAACGGGCGCAGCTGCAGGCGCTCCTTCGACAAACTCCTGGGCCGGCGCCGACCGAGGGGGTGGCAGGCGAGCCGCGATGGCCGCTCGAGTACGGCTGGTTGGGCATTCCCTCGGGCGGTTCGTCGGGCTACCTGCGCCTGGTCCGGCACGATGCGGCCACGTTGGCGGCGGCGGTCCGCGGGTTTTGCACCCACTTTGGCGTCAACCGTATCAACGCGGTCGGACTGCTCCCGCTTCATCACGTCAGTGGTCTGATGGCTTGGCTGCGCACCGTGATGACCGGGGGCACGTATCTGCCGTGCAGCTGGAAAGCGGTGGAGGCGGGCGAACGTCCGGGGTTGCCGGCGGGGCGCGGCGACTGGTTTTTGTCGTTGGTGCCGACCCAGCTCCAGCGGCTGCTCGGCGACCCGGCGGCCGAGGCCTGGCTGCGGGGCTTTCGCGCTGTCTTTGTGGGTGGCGGGCCGGCCTGGCCGGAGTTGCTCGCAGCCGGGGCGCGCGCCCGGTTGCCGCTGGCCTTTGCCTACGGGATGACCGAGACCGCGGCGATGGTTACAGCGCTTCGCCCGGACGAGTTTTTGGCCGGTAGCCGCGGCTGCGGCGCGGTGTTGCCCCACGCCCACCTAGAAGTGGCAGCGGACGAGGGGCGGATCTTAGTCGGCGGTGCGTCCTTGTTTCGTGGCTACTGGCCTGAAACGCGCACGGGCAACGTGTGGGCCAGCGAGGATTGGGGGCGATTCGACGACCACGGCAGCCTGCAGGTCCTCGGGCGGCACGACGCGGTGATTATTACCGGCGGCGAGAAGGTGAATCCAGCGGAGGTTGAAGCGGCTTTGCGTGCCAGCGGGCGATTTAGCGACGTGGTGGTGCTTGGGGTGCCTGATCCGCGCTGGGGTGCGGCGGTGGTGGCCTGTTATCCGGCGAGTGATGGCGATATGCAGGCGGAGCCCGCGTTGCCGCAACTGGCCGCGTACAAGCGCCCCAAGCGTTACGTCGGCGTGCCCGCTTGGCCGCGCAACGCGCAGGGCAAGGTCAACCGAGTGGCGCTGCGGGCCTGGTTAGTTGCTACCGAAGGGTGATCGCCGTGCTCGCCACTAGCGGAGTGTGCGCGAAATAAAATCACTTAGTTGGCCCTAAATAATTCATAATATCTTTATTTTTAAAAATTTATGGCGTGTCTCGGAAATAAAGTTCAAGCATTGAGCCAGATAAAGATGCAAGCGAGGGTGAACATGGCGGCGAAAGTGTCCGATGGAGCTTTTCATAGCGTGTGGCGATGCGAAGGAAGGATTTAAGGCGGGCAAAGAGGGTTTCGATGTGATGGCGTTCAACGTAGACGAGTTCATCGAAGGCCGGTTTGGTTGAGCGATTGGCTTTCGGTGGAATGACGGCGATGCCTCCGCGTTCGCGGATCAAGTCTCGAATCGCATCGCTGTCGTTGCCCTTGTCCATAATAGCGTAAGCGCCAGGCTTGAGTTACCGCTTAAGCAACGGCTTGACTTGGTCAAAGTCGGAGACGTTTGCCCCGGTTAAATGAACCCAAGGGGGTAGCCCAGTGCTTCGCAGGCCATGTAAATCTTTGTCGAAATGCTTGAGCGGAACCGAGCCATTGCTTGGGAGAATGGGCCGCCGTCGGGGTTGGATCCCTAAGCATGCAAACGCATGGCAGTGCTAACGATCACGAAACTATCGTCCACCTTTTCTGCACTCAGGCCAGTAAGTATCGCTGCCCAGAGTCCCGAGGCAGTCCAAGCGCGAAATCTCCCGTAGCTTTTCTTCCATGGCCCAAAGTCCGCCGGCAAGTCACGCCAAGGCGCACCCGTGCGGCAGATCCACAAAGTTGCCTCGATTCGCAGCCTCATATCCTCACATGTCCGGCCACGACGATGCGCCCCAGTCAGGCTATCACGATGGGCGTTAAATTTTTAAGCGCATCCCAGCTGCCGTCAGCCAGAACGAGCCTCGATGTTTTCTTCACGACACAATCGGTTGAATGTATGCTGCTCTATATAAACTAAATGCGATATAATTTAAGATTTATTTTGGCCGATTTCATTTCCGAGATACGCCCTAGGTGAACTTAGTATCGTCGCTGATTTCTAAGCTGGAAACCCGGTGCGGCTTGAGGCCGTGCTTGCGCCAAATGCGTCCCACGCTCGATGGGCTGATCCCCGCAGCCTTGGCCATAAGAGCGCGACTCCAGTCAGTCGCCATATCCGGGGTGCTGCTCGTCGTAAGCGCGACGATCTTCTGCGGGTCAATAACCCGTGGACGCCCGGAGCGGGGCCGGTCGGTCTTCAACGCCTGATTGCGGCCCTCCAAAAACCGGCTGCGAATGCGTCCGCACCGCTGCTGAGAGATCCCCAGCGCCAATCCAATCTTCGTATCGTCTGCACCCTCCGCCGCCAATAATATCACCTGCGCCCTCACCCCTGCCTATCAGGCAGCGTCCGCGCCCGAATCCAACCATCGAATTCCACGCGTTCTTCGCTGCTTAACTTCACCTCAGGTGCTTTGCGCATTCCCCCCTTATTCCCTTTTTAGTTGTAGCCAAAAGACTTTTGGCTGCCCACACCCCCGGGACGACGAAGTCGTTTCGTTCAGGAAAAGTCTTAGCGCAAGTCGCCGAGGGCAGGGGGGGGATGGGCAGGGTGGGGGAGCGTTCCCTAACCCCAAGCGGTGGCGGTGGTGTTTTCCGGCGTTGCAGGCGGTTCAGGTAGAAAGCCTTGAACTCCGGCGACGCTCGCGCGCTAAATGCCCGCGCGTTGCCCGCCTTGCCTCTCTTTATTCGTCATGCCCTTTGACTATCACCGCACGGTCCACTTTCCCGACACCGACGCCGCAGGCGTGGTGTTTTTCGCCCGTTACCTTTCGATTTGTCATGAGGCCTACGAGGAATCGCTGGCGGCTGCCGGCCTGCCGCTTGGCACTTTTTTTGCCGACCACGGCGTGGTGGTGCCGGTGGCCAAAAGCCAAGCCAGCTACCTGCGGCCGCTGGTCTGCGGTGACCGCCTGCGCATTGCGGTGACTCAACGGGCCCTCAGCGAGCACAGTTATGCCGTCGACTACGTGATCTGGAAAACGGGCACGCTCGAAAAACGGGCGGCGGTGGTCACTACCGAACATGTCTGCATTTGCTCGAAAACGCGCGAACGCCTCGTTTTGCCCGCTACGCTCCAGACTTGGGTTCAGGCCGGCTAAAGCGGGTGCGGCCCCTGCGGAAACCCCGCTTGCCCACGGTGGTAAACCGGCAGCGGGTTATTTCTTCGGTTTGTTTACGGGCAGGAGCGCTGACGCTTTTTTACTGCGGGCCTTTTGGGCCTGTTTGTTTAAAAAGCGCTCGTTGGCTTTAAGGTCGCGGGTGGTGGGAAGGTACTTCTGTGCCATGCGCTAAAACCGCCAAGACTCTCGCCCCCAGGCAATCCGAATCGCCCACGGTTCGCGCAGACGGTGAAACCGCACCGGGCTAACGTCCTGGGCCCCGGTGGCGCGGGGGGGCGCCTCGGTGGGCTGACCCCCGTTCAGGTGTGGCCCCGAGCGTAAACTCGGGCCTGGAGTTTTCCCGGAGCCGCAGCGCCTTAACGTCGTCGCCTGTGAACGGATCGAGCGTCTTCTTCAGGCGCTGCCGGAGGGCCGCTTCCGGGTTATCACCGGCCTGGGTGGTTAGGTCTTTTTTTTTAATAACGGGTTTATCCGTAAAAACCGTGTGCATCGACGCGGATCTGCCCTTGGCCGAGCTGCTCCAGAATTACCGTGGGCGCGGGGGGGTATTGCGGTGAACTTACGGGACGAGAAAAACCGGATCAGCACCGGCCTGACACGAGTGCGCACCGCCGCCTTCAACCGCAACCCCTCCGGCCGCTTCGCTTGCATCTGGTTTTAGGGTCAAACTTCAGGAGCAACCTGTAAGTCTGCGCTCCTTGCGCGGTGCAACAGGGGCGATGTTGTGGGTGCGACTTCGGGCCGGGTGTTAGTCCGCCGGCAGCCGCCGATAGGTTACCAGGTAACGTTGGCGGTTGGCGCCGGTTTGGAACGCGGCGGGCACGATGCCGTCGAGCCCGTAACACACGCGCAGGCGGTCGCCGGCCAACTGGTAAATGGCCGGAATCACCCGGCCGTCGTTGGCCCCGTGTTCGCCGTTCAGCGTCAGGGTCGTGGCGGTGATGAGCAACGTCCCCCGGTCGTGAACCTCGCCGGCAAAGCGCACGGCGTAAGTTGCCTCGCTGAGCACCAGTTCCATGCGCTCGAGCGCCATAGCTGGCGCTTCTTGGCCGTCGAGTTCGGCGCGCACCGGGCGCCACGTTCCGAGGGGGATCATACGAGTTCCTCCGGGGCGGGAGCGGGTAGGACTTTTTTGGCCTTGGCCCCGAGTTTTTTCAGCTCCTCGACCTGGGCGAGCAGGTTGCCTTTGCCGGTTTTGAGTTTGTTCATGGCCGCGTCGTAGCTTTCGCGGGTTTTCCCCAGTTGCAGGCCGATGGTTTCGAGGTCGTCAAACAGCCCGGCGAACTTGTCGTAAAGCGCGCCCCCACGGTCGGCAATCGCCTGCACGTTTTTAGTTTGTCGGTCCTGTTTCCATAGGGTGGCCACGGTTTTTAGGGTGACCAACAAGGTCGGGGCGGTGCAGAGGATGACGCGCCGGTCGAAGGCCCATTCGTAGAGCGCCAGGTCGGTTTCAAGCGCGAGGGTGAAGGCAGGCTCGAGCGGGACAAACATGAGGACGTAGTCGGGGGTTATCAGCTTGCCGGTGTCCTCGTAGCGCTTTGCGCTGAGCTGGTCGACGTGGGTGCGCACGGCGCGGGCATGATCGCTGGTGGCGGCCAGGCGGGTGACGTCGTCCGCGGCGTTGACGGCCCGCTCGTAGGCGATCAGCGAAACCTTCGAATCGATCACCAGGTGGCGGGTGTCGGGCAGGCGCAGGATCACGTCGGGGCGAAGGCGGCGGCCATCGTCGGTGGTGAGCGATTCTTGGGTGAGGTAGTCCTGGCCGTTGATCAGGCCGGCGGAGGTGAGTAGGCGTTCGAGGATGAGTTCGCCCCAGGCGCCGCGGGCCTGCGACTGGCCCTTGAGCGCGGTGGTCAGGGCGTGGGCCTCGGCGGTGATGTGGGTGTTGAGCTGGCGCAGCTGTTCGATCTGGGCCTTGAGCGCGGCGCGATCGTCGCTCTCGGTTTTGTAAACGGTGTCCACGCGCTGGCGGAAGTCGGTGAGTTGCTGGCGGAGCGGGTGGAGCAGGGACTCGACCTGGGTTTTGTTGTGGTCGGTGAAGCGGGCGGTTTTTTCTTCGAGGATTTTAGCGGCGACGGCTTGGAACTCGGTTTGGAGGGTGGCGCGGAGTTTTTCCGCGTCGGCGAGGTAGCGGGCGGCTAGGGCGTCGCGTTCGGCCAGGCGCTGTTCGCCGGCGGCGAGTTTTTCCACCGCGACCGCGCGTTCGGCGGCGAGAGTGGACTCAAGTTGGGATCTAATCGCCTGGAGATTAGAGCGTTCTGCCTCGGTGGTCTGGAGGGCGGCGGCGAGCCGGGCGAGTTCGGTTTCGCGGGCGCGGAGGCGTTCTCCGAGCTGGGTTTTAAGTAAAAACCAGGCGGCCGAGGCGCCAAGGATGGCGCCGAGGAAGGTAATCAAAAGGGTCTCAGTCACGGCGCGAGCGTGGTCGGCGGGGCGCAGTCGTCAAGGAACGCGCGGCGCGTTCCAGCGGGAGTCGGGCCGATCTCCGGTGCCCCCTCAATTGGCCAAAAACAGCTCGGTGATCACGTCCTCGAGCGGGACGTCCTCGATGCAGATGTCCGCCACCGGGCCGGCGGTGAGAATTTCCTGGGAAACGGCGATGACGTTTTCACCGGGCACGCGAACGGTGACCTTGCCCGCAGCAGGGTCATGGGTGGTTACGCCGTGACTGGACTGCCATCCGGCGGGAAATGCCGGGCCGGGTTCGGGGATAAAGGTGATGATCTTTCTACGGGTACCGGAGGCGGATTCCAGTTGTTTGAGCGCCCCGTCGTAGATCTTTGCGCCCTTGTGGATAACGATGACGCGTTCACATAGCTCCTTGATGTCCGCCATGTAGTGGCTGGTGAGCAGGATGGTGACCTTGTTCTTGCGGTTGTAGTCGCGCAGGAACGAGCGCACGGCTTTTTGCGAAATCACGTCTAGGCCGATGGTCGGCTCGTCGAGGAAGAGGACCCGCGGGCGGTGGAGCAGGGCGGCGATCAGTTCCATCTTCATGCGCTCGCCCAAGGACAGCTCGCGGACCATGACGTTGAGTTTGGCGCGCACATCTAGCAGATCGACCAACTCGTCGAGGGTTTCCTGGTACTGCTTGGCGGACAACCCGTAGATGTGGCGGAGCAGCAGAAAGGATTCCTGGGCGGGCAGGTCCCACCAGAGCTGGTTTTTTTGCCCGAGGACGAGGGCGAAGAGGCGGCGGTAAGCGTTTTCGCGCTTGGTCGGGTCGAAGCCGGCGACGCGGGCGGTGCCGCTGGTCGGGTAGATCAGCCCCGACAGCATTTTTAGGGTGGTGGTTTTACCCGCGCCGTTGGGCCCAAGAAAGCCAACGAACTCGCCCTCCGTGATATCGAAACTGATGTTGCGGGCCGCGGTCGTTTCTTCGTACTCCCGTTTCACCAGACCTTTGATGCCGCCCCAAAAGCCGGGCTGTTTTTTATAGGTGCGGAAGGTGCGGGTGAGATTGCGAACGGCGATCATGGAGTGGCGGGGCGCTCAAAGAAGCGCAAAGCCTGCCGATGGCAAAGGGGATTCTATGAAGTGAGCAAAAACCCAACCCGGATGGGTGCGAGCCGAGCTTGTGCCGGGGTGGGTGGGGCACCGGCGGCTATTTGGCCGGCGGGGCGGGGGGTGGCGTGGAGGTGGCGGGTATCGCGTAGGCGATATGGTCGAGTTTTTGGGCCAGGGTGTCCAGCGAGCTGGAGAACTCCGCCGAGCGCAGCCGGGCTTTATCTAGCGGCTTTTGAATCGTGCTGATTCCGTTGGCCGTGAGGTCCATGGCGAGGGCTTTGCGCAAGTCGGTGAGCAGGGTGGTCACATCGGTTAAGTCGTTGAGTGCGGTGTTAAGGGGCGTGCGCAGGGCGTTGTAGTCGTCCTGCACCGCCTGGCGGCGTTGTTCGGCTATTTCGCGAATGGCCGGAACTTGGATCGACTGGGTTTCCTGCTCCCACTGGTTGAACACGCCGGTACCTGTTTCGTGGACATTGGGGGTGCGCAGGAGGGATTTGGCTGAGAGCTTTTCGAAGTCGTTTAATTTCTGGTTGAAGGTCTGGTAGGCGGTGAGGGCGTTGGCCGAGGTGGAAATACGCTCCAGCGCCTCGGTGGTGCGATCGAGGGCGTTACGGGTGGCTCGTAGGTCATTACTCAGTTGAGTCATGCTGGCGGCCTTGGGGGCGGCGGGCACCGTGGACGGGTTTGTAGCGGTGGTGGCGGTGCTGCGGCAACCACTCAAGGGCAAACTACCCAGCAGGGTCAGGACCAGAAGGCCAGCGCCCAGCGGGGCGGCAAGGGGGGGAATGGGGGTTTTCATCACCCGTAACAAAATCCTGGACGGGTAGTCGTCAACCGGGACGGACCCGATTTTAGCTGGGGTTTTCCCCTAGGGCCGAGTAGTCGAGCACGGTATGGCTGATGAGGCCGCTTTCGATCGCGGCGCGGTCAGTCAGGGGGAAGGCGGGGGAGATGTCTTCGCCGAGGTTGAAAATGAAGCGGTGGGTGCCGTCGTCGGCTGCCGGGCCGAAGAGCCCGGGGACGATTACCCGTGAGGGCAACGTGCGCCGCAGCAGGGTGGCGGCGCGGCAGGCAACGGGGAAGTTGATATTGTGGACGATAAAGCGGCGGGGCGGGGTGGCGACCACCAGCTCGGGCACAAGGCGGGCGGCATGGGCGGCGGCGGCGCTAAGCGATTCCTGCAGATCCGCTTCCACTCGGTGACCGGAGCTGCGCAGCGCCTCGAACTGGGCTGCGGTGAGGTCTTGGGAAAAGGCCAGGGCGGGCAGGCCGTGGACCGCTCCCTCCCAGGCCCCGGCGATGGTGCCGCTGGCGAGAATGAAGCCGAGGGAGGCGTTGCGCCCGATGTTGATGCCCGAGACGACCGCGTCGATTTGCACCTCGCGGGGCAGCAGGTGGGCCAAGGCGATGCTCACGCAATCGCTGGGTGTCCCGTCAATCGTCCACGCCTGGCAGCCGAAGTCGCGCGTCGCCACAGCCGAGGCGACCGGGCGCAGGCGCGACTTGGCGCAGCCGATCCAGCTTTGCTCGGTTTTGGGGGCGGCGACGTAGAGTTGATGGCCGCCGGCCCGCAGCGCGTCGGTCAGGGCGTGGAGAAAAGGGCTGTCAATACCGTCGTCGTTGGTGATCAGCAGGTGCATGCTGATGAGCGCTGGCCGAGCGCCCCGCCGAGGCAAACCCCAATTCGGCGCGCTACCAGCTGTGTTGCGGGGGTTTTTATGCGGTGGGCGGAGGCGGCGTGCCAAACAATGCGCAGCGCTGGACAAAATGCACGGAGAGCGCGGCGCGGGAACCGACTAGGGTCTTGGACCGAGAGTGAACGGCGGGTTCTCAATCCCTGTCGGTCACCCCCCACCGCTCCTCGAAGTCCCGGCCCAATCCTTTATGAAACCCATTGTTTTCAATAATACCGTACTGCGCGACGGCCACCAATCCCTCGCCGCCACCCGCATGACCACTGCCCAGATGTTGCCGGTCGCGCCTACGCTCGACGGTCTCGGTTTTGGGGCTTTGGAAACGTGGGGCGGTGCAACCATCGACTCCTGCCTGCGTTATCTGAACGAAAATCCGTTTGACCGTCTCGACAAGCTCAAGGCCGCCGCTCCCCGCACCCCGCACATGATGCTGCTGCGCGGCCAGAACATCGTCCAGTACACCAGCTTCCCCGACGACGTGGTCGAGGCCTTTGTGCGCTGCTCGGCCAAGCACGGCATGGACATCTTTCGCATTTTTGACGCGCTCAATGATCCCCGCAACCTGACCACCGCCGTGCGCACCGTAAAGGCGGCGGGTAAACACGCCCAAGGCGCCATCTGCTACACGACCAGCCCGGTCCACACCCCCGCCAACCTGACGGCGCTGGCTGACGAATTGGTGGCGATGGAGTGTGACTCCATCTGTATTAAGGACATGGCCGGCTTGCTCAGCCCGCGCATCGCCTACGATTTGGTCAAATCCATCAAGTCCCGCCACAAGATCCCGGTGATCGTGCACAGCCACGAGACCGCCGGGTTGGCGCTCGCCTCCTACATGGCCGCGATCGACGCCGGGGCCGACGCGGTGGACACCTCGATCACGCCCTTTGCCAACGGCACCGGCCAGCCCGACACGGTGCGCATGCAGGCCGCTTTGGCCGGCCACCCCCGCGCCTGTATGTACAGCCCGAAGGTGCTGTTCGAACTGCGCCAATACTTCGAGGGCGTGGCCGTCGAGTTGGCTAAGTTCATGAGCCCGGCTAACGACCGGGTCGACAGTGACGCGCTTTGCTACCAGGTGCCCGGCGGCATGTTGAGCAACTTTCGCACCCAGCTCGTCGAGATGAAGATGACCGATCGGTTCAACGAGGTCATGGCCGAGATCCCGGTCGTCCGCGAAGCCCTTGGTTGGATCCCGCTGGTCACGCCGACGTCCCAGATCGTGGGCACCCAGGCGATGCTCAACGTCAAGTTCGGCCGCTGGAAGAACCTGGCGCAGGCCTCCATCGACATCGCCCTCGGCAAATACGGCCGCCCCCCCGGCGTGGTCAGCCCCGAGGTGCTGGCGCTGGCCCGCAAGCAGTCCGGCCAGGATGCGGTCACCTGCCGCCCGGCCGACCTGCTCGCCCCGCGTTTGCCCAAGCTGCGCGAGGAGCTGGCCGCCAAGGGCCTCGCTGCCACCGACGAAAACGCGGTGCTCTTTGCCATGTTTCCCCGCGAAACCGAAGCGTTCTATAAGCCCAAACCCGTCGCGGCCGCCCCGGCGCCCATCACGGTCACCTCGGCCGCTCCCGTGGCCTCCCCGGCCGCCGTGAAACCCCTGGCCGCCGCGCCTGTCCCGTCCCCGGCTCTGCCCCCCGGCAAGACCTCCCGGTATTCGCTGACCGTCAACGATCACCGGTACGAAGCCACGGTTGAAATTCTAAACTGAGACCTTGTTCCGCACCGCCATGAGTACCACCGCCACTGCCAAGCCCGCCTCGTTATTCGCCGATTTTGCGCCCGCCTCCCCCGCCGATTGGCGCAAGGCCGCGGAGGAATCCCTCGAGGGTGCGCCATTTGAGAAAAAACTCATCACCCGCACCTACGAGGGCATCGACCTGCGCCCGATTTACACCCAGGAGGAGACCGCCCAGCTGCCCGAGCGCTGGCCGGGGTTGCCGCCCTATACCCGCGGCAGCGATCCCCTGGGTCAACGCACCCAGGGCTGGCACATTTGCCAGGAAGCCGACGGCACCGACCCGGTGGCGTTTAACGCGGCGCTGCTCCACGATCTCAAGAGCGGCCAGAATGCCGTGAGCCTTCCGCTCCAACCGGCGGTGCGGCTCGGGCTTGACCCGACCAAGGCGGGCCTGCCCACGGAGTGCGGTCTCGCGCTCAACGGGGTCAACGACGTGGATTGCGCCTTGCGCGGGGTGGATCTTTCGGCCGTGCCCGTGTTTGCCCAGGCC
>JBILBW010000195.1:0-3863 GCA_044353465.1 Rariglobus sp. | reverse complement strand
GGAGTTGACAGATGCGAACGCGCTCGTGATTTTCTTCCACTCTTCACGGCGGCCTTAGCTCAGTTGGTTAGAGCACTAGATTGTGATTCTAGGGGTCGCGGGTTCGAATCCCGTAGGCCGCCCCATTATTTTAAGCCCCTAGCTCAGCAGTGAGTTAGGGGCTTTTTTAATGCCATTTTTTGGTGATTAAAAAGTGAACGCCTCCGCATTGTGTCCCGAATTTGTCCCACTTTTACGCGCCACCTTTTCCGGTGCTCTAGCCGGTGCGCCTCCACCTCAGCGGACACAAAAAAGCCCCCAGCGGTGAGCCGGGGGCGGTTGGTGGGTTACTTCCAGTAACCCACGCTGGTAGTAGTTCAAATCCTACCGGAAAACTCTTCAACACCCAGCATCCAAGCGGTAATTCCCTCGGCTTTGCGGCGGGAGTCTTGCAGGTCAAACGGGCCGTCATTGATCAGGAATGCCGCATCTGTAGCGATGGCCTCAAGTGCGTATTCTGAAGCAGAGACGTCTTGGGCGTAGGCAATCCATCGGACAGCGGCGGCGAGTGGGCCGGTCAAGGTGACTGTGATGGGCTCCGTCAGTCGGACGGTGAACTCTTTTTCTTGGCCAGCTCGGGAAACAGTATCGGCCAAAGCCGGTCTAGTGTCTCGCCCCTTGGCGTGCTGGTTGCCTGTTCCCATTTCTGAAGCGTGCGCACCGGCACCTTCCATGCCGTTGCCGCTTCGCTTTGCGAGAGCTTTAGACGCTTTCGCGCCTGCTTTATCTGACTTGCAAGATGTAGTGATTCGGCTGTCATTTTTCATGGTTCTTACTCGTTGGTTTTATCGCGGACGGGTTGGGACTTGGGCGGCCGGTGCTAGTAACACTGACCGCCCTTTAACGGGTCCATGTGTGCCCATATTATGGGTATAGTGTCAAGCGGGTTTATTTCGCAAGGGGCGTCCATTACTACTGGACGGGGGGTGTCACTACTAGTGACGCCCTTCTGCCCAGCGTCGCAATTTGCGACCGTGAGGAATACTCTCCGGTTAGGGGTGTCGGTAGTACCTACACCCCACCTGACATCTAGTTTAGTGACGTCGGTTTAACCGATGTTACTTCAATTAACATCGTCGATGGGGCCCCCGTAGTAGGGGCACCCTTGGGGGTCATTTCAAATGATACCCTTACCCTGATGCAGGGAATTGAATTCCGGTCATCGCCAAGGGTCTATGCAGTGCAAACACCCTTTGATGACACGACTTCAATTCGTGTCGGTGCGAGTTACCGGCTGATGCCAATATATTTCCCCTTGGCGTCGTAGTGCATCACCTCGGGTTTTCCGGTGGCGGCGTTGGTGCGGACCTCATCGCGGCCGGCGTAGCGCCCTGCGGCGTCGGCATGGTAGGTGGTCGGGATCGGGGCGGAGGTGGTGCCGGTTGAGGCGCAACCGGTCAGCAGTAGGGCGGAGAGCAGGGGGATTAAAAAGCGCATGGGAGGATAACGCCAACCGCGAAGCATAGACCGAGAAAGAGAACCCCTGCGGCTATAGCCAAGAAAACCACGGCGATTAGCAGTGAAGGCGACACCTCCACGGCATTTTTAGGACTTTCGCTCATGCCGACACTCTAGGCACTGAAGCAACCGACTGGCAAACGATTGCTTTGGACACAAAAAAGCCCGCTCCCTGCACCAAGGAAGCGGGCTACCGTCCATCTAAAACCGGCCGCCCCCATGAGTAAAGGCGGCCGGAAAATCTTAGGCCGCGCGCTTGGCCTTGGTGGTGGTCGTGACTCCTTGGGCGGTGGCGAGTTCGGCGCGTGCCTGGACAAGCAACGGTTCGACCTCGGCCAGCCGGGCGGCGGCGCGGTGGTAGGTCTCGGCTATGGATTCGACCGGAAGGTCCAGCGCACGGGATGGGTTTTCACCGCCTAGGAAGACAGCGCCGTGCATAACGAAGGGCTGGAAATGACCGTAGCGGGTAAACAGGCCGCTCCCCACGTAGAGCCTGCGGCGGTGGGTCTCTGCCAGCTCCAGCGCCGCAATGCGCAGGCTGAAAATCTCGAATGCCACGTCGGCAAGCTCTTGTGTGGCGTCGTTGGCCGCTTCGAGCTTGGCAATGGTGGCCTTGCTGGCTTCGAGGAGTTGGCAGGCGAGGGGGTAGCCTTCGCGCGTGTCGTGGGCTTTTAGGTGATCTTCGGCGGCTTTGACGGCATCGCCAAGGGCGATTCGCTCAAGAATGGCTACTTCCCCGATGACGGCGCGCGCGTAGAATTTCAGGCCGTCTTTGAAACCACTCAGGGCCTTGAAGTCTTCCGGTAGGGCTCGCTCGCGTGCGGCTTCAAGGTCTGCGACGATGGCGCGGCGCTTGGCGATGAATTCCCACGCCTTAGCGAAGGAGACGGGCAAGCCCTTGAACGAATCGGGCAGCGGCGCGGGCTTGGCTCGCTCGGGGGCGGCGGGCTTCGCTGGGGCGTCGGCAGCGGGAACCAGTTGGCCGTCGTTACCGACGCGCCCGATGCGCTCGGCGGTGCCGTCTGTAACCAGATCGCGGGCGTCGGCCTCGGTCATATCGAGGACGGAACCGGCGGCGGTGTGCTGGGTGTCCAGTTTCCCGGCGGGGCGAGCCATGGTGGCGGAGAGGATTTTAACGCGGACGATTTTCTCGGCGCGGGTGGGTTTGATGAAATCGAGGAAGGACATGGGTGGCGGTTAGGCGATTTCTGTGATCTCGATTGCTGCGTCAGCAACAGCGGCGCTGTCCCGAATGAAAGCGATGTTTCGAGCGGTGCCTGCGGCCGTGGGCAATGGGATGTCGATTTCGAGGCGTTCGCTAGCTGCGATGAAATGGCCGGTCGTAGCGGAAGCGGTTTGCGCTCCGTAACCGACGGCAAAGCGGGCATTTGCTGTGCGGCAGTGGATGCTTAATTGGGTAACGCCTGCGGATATGGACGTTGATACGGTGGAAGTCCCGGCTGTGGCTTGTTTGGCTGCGAAGAGTGGCATGGTGGTTTTGTTTGAGTGTTTTACTGGCGGGCAAATTGGATGCCGCTGCGACCGTCGGTTTCGCCACTAGCGGAGCGGGTGACTCCGGGCGCACGGGCATTTACTCGGTGCAGGCCGTTCTTGGCGGCTCGCGTCTCGGCGTCGGTGGTGTCGATCGCGGCGCGAACGAGGGCGGGCGAAAACAGCGGCTCCCCGGATGCCGACTTGCTGGAAGGCGCGATACTGAAGGAACGGAAAAGCGCCTCGGCAGAAGCGCGAAGGGCTACGGGGAGGGCGGCGACGATTTGGCCGCGTGTTTGGTGCTGGGTGGTTGCCATGCCCAAAATTTACCCGCCCCACGGGCGGCCGCCACTCGGCGACGCGCCCGATGAGCCGGACGCGGACAAACCTCTTGAGCGGGTCGCATAAAAGACGGCGGCGTCCACGTCGGCCACCATGTAGGTTTTAGCCCCCAGGCGAACCGCTGGGAGTTGGCCGCTGTGGATCAGGCGGAGAATCGTTTTCGCCGAGCATCCCCAGAGGACGGCAAGGTCGGCGTGGTGGCGGCCACGGGGCACGGCGGGCGGGTTGGTGGCGCTCATGATCTCGTGCGGTTGTTCCCGTGTGGACGCCATGTAGGATGAGCCAGCAACCACGCAGCGGCATCAGAGGCGCGGGCGTATTTGTGCCGCATGATCGGCGCGCCAGAAAGCCGCATATCACGTATGAGCACCATGCAGGCGCGATGATTAAAGTCGGCGCAACCAATGGCGGCGAGGGCGTCGGGCAGTTCTTTTGGGGGCAGGAATTTTTCGGCTTTTGGATGAGTTGTTGTGTTCATTGGAAATTTGCGGCCTTAGGGGGGGGGGGAGGGGGGACCCCCACCCTATCGAAAC
>JBILBW010000011.1:0-37245 GCA_044353465.1 Rariglobus sp. | reverse complement strand
ATGACCTCGCGCACCCTGCGTTTCGCCGCCGATCCGGCCAGTCGGGCGATCACGGAGTTGCCACCCGAAGGCTATGGACAAACCTGCGCCGTACCCCTGGCCAGTGCCTGCACCACCCCGGACGAACTCACCCTTGCCGCGTTCCGCGTTGCCCAACGCGGCGAGGGCGCCGCGGGTGGGGTGCCGCTGCAGCTCATCGACGTGCGCGAGGGGTGGGAGCGTGAGCTCGGGGCGATTCAATCCTCGGTTCATGTGCCGCTCGGCCTGCTGGGTTCGGATGCGGCCCGGGCGGCGTTGGGTGTCTTGAATCCGGGGCTGCCGACGGTGGTTTATTGTGCGGGCGGCGTGCGCAGCTTGAAATCGCTCGGGCCCTTGCGAGACGTTCACCGGTTCACCGCGCTACGCAGCCTCCGGGGGGGCTATAAAGCCTGGGTGTTACCGGCCTCCGCCTGATCGTCTGACCGATCGGTCACCTTAACCGGCACTCTTTTCTCCCGAGGGGGTCGCATCATCCGCGCCAAAACAATAACCCACGCCATGGACGGTGCGAAACGTGTCCAGGCTGTGACCGTGGCGCTTATAGAGCTCGCGGATCTTCACGATATACTGATCGAGGGAGCGGCTTTGCACGTCGGCGTGAATCCCCCAGACGGCGTGAATGATTTCCTTGCGCGTGATCACGGCGCCGCGGTGCTCATGGAGAAAGGCGAGTATCCCGAGTTCTTTACGACCAATGGTTTCGGTTTTTCCGCCCTCAAAGGTGATTTCCATGCGGAGGGGCGAAATACGGGCCCCGCATAACTCAAACGGGAGGTCACCGGTGCGGACGTTTTTGGTCAGGTTGAGGTCTTGCTTGGATTCGGTTCGACGCAGCACGGCCCGGATGCGCGCGACCAATTCAGGAAACCCAAAGGGCTTGGTGATATAATCGTCTCCACCGAGTTCGAGTCCCCGGACCTTGTTTTGCTCCAACGTATTGCCAGTAAGGAAGATCGTGGGTATTTGAATGTCTTGGGCTTTCAGTTCGGTTAAAAACGCAAAACCCGATTGTTCGGGCAGAAAGACGTCGAGCAAAAGTAGGTTGGCGAAATTTTTTTTAAGGAAGCGCAGGGCAGGGGCGCACCGGTTGAAGGCCTGGGTTTGCATACCGGCTTCGTTCAAATGCAGGCAGATCAGCTCGGAAAGCTCAGGCTCGTCTTCGATGACCAGGACGAGGGGCTTGGGTTCAGCACGCATGGGGAAGGGGCAAAACAGGGGGCTACTATACCGTAAAAGACTGACGATCTTAAGTTTTTGTCAAATCGTTGCCTGAAGTTTTCCGCTCAGCGGGCGATGTTAAATCTTCGTTCTGATCACGGCTTGTGCGGCGAATAAACTTGAAGGGGGAGCGGCCGGTGTGTCCTTTCGCCGGGTGTCTGCAAACGCTCCTCTGCTCATGCTCGGGCTGCCCAAGGGCAGCCTTGAGGAATCCACCAAGAACCTGTTCGCCAAGGCGGGCTGGAAGATCACCACGAGTTCGCGCTCCTACAAACCGTCGATTGACGACCCGGAGCTCGATGGACGTTTTGTGCGCGCCCAAGAGGTGAGCCGCTACGTCGAGCATGGTTTCTTCGATTGCGGTCTGACCGGTTACGACTGGGTTCAGGAAAACAACTCTGACGTCATCGAGGTTTGCGACCTCGTTTACAGCCGTGCCTCCACGCTCAAATCCCGCTGGGTGCTTTGCGTGCCCGAGTCCTCCTCCATTTATAAGCCCGAGGACCTCGCCGGTAAGCGCGTAGCCACCGAGTTGATGAACACGACCAAGCGCTACTTTGCCGACAAGGGCATCGCCGCCGAAATCGAGTTCTCCTGGGGCGCCACCGAGGTCAAAGTCCCCGACCTGGTCGACGCCATCGTCGACATCACCGAGACCGGTTCCTCCCTGCGCGCCAACAAGCTGCGCATTGTCGACACGCTCCTTTACACCAACACCAAGCTCATCGCCAACAAGGCGAGTTGGGCCAACCCGGCTAAGCGCAAAAAGATCGAGACCATCGCGCTGCTGCTGCGGGGCGCCCTGGAAGCCGGCAGCAAGGTCGGCCTCAAGCTCAATCTGCCCAAAGCCTCCCTTGATGGCCTGCTCAAAGCCCTGCCGTCCCTGCGCAACCCAACCATCTCTCCGCTGAGCGCCCCGGATTGGATCGCAGTGGAAACGATCATCGATGAGAGCGTCGTGCGCGAAATCATCCCCCAGCTCAAGGAGCTCGGGGCTGAAGGCATCGTTGAGTATCCGCTTAACAAAGTCGTTTACTAAGCTCCTCCTCGCGCCGTTCACCTCATGTCCAAGCCCAAGCTCGTCACGCTCGGTCTGCTCCAGCACTCGTGTGCGGCCGACCCAAAGGCCAACCTCAAAAAAACCCTCGCGCTCACTGAGAAGGCCGCCAAACAGGGCGCCCAGATCATCTGCACGCAGGAGCTCTTCCGCTCGCAGTATTTCTGCCAAGCTGAAGACCATAAGTATTTTGAGTTGGCTGAGTCGATTCCCGGCCCCAGCACCGAGGCGTTCCAAAAAATCGCCAAAAAGCACGGGGTGGTGATCGTGGCCTCGCTCTTCGAAAAACGGGCCAGCGGCCTCTACCACAACACCGCCGTCATCATCGATGCCGACGGCTCGTTGTTGGGCATTTATCGTAAGATGCACATCCCGGACGACCCGCTGTTCTACGAGAAGTTTTATTTCACGCCCGGCGACACCGGTTTCAAGGCTTGGGATACCCAGTTCGGCAAGATCGGCGTGCTCATCTGCTGGGATCAGTGGTACCCCGAGGGCGCCCGCCTCACCGCCATGCAGGGCGCGGAAATCCTCTTCTATCCGACCGCCATCGGCTGGCATCCGTCCGAGAAGGCCGAATACGGCGTCAACCAGCATGGCGCTTGGGAGCTCATCCAGCGTTCCCACGCGGTGGCCAATGGCTGCTACGTTGCCGCCATCAATCGCATCGGCCTGGAGCAACCCATCGGCGGCGATGGCTTGGAGTTCTGGGGCCAGAGTTTCGTCGCCGGCACCAGTGGTCAGATCCTCGCCAAGGCCAGCGTGGACCAGGAGGAAATTCTCCTCGTCCCCGTGGAGTTGGGCAAAGTGGACGTGACCCGCACCCACTGGCCGTTCCTGCGCGACCGGCGCATCGACGCTTACGGCGATCTTACCAAGCGGTTTATCGACTGATCCCTCTGCGTGGCTCCACGCGTGAGCGCGGGGCAGGGCGGGGGAGGGGCCGGCAGAGCCGTTTTGGCCCGCCTGTTCCCCTCCTGTGCTGCCAAACCTCCTCGACCTTTTTCTTTGTGGCTAAATCAACGAAACAAACGCCCGCCGCCCTCGGTTTTCGCATGCCCGCCGAGTGGGCGCCGCAAACCGCCATCTGGCTTTCCTGGCCCCACAAGCGCGCCTCCTGGCCTGGCCAGTTCCGGCCCATCCCCTACGTGTTCGCCGGCATCGTCGCCCAGATCAGCCGGTTCGAGGAGGTGCGCATCAACATCGCCGAGCCGTTGCAAAAACGCGCCTGGTCGCTGATCACCAAGGCCGGTGCCGATCTCACCAAAGTCACTTTCTACGATCACCCGACCAACGACGCGTGGTGCCGCGACCACGGGCCGATTTTTGTTAAAAACCCGCAAACGGGCGAGGTGGCCTTGACCGATTGGGTACACACCGCCTGGGGTGGCAAATACCCGCCCTACGACCTCGACAACACCATCCCGCCGCTCGTCGCCCAAAAGCTCAAGCTCCGCCGCTTTGAAAACGACATGGTCCTCGAGGGCGGTTCACTCGATGTGAACGGTGAGGGTCTGCTGCTCACCAGCGAGCAATGCCTGCTCAATAAAAACCGTAATCCACACCTCACCCGCGAGCAGATCGAGCAAAACCTTAAGGATTACCTCGGGGTGACCCAAGTGCTCTGGGTGGGCGACGGCATCATCGGCGACGATACCGACGGCCACATCGACGACATCACCCGCTTTTACAAGCCCGACGGGTTCATCACCGTGGTCGAGGCGAACAAGCGCGATCTCAACCACAAGATCCTGGCCGAAAACCTGGAGCGGCTCAAAGCCTTCCGTACCCCCGCGGGCAAGGCATTCGACATCGTCGAGTTGCCCATGCCCAAGCCCTTCGCCTTTCAAGGCCAGCCGGTGCCGGCCAGCTACGCGAATTTCCTCATCATTAACGGCGCGGTGCTGGTGCCCAATTTCCGTCAAAAGAAACGAGACGCCGAGGCCAACACGATCATCGCTTCTTGCTTCCCCGGCCGCGAAATCATCCCGATCGACTGCTACGATCTGATTTGGGGGCTGGGCACGCTGCACTGCATCTCCCAACAGCAGCCGGCCTGAAGCCCCCTCCTCTTTCTTACCGGATGAAACGCACCGCCCGACTCTTGCTTGCCGCTTTGTGCCTGTCACTCGCCGGCTGCGAAACCACCCGCCACGAGGTGGCCGATCGAGTGAGTGAGAAGTTCACCGGGCCGACCTTTGTGCGCCGCGTTTATGCCGCCGAGCCCCGACTGGTTTTTGACCAGGCTCGAGCCACGATCGAGCGCTTGGGCTTTCGTGTCACCAAAGCCGGTCCGACCCAGGGGGTGCTCGAAGGGGTCAGCGGCCTGGCCAGCGACGATCACCTTCGCGGAACTCGCCAGCTGAAGGTTAAAATTCGCCTCACTCCGACCTTGGACAGCGGCACGGAGGTGGCGGTGCTTTTCACGGAAATCATCGAGGCCGACTTCGACAAAGGAGCTGGCCAAGGCACTGAGACCTCGTTGCGCAACCACCCCCTGTACGAGAGCTTCTTTGCCGGTCTCTCTCAGCCTGCGGTGCGTTAAAAGCGGTTGGGCAGACCGAGCAGGCGGTCACGATCAAGGGGTTCGGATCGGAAAGGGACGAAGCCAGAATGGGGGTGATGCTGTGCATAGACCGCTGAGCCTACTTTGCCTGCAAGTAGGCGCTGGGCCGGGTCCAAGATTATTTTAACTGCATAAAAGTGAGAAAACCAGGTGAGGCTCTAAAGGATAAAAGAGTGCTGCTGGTTCTTAGACCGTTTCAGTGGGTAATTTTAAGGGAACCCGGTAAGAAGCAGCCGAAATAACCCCCGAACTACTCTTGCACGAATTACTGGGACTGGGGAAGCAGTGGCGAGTGGTGCGCTGCGAGTATGAGACGCAAGTAAGCCGGACCGGGAACTACTCAAAGAGTCCGCTGGGTCCTGCTGAAGAATCCTGCCGATCACACCGCTAAGCAGGCGTTAAAATATGCCGCTCCTCTAAAGACTAATTTGGCCAGCGTTAAAGCCCACCAAATGAGGCTGATTTTGCACGAAATTTATACCTTACCGGAATGCAGCGTTGGCGCGACGCCAACTACGCGCCTGGTGCCGGTGGGTACGTTGGGTCGCAGGCAAACATGTACTGCCCCAGTTCTCCACTTTTGTTAAAACAGCGGCGATGATAGAGCGCCACTTACCTGGTATACTCGCCCACTGGACCCATCGTACCACTAACGCCTTCATGGAAGGCCTCAATAGCGTGTTCTCGGCGTTGAAGCGTAAGGCCCGTGGCTTCCGGTCAGTCGATAACCTTATTGCCCTGCTCTACTTATCCTCGGGTACCCACGATCAGGGCAGTTCGTGATCCGCTGTCGTCTTAGCCTCCATCTGCTTAAAGGAGTGCAGCCATTCTTGATGGCGATGCCGGGATTGGCAGTTTCACAGCACGGTGCTATCGAATGTGTTGAGCGCGGCGAACACGGTGGTGGTACCATTCCGCATTTAACCCATGGGGCTGGATGCGGTGAAGTCCTAGGCGCAGGAGCAGGTCGGGCTGGAGGCGATCGAGCGAGTGGAACTGGCTTTTTCGTCCACGCACAAAACCAACTCTATTTGCGGCGCACGGAGATAGATCCCGACAATCGCCTCCAGCTTCTCATTGAACTTAGGATCGTTGCTGAGGTTCGCTGCGGTCCACCCACGCCATTGGCAACGGCATGTGCAAAAACCGGGGGCCAACTGCCGGGTTACCTCTTAGTTTGCCGAGACTGATCAAATCTCGCGTTGCAACAACCCCTGCCTTGCCCCACCTCGAGCTTTGCCAACGCGAGGGCTAAACCGGCAAGTTTTTCGCGCCTAGACTCGGTAGCGACCTCAACGCGGCGTTGCCCTACGGATGTCGTTGTCCGCTAAATCGTGCCAATTACACTGCAAGGGCGTTGAAATCCCGCCCATTTCGCGTTTGAACGAGAAACTCCCCATGGTAAATCCGGTTAAGACCTTTCTCATTAAACTCACTAAAAAGTGCGTTATCTCCCTGTTGATTGGTCTTTTAACGCTGGCCGCCTATGGCCTTTGGCTGTTCATCCAAGATCCGGGCAACGTTGCAGAACAGCGAAGCCGGGTCATCGCCGCCACCGAGCTGGAATTATCCCAACTCAAGAGCGAGCAAGTCCAACTCGATACCGCCAAACGTGAGGCGTCGACCACGCTGGCCGCGCAGCAGGCTCGACGTCAGCAGGCTGAAAAGTCCCTCAAAACGTTACATCAGTTGGATCCAAGCCTGTGGGAGCGGATTTTCGGTGACGCCGAAACGCAACAGAGGCAGCAGACGTGGGTTGCCCGTATGGACCAGGTCAAAGCCGAGGCCGTTGCGCGCAGCGTGGAGCTTCAGCGGCAGTTGCGGGAAATAGACTCGCGTTGGCAGGCCCTGAGCGAGCGACTCCAGGCCGTCGAGCAAACGCACCTCGCCGCGGTTGCCGATCGCCAAGCGGTTGTCTACTATCTGCAGAGGAGCTGGATCGAGGCCCGTTGGCTGGCTGCGGGCGTGATCCTCGTTTTCCTATTCGCCCGTCTGTTGTTGTCGCTGCTGTTTTTTTACGTCGTGGCCCCCCGGGTGGTGCGGGGCCAAGCGGTCCAGTTTTCCCGGGGCATCGGAGTGCGCCCCTGGGTGCAGGAAAGTGCCTTGTCCGCCGAGGCTGCGCTTTGGCCGGGCGAGGTTTTGCGCATCCGCCCCTCGTTCCTTCAGGCCAGTGATGAGGGCTTGGCGCGACGCCGCTGCCTTGTGTTAAACTGGCGTCGGGCTTTCTCCTGCCTCGCCAGTGGACTCACCGGATTGATTGAGCTGCGTAATAGCCGCAACTCGGGGGAGCGCCGGGTTTGTTTCGCCTCGCGCCGCGATCCGTTGGCTGAGTTGACGGTTGTTTCCGTGCCGGAGGGCGGCTCTTTTATTCTGCGCGCAGGCTTCCTCATGGGAGTGATCACCCCGGGGCCGGATCCGGTCACCCTGCGCCGTCACCTGCGGCTTTTTAATTGGCAGTCGTGGGTTTCGGGACGGTTTGGCTACTGGGAGTTCGTGGGCCCCTGCCGCCTGATCGTGTCCTGTGTGAGCACGGTGAACGTCGAGGTCATGAGCCCCACCGCGGAGGGCGAACTACCGTCCCGGCGCGCCGCGCAGGCCGGGGTGGTGGGCTTCAGCCCGCAACTCGCACTCAAACCGTTGCGCTGCGCGGGCTTTTGGCGGTACTACCGGGAACGTCGACCGCTCTACGAGGTTGAACTCAAGGGCTGCGGGGTGTTTCTGGCGAGCGAGTCCGGCGGCTTGGCCCGTGCGCGCATGCGCGGCAACGAGGGCCCCTTGGTTAAAGTACTCAAGCTCATCGGCCTGTGATCCAAACTGGCGCGCGGCCGCGGGCCAACCTAGTCGCGTTTGTTATTGGGCCGGGACGGCCTGGCGTTTTCGTGCTTGGGTTTTAGGCGGCGTGCGACTGGCCTGTACCCCCTGGCATGCCATCGTTGTTTAAACTCAAAGCCGATTATCAGCCAGCCGGGGACCAGCCTCAGGCGATCGCCCAGCTCGTTGCCTCGATCCAGGCGGGTAACCGTTACCAGACGCTCCTTGGTGTGACCGGTTCAGGGAAAACCTTCACCATGGCCAACGTCATCGCCCAGTGCGACCGGCCGGTGCTGATCATCTCCCACAACAAGACCCTCGCGGCCCAGCTGTACTCGGAGTTTAAAAACTTTTTTCCCGAAAACGCCGTCGAGTACTTTGTCAGTTACTACGACTACTACCAACCCGAGGCCTACGTCGCCTCGAGCGACACCTACATCGAAAAGGATTCGTCGATTAACGAGGAGATTGAGCGCATGCGGATCGCCACGGCCAGTTCCCTGGTGTCGCGCCGTGACGTGATCGTGGTCGCCTCGGTGTCGTGTATTTACGGGTTGGGTTCCCCGGAGGATTTCCAGTCGATGCGGATTGCGCTGCGCAAGGGGGCGCCGTTTGGCCGCAACGAGCTGCTCCAAAAACTCGTGGACGGGCTCTACGAGCGCAACGATTACGAGCTCAAGCGGGGCTGCTTCCGGGTGCGCGGCGACGTGGTCGACATCATGCCGGCCTACCTGGAGCTGGGGCTGCGCGTGGAGTTTTGGGGCGAGGAGGTCGAGGCGCTGAGCGAGTTTGATCCGACCACCGGCACGGTCACGCGCACGCTCGACCAGTTCGATCTTTATCCCGCGACTCAATACGTCGCCAGCAAGGACAAGCTCACGGCGGCGATTGAAGCGATCAAGGCCGAGCTGGACGAACGCGTGGCGGTGTTTGAAAAAAACGGCCAGTTACTGGAGGCGCAGCGCATCCGCATGCGCACGAATTACGACTTGGAAATGCTCCAGGAAATGGGCTTTTGCAACGGCATCGAGAACTACTCCAGCGTCATCGCCGGCCGCAAGCCCGGCGAACGGCCCATTTGCCTGGTCGATTTTTTCCCCCAGGACGCGCTGCTGATGGTCGACGAAAGTCACGTGTCCATCCCGCAAATCGGCGGCATGTCCAACGGCGATCGGGCACGGAAAATGAACCTGGTTAACTTCGGTTTCCGCCTGCCTTCGGCCTTGGATAACCGCCCGCAAACCTTCGACGAGTTTTTGACGATCACCGGGCAGTCTTTGTTTATATCGGCCACCCCCGCCCGCTTCGAGTTGGATAAATCCGCCGTGATTGCCGAGCAAGTGATTCGCCCGACCGGATTGCTCGATCCGGAGATCGTGATCCACCCGACCAAGGGCCAGGTCGAGCACCTGATCGGCGAGATCAACCGGGCGGTGGAAAAGGGCGAGCGCGTGCTGGTGACCACCCTGACCAAACGGTTGTCCGAGGACATCACCAGTTTCATGCGCGAGGCCAAGATCCGGGTGGAATACCTGCACAGCGACATCGACGCGATCGAGCGGGTGGAGATTTTGCGCAACCTGCGGCTGGGGAACTTCGACGTGCTGGTGGGCATCAATTTGTTGCGGGAAGGACTCGATCTGCCCGAGGTGGCGCTGGTGGCGATCCTCGACGCCGACAAAGAGGGTTTTTTACGCAGCGAAACTTCGCTCATCCAAACTGCGGGCCGGGCGGCCCGCCACGAAAACGGCCGGGTGGTGTTTTACGCCGACAAAATCACGGAATCGATTCGCCGCACCCAGGAAGTGACCTCGGCCCGGCGGGCCAAGCAGATCGCTTACAACCTCGAGCACGGGATCACTCCGCGCAGCGTGAAACGCACCGCCCAATCAAGTTTGCATGTCTACGACGGCAGCGGTCGGACGGAGGAGGTGGCGCTCGCCGCCGAGGGAAGCGAGGAGGACGTGAAGGCGGTGATCGCCGAATTGGAAGAAGAGATGACGACTGCGGCCGGCCGCTTGGAGTTTGAGCGGGCGGCTTTGTTGCGCGACCAGATTGAGGCGCTCCAGACCGGCGATTACCGCAAGGCGGCCCAGTCGGCCGGCAAAGGTAAGGCCTATCCGAAGACCAAGCGCCGCCGTTAGGTGCGCCCGGGGCAGGGGAGGGGATTTGCCCCGGTGAAGTCCCACTCAGCGCCCCTGCTGGTTTTTCAGCAAAAATCATGCAGTGGGTTACGGTTAAAATGGCTGCTACGCATTTGAACCCAATGTGCAGATTTTAATCCAGATGCCGGATCCACACCGGCGAATCAGGCTTCAGTCAGGTGCCGGTAAATATGAGTTTACCCCGAATCGAGGGACACGAGTTGAGCCCCCAAAGAAAAACGCAACGAATGCAAACCCAACAGGCTGGCGCTACGGCCCGTCGGCCAGGTGCTTCACCCTTCCGACCGCGGATGCCACTACGCCAGCGCAACCTAACGGCAGGCTCGGGCCGCGGACGGCTGCATCGCTTCCATGAGTCGCAAGGGCAACTGCTACGACAACGCCACGATGGAGTCGTTTTGGAGTACGCTCACAAACGAGCTGGTTTATCGCCGCAAGTTTATGACCAGGACTGAGGCCATCACCGCCATCTTTGATTACATCGAGGGCTTTTATAACCGAATCCGCCTCCACTCAGCCCTCGGCTTTAAAAGCCCCCTCGATTACGAATCTTCCCTCAACTAACCAGCCAACACGTGGCCGTTTTATCGGGGGAAGCCCTCTTCGGGGTAAAACCGCAGGCGGGCTCCGTCTTCTTTAAGTATAAGGCAATCCCGGGAGGTTGCGGCACCGGGAGCAGGCGAGGGTTGAATCCCCGATTCATTTTTGAGCCTGCTGCGCGTTGCAACGGCTAAGCCCGACTGGCCGTCCGGCTGCGATCGGCGGGCAGTTGAACCGACCGGCGCCAACCCGGGTGCCGACTACGGCAGCCAGGGGAACTTGCGCGCGTCGGGTTTGCGTTTCTGGCGTTGGGCGCTGTGGAATTCCTTGGCCTCCTCGCTCATGTAATAGAGCAGGGTGGCGTTACCGGCCAGTTCCTGCAAACCGCTCTGGCCGTCGACATCGGCGTTGAAGGCGCTCTTAAGGCAGCGGATCGCCAACGGGCTGTGCCCCATGATCTCCCGGGCCCATTGAACCCCCTCGGCTTCCAGCTGGGCCAAGGGGACCACGGTGTTAACCAGCCCCATATCGAGCGCCTGCTGGGCGTTGTACTGGCGGCAAAGGTACCAGATTTCGCGGGCTTTTTTTTGCCCAACGATGCGGGCGAGGTAACTGGAGCCGAAGCCCCCGTCAAAGCTGCCCATTTTGGGGCCCACTTGGCCGCAGATCGCGTTGTCGGCGGCAATCGACAGGTCGCAAACCAAGTGCAACACATGGCCGCCGCCGATGGCATAGCCGGCGATCAGGGCGATCACCACCTTGGGCATGGAACGGATGAGTTTTTGCACATCCAGGATATTGAGCCGGGGAACGCCATCGCCGCCAACGTAGCCGGCGTGACCGCGCACGCTTTGGTCGCCGCCGGAGCAAAAGGCGTATTTACCGTCGCTGTGCGGACCGGCCCCGGTGAGCAGGACCACGCCGATCGAAAGGTCCTCGCGGGCGTCGATGAGCGCGTCGTGCAACTCCATGGCCGTCTCGGGGCGGAAGGCATTGCGCTTCTCGGGGCGGTTGATGGTGATTTTGGCGATACCCTCGGCCTTGTGGTAGAGGATGTCGGAGTAGGTTTTGGCGACTTTCCAAGCGGGGAGACTCATGGGTTCAGGACCATGCAGGCGGGCCTGCCAACGTCAATCGGCGGCACCGGCGGGATGGCGTTTTGGGGGGTGGCGAAAGGACTGGTGCTGGATAAAAGTTTGTGTGAACGTCCGATTTCCTATCATGCAAACTCACCACGCATCTGTGTCCAAGACTGCACAAGCCGGTCTCTGTTTGGGGGCGTTGGGGGTGGTCTTTGGGGACATCGGGACGAGCCCGCTTTACGCCATGCGCGAGTGTTTGGCGCATCTGCCGCCGGTTGATCGCGAATCCGGGGTTTTGGGGATCCTGTCCCTCATGTTTTGGGCCCTGACCTTCATCGTCAGTTTCAAGTACCTGAATTTTATCACCAAGGCCGATAACCGGGGCGAAGGCGGGATTTTTGCCCTGCTTGCCTTGGGGGTGGATCGCACGGGCGAGCGCCGTGAAGCCGCGCCCCCGACCATTTACGGTGATCGCCGCGGACTGGGGGTGGCCACCATCCTGATTTTGCTGGGCGCGGCGCTGCTTTACGGCGACGGCATTATCACCCCGGCTATCTCGGTTCTCGGTGCAGTCGAGGGATTTAGAGAAGGTTTTATGCCCAACCTGACCGAGCACTCCATCGTGATCATTGCGGTGGTGATTCTCTCCGTCCTGTTTTTGATTCAACGCAAGGGCACCAAGTTAATCGGAAGTATCTTTGGCCCGGTGATGCTGGTGTGGTTTATGGCTTTGGGCGCTTTGGGCGCTTGGCACCTTGCCGCCGACCCGGCGGTGCTGCGGGCGATCAACCCCTTCCATGGTTACCGCTTACTGGCCGATCATCCCGCTTTCGCCAGCGGGATCCTTGGCGCGATCGTGCTCACCGTCACGGGTGCCGAGGCGCTCTACGCGGACATGGGCCACTTCGGTCGGCGTTATATCGCGATCGCCTGGTATGGCATGGCCTGCCCGGCCCTGTTGCTCAACTACTTCGGCCAAGGGGCGTGGGCGATTCAGCATCCGCTGAGCACGGACAACCCGTTTTTTCAATTGGCCCCGTCTGGCCCCGTCCAGTTTGCCCTGGTGATCCTGTCGATTTTTGCGGCGATTATCGCCAGCCAAGCGTTGATCTCGGGCACCTTCTCGCTCACCCGCCAGGCGATCCAACTGGGCTATTTCCCGCGCCTGAAAATTTTGCACACCAATGCCGACCACGAGGGGCAAATCTACATCCCGATCATCAACTGGGCGTTGGCGATTGGCTCGATTTGGGTCGTGATCGGCTTCAAGTCCTCGGACGCCCTGGCCGCCGCTTACGGGATTGCGGTGACCGGGACGATGGCGGTGACCACGTTTGCGTTTTACCGGGTGATTCGAGGTCGGTGGGTGTGGTCGCTGGGCAAAGCCCTCGGCTTGTGCGGGTTGTTTTTGGTCGTCGACCTGATTTTATTGGGTGCCAACGCGCACAAATTTGAGGATGGGGGCTGGTTGCCCGTGAGCATGGCCTTGGCGGTTCTGGCCATCATGCACACGTGGAAAAGCGGCCGAAACGAGATTCAGGAAAAGGTCTATGGCGGTGCCATCAACGAGCTGGAATTGTCCCAGGTGGCTAAAAGCAAAAACATTGTCCGCGTCCCCGGCAGTGCGGTTTTTATGGTGGCGACTTCGCGCGGCACCCCATTGGCCTTGTTGCATCACCTCAAAGCCAACAAGTGCCTGCAGCAGACCGTGGTGTTACTCACGATTACCACCGAGGAGGTGCCCAACGTAAACGACGAGGAGCGCATGACCCTGGAATCGATGGGTGAGGGCATCTGGCGCGCGGTGGGGCGTTACGGCTACATGGAATCGCCTTCGGTCAACAAACTGGTGGACCGGATCCGCGGCCAGGGCGTACCGGTGACGGCGCAAGGGACCACGTATTATTTTAACCGGGAAATGATCATCACCGGCGGCAACGCCAAGATGTTCGAGTGGCAAAAGTCGCTGTACGCCTTCCTGAGCCGTAACGCACGTCCAATCAAGGATTACTACCAAATCCTGCCGACCCAGGTGATCGAAATCGGGCTGCCGGTCCAATTGTAGCCGGGGCTGGTTAGGGGAGAACCGGGCGTGAGCGCGTAGGTGGTTTTTGGCGTAACCACCCCCCGTCGGCAGGGAGGGCGAGGGGGGCGCGGCTACTGCTTCCACCGGCCGGAGCAGCGCAGCTAAGATCCCGGGGCAGCGGCAGGAATTCTGCACCCACCCCGATCACTACAAGGGCGTTGGGTTAACTTCCGGGTTTCTCCACGGGGATCGCGGCCAGGGCGGCGGGAACCTGATCCGCCGGATAGGTCGGAAAGCTCAATTCCAGCAGGGAGAGCGCGGGAATTTCGAAGCGCAAACTGCCGGCACTCCGGTCCACCAGCATGGCCACGGCCACCGGCACCCCACCGCCCTGTTTGACGATATCGATGCACTCCAGCACGCGACCGCCGCGGGTGACGACATCCTCGACGATCAGCACGCCCTCGCCGGGGGCAAATTTGAAGCCCCGGCGCAGCACCAGGCGGTCGTTCTCTTTTTCCGCAAACAGGTAGCGAGCACCGGTCTGCCGGGCGACTTCCTGGCCGATGACCAAACCGCCCATCGCGGGGGCGAGCACGGTGGTGAAGTTAAAGGCGGCGAGGCGGGGCAGGAGCAGTTCCGTGAGACGGGTTACCGCATCCATGCGCTGGCAAACTTGGGCGCATTGGAAATAATGGCCGCTATGCAGGCCGGAACGCAGAACGAAATGGCCGGTGAGCAAGGCCTTCGTCCGAGTGAAAATATCAAGCACTTCCTGTTGCTGGGAATCCATAAAGATAAAGGGGCGACGGTGCCCGGCATTGTGAAAAAACCAAAACATTTTTTTGCCCTGCCGATCCGAGGTCGCTAGCTTTTAGCGCATGGCGATCGAAACCGCAGCACCATTGGAGGACGAACTGGGGGATGTCCTCGAAAAGGCGATGCGTTGCGCCGGGCTCAGTGAGGAGGCACTCGGGCAACAATCCGGGGTCGCCACCGAAAAAATCCGCGACGCCTGCGATTACCGCTACGATTTCAGTCTCGTCGAGATTGCCCGTATGGCGGTGGTCCTCGGCTTAAACGAGGTCGGGCTGGCGGCGTTGGCCTCGGGCCATTTTCCCTTACCCGAAATTGGCGGCCTGCCGTTTTGCCTCCACCCGCTGCGCACCCCCCACGGGATCGGCGTGGCCAACTCCTACATCGTGGCCGATGGCGGGAGTTCCCGGGGCATTTTGTTCGATACCGGGGCCGGGCCCGACGCGGTGCTGCGGGTCTGGCCTGCCGCGGTTCATCATTTGGATGCGATTTTTATCACCCATCGGGAAACCGAGCATGTGGGAGGCCTGGCCGAGATTCAGCGCCGATTCGGTCCGGTTCCTGTGTTCGGTCCGGTTGGGGCGGTAATCCCCGGAGCGGTGGCGCTTGCCGAGGGCTCGCGTATGAACCTGGCGAGTTTGGAGGTGGAGACGCTGGCCACCCCCGGGCATACAGAGGCCCACAACTCTTATCTTGTGCGGGCGACGGGTCTGTGGTCGGCCCGTGCGCTGCTTATTTCCGGCGACATTCTTTTCGCGGGTTCTGTGGGCTGCCCTTTTTTTTGCGGGGAACGACTCAAGCTGCACCTTAAACGCCTGCTGGCTTTGTCGGAATCCACCGTGGTCGCACCCGGGCACGGACCCTTAACCACCATCAAAAACGAACGGACGTTTAATCCGTTCGTGGTTTAGCGGCTGACGCTTCAGTTATCCGACAGGGCCTGCATGGCGGCAAGCGCCTCGGTGCGAATGAGCGTGACGTCGTCCATGCTTAATCCGGTGGCAGCCAGCTCTTCGTGGGGTATGCCCCAGGCCGTGTCTTCGCCTTCCAGGCCAAAACCGGCGATGCGCACGATCGAGGCGGCTAGTTTGATCGCGTGGGTGAGCGGGGTTTCTGGGGCGCCTTGCGTGGAGTCGAAACAGGCCGTTTCGACCACCCGTTCAGGAAAGCCCCATTGGGTCAGGACCAAGCGGGCCACGTCTTGGTGGGTGGTTCCAAAGCATTCAAGCTCCCATTGCTTCAGGCGGCCGCCGCCGATTTCTTTGAACTTTTGGCTCGGGCTGAGAGTGTCGCGCGCGATGCGGTCGAGCAGGAGTTGGCCGATGCCCCGCAACAGGCCGGCGGTGTAGGCCACCCGCGGATCATTCCGGGTTTTGATGGCAATGCGCTCGATAACGAGAGCGGTGCAGAGATTGTTCGACCGAAATAAATCGCCGGAATAGCCATAAAAGCCCAGCTGGGCGTCGGCCAAGCTGGCGTTGGCCGCTACGCCGACCAGACGGAAAACTTCACCAAAGCCGACGCGTTGCAGAGCCTCTTCGATCGTGCCGAGTCCGCCACCGTTGTAGGCGGGGCTATTGGCAATACGGATGATACGCGTGGTCAGACTGACATCGCGTTTCAGCAGAGTCGCGATTTCGGGCAAGCCCGAGTTGGAATCCAGCAACATCTTGTGCAGTCGCGCCATGATTTGCGGAGCGACTGGCAGGGATTTGGCCGCGTTGAGGATCTTTTCGTCGGAAACGGGGTGGGTGATCATGGTGGGTAGGTCTCAATAACGGCACGCGACAGAGCCAACTCCAGTGGGGTTAAAGCATTTTTTTGAGAAAAAAACTGCGCCCACTTCCACCCGTTTGCCCCTCCGTGGCCTGGAGTGGGGACACCGCCGTGGGAAACCGGTTTGCGTTTCGGCCGGTCTCGAGCGGGACAGCGCCCCGGGCGACTCACCCTTGGGCACGGGGGGAGTCTCGACCGGGGGCAGGGGCACGAGGTCAGCGCAGGGTTGACGCGCTGCGCCAGTGGGCTTTGGGCAGGTAGATAAGTCCAATGAGTGCCAGTTGGGTGGCGACAAAGGCCACCAGGGCGACGAAAGCCTGATCCATAAAGCCGTAGCTGTGCAGGCCGACGCCAAGCATGTTGGTGCCAAACCAGCTCCAGCTGGTGACAATGTTGCCAAAAATCGCCAGGGCCATGAGGCCTCGGGTGCGCGCGAGACCGCCCCAGCGTGCGTGCAGGATGATCGCGTTCCAGATGACGATGATGAGCGCGCCGTTTTCCTTCGGATCCCAGCCCCAGAAGCGACCCCAGGATTGGTCGGCCCAGATCCCGCCGAGGATCGTCCCAACCAAGTTAAACAGGGTGGCAAAGCAGGTGATGCCGTAAACCATGCGATTGAGCGAGTCGGCGGTGGCCTGATCGAGCGAGCGGGTAAACACGCCGCGGCAGACGTAGATGACGGCGAGAAACCCGGCGAGGTAAGTGGCCGAGTAGCCGATGGTGATCACCACCACGTGGGTCGCTAACCAGAAGTTGGAGTCGAGCACGGCGCGCATCATTTCCAAGGTGTCGCCGGTAAGTGAGAGGTGGTGGGCGATCACCAGGGTGCAAAAGCCGGTGAGTGCGGCGGCCACGCTGCCAATCCCGTTGCGGTAGATTTTTTCCAGAATCAAGCAGAGGCCAACGCAGCCCCAGCCGACAAACAGCGCGGAGGAATACAGGTTGGTCACTGGGGGGCGGCCCTCAATCCACATCCGCATGACGATGCCGGCAGTGGTGGCGACCCAGGCCAGCAGTACCAGCCAATAAGCCCCGCGCTGCAGGACTTCCGGCCACTTCAACCAGGAGCAGGCCGCCAGTAAGAAGGCCAGGACGTAGAGGGCCATGCTGCTGTAGAACGGCTCGGCTTGATTAAAGCGCACCTCGGCATCGGTTTTTTTCAGGATCTCCGGGTAGGCGCGTTCCGCTTCGGCCCTCTGTTTCGACAGCAGGGTGTTGAACTGTTCGGCGTTTTGATCGTTCCAGGTGCGTTGCAGGCCGGCGAAGGTGAGGGCGTGGACGTTAACCGAGTCAACTTGGAAGGTCCCGAGCAGGGCCTTGCCGGCCTTGACCCAATGGGTGTCGGCGGCGCCCTTGGCCGGCGGGATCACCAACAGAATGCCGATCTGCTCCATGCGCATGAATTTGGAGCCCATTTCCATCACAAAGCTGGCGAGCTCGGGGTTGGACGGCGTGCCGCTTTGGCGACTGCGTACGGCCTCGATCCCAGCGGCAAGGTTGTCCTGCAGGCGCAACAGGTTACCTAAGAAGTCTGAACCGTCGGGCATCACCAGACTGTGTTTGAGCTGTTGGTAAAAGATAACGTGGTCGCGCAGGTTGACCACGGCCCGCTGGTAGGCGGTGCGCAGCGCGCTTTCGACGCCTTGGGCCAGCTGGGCTTGGCGGTCGAGTTCCTCCAGTTTGGGGGTGAGCTGACGGTAGGAAAAACGCTTTTTGCCGGCGCCGTCCTCGATCGTAAGACCGAAGACGTCAAGAAGCCCGGGGTTAACAATTTCAAAGTGCTGGTAGCTGTCGGCCCGGTCGGGGCGGAATAACACGTCGAGCAACCAGGCGGTGGGCGCGAGGGTGGTGCCATCGGGGGTGACCACGCGCTGGCGACCCTGGAGCAGCAGCAGGGTGTTGCGGGCAACGCTGTCGAGCGGTTTGGTGCGGCCGTTGGCGACCACGGGAATCCGCCCAAAGCCGTCGAGGTCGAAGGCGGATGGGGTGGGGCGCAGCAGCGGGTAGGCGAGGCCGATCGCACCGAGCAGGAGGATGAGAGTAGGAATCAGGCGTTTCATGGCGATCAGGCGGTTTTGCGGCGCTTGTTGGCGAAGGCGACGAGGTGGATGCCGAACTGGATACTCAGGCCCAGCCCCATCATCACACAGGCAATGTAGGGCAGCAGCCAACTGGGGTTGCGCACCACCTGGAGGATCGTGGTGGTGTCGTTGTTATCAAAACCCGCTTGATAGAACGTCAGCCCGTCGTAGCGCAGCGGGTTGTTCATGTAGATTAGCGTCTCCCGGTCGGTTTGGCCATCGAGGGAGTGCAAGCGCACCTTGCTGGCAAAATTTTTGGGGATGTCGGTGCCCATGTAGCGATCGTGGGAAAACTTCAGCAGCGTGAGCGAGTAGGGCTTGTAGGCGCGGGTCGAACGCAGGGCGAGACGCCAGGTGCGGCCGGCATAATCGAAGGTTTGGGGCTGCGCCAACATCGTCGAAACCACCCAGGTGCCGAGCGAAGTGTTGGCCGGGCCGACCAGTTCGATGACCGCGGAGGGCTGGTTGCGCTCGTTTTGTTTGTAGGTGATCGGCGTGGGGATCACCACCAGCTTGGCGCCGATGTCGCGGGAAGCGGGCGGGGGCGTGCTGACGTTGCCCAATTGTTCGCGCATTTGCACGATGGCGTTGGGGTAGTAGGACCGGGTGACCACCCGGAACGGCAAACGCTCGTGCTGGATCGGCTCACGCCCCCCCAGGCGCTCCGCGGGGATGGCGATGACTTGGTCCCATTGCGGGTCGGTGGCGTCGATCACGGCCAGCTCGTTCTCACGGTAGCTTTCGGAGTAGTTGCGGGTTTGACCCTGATCGAGCCGGAGCTGGAATTCCTCCTGCCAGAGTCCGGTGAGCAGTTCACCGATCAGCAGGATGATCAAACCGGCGTGAGTGAGGAAAATCCCGGATTTTTTCCAGGTGAATTTGAAGCGGTAAAGGTGGGAGGCGATCAGGTTCAGCAGCAGCAGCCCGCCGATGAAATAACCGCCGGGAAACACCGGTACCGGGAAGCCCTTGACGTTCCAGAGTACGACGAAGGTGCGGAAATATTTCTCCTGCACGGCCCAGATCCCGAGGTTCACCTGGTCGAGGGTGGCTGCGAAAATCAGTACTATGGACAACGCCAGCAGGACCACCGTGACCTGCAGCGAGGTGAAAAACTTCACGAAGGAATTCCAGATGTCAGCCATGGCTTAGCGCGTTTTGATGGTTTGGAGGAAGCCGAGGAAATCGGCTTTTTGGGCGGCGACGAGCGCATCGGGCCCGGTGAGCTTAAAAAACCACGTCGCGCCGTTGTGGGGGACAATGGCGCCGATCACGCGTTTGCGCTGCGCGGACTCGGGGCCGATCAGTTCGACCAGATCTACGTGAAGGGTGTTGATGTCGATGTGGGTCAAGGCGGCGGGAAGCGCGGCGGCCTCGATGGGGGGCAGTTGGAGTTGTCCGCGCCAGCGGTTGACGTTGGCGAGATTGCCGCCGACGTCGCCCGGGAAAGCGGTGACGGCGAGTTCGGCCTGTTCCCCAGGGGTGGCACCGGGAATAATGAAGGTGGCTTTGCGCATCGCGGTGGCTGGGCGCGCCTGCCAGGAGGCGGGGGCCGTCCAGCTGAGGTCAGTCGCATCAGCGGTGGGCACGGCGGTGGCGGCCATGTCAGTGCCGGCGGGTGCTGGCGAGGGGGAGGGGGAAGCGCTGGAGTTGACCGGCGGAATGCCCAGCCCAGCGTGGGGATCCCCCGCAGGAGCGGTGTTGGCAGCAGCAGCGGCGGCGGGAGCGGCCTCCTTGGGCACTCGGTAGGTGGCGATCTTGGCCTCGCGGCAGGCTGAGGTCAGAAGCGGAGCGACGAAAACCAAAATAAAGGGGAGGTGACGAGGCGACATAAGCGGCCACCATCCCTCGACTGGTGGCTAAACTGCAACCCAATCTATTCGGGTTTAATGAGGTCAACGGGACGGGGTTGGCGATCCGCTGCCGGCGGCCTTGAGCTTTGCGGCGGGATTTGCACAGTCCCGCCCATGCAACTTATACCGCTTGGGGATTGTGCTGTGATGGTGGTGCTCAGCGCCAAAACACCCACCGCCGCTTTGGATGCGGTGGAGTCTTTGGCGCACGCCCTAAACCAAGCGCCTCTGGTCGGCGTTACCGATATCGTTTCGGCTTACACCACGGTGGTGGTTCACTATGACCCGGTGAAGGTGGTTACCGGCCACGGAACTCCTTACGAGCGGGTGCAGCGTTGGATCGAAACCGCGCCCGTCGTCACCGGCGGGGCCAAGCGCCCGGCAGCCCGCGAGGTGGTCATTCCGGTGTGTTACGGCGGCGAATATGGGCCCGACTTGGCCGAGGTCGCCCAACACACCCGGCTGAGCGAAGCCGAGGTCATCCGGATTCATACCGCGGGGGTTTATCGGGTTGCTGCCGTGGGTTTCTCCCCGGGCTTTCCCTACCTGTTGGGCCTGGCGGCAAAACTGGCCACCCCGCGGCGGGCCACTCCGCGCCTGGCGGTCCCGCCAGGGAGTGTGGGCATTGGGGGTGTTCAGACCGGGGTTTATCCGTCGGCCACTCCGGGCGGGTGGGTTTTGCTTGGCCGTACCCCAACCCGCCTGTTCCGGCCGGAGGACGAAGTGGAGCCGGCGCTCCTCAAAGCAGGCGACAGCGTGAAGTTCACCGCCATCACGCCGCAGCAGGCCGCGAAACAACTGGAGCCGGTCGCGCCAATGGTTTCCGCCAAAGTCCCTAAACATTTGGCCGCTTTTGAGGTGATTAAGCCAGGGATGCTCACAACGGTGCAGGATCTCGGTCGCCCCGGCCGGCAGCACCAGGGGATCCCCGTGGGCGGCGCCATGGACCGAACGGCCGCCCGGGTGGCCAATCTGCTGCTCGGCAATGACGAAAACGAGCCGCTACTCGAGGTCACGGTGAACGGCCCCGAACTGTTGTTTTTGCGCGACAGCTGGATCGCGGTGACCGGCGCCCAGGTCCGCGGCGTGCCGGGCTGGCGGCCGTGGAAAGTCGATGCGGGGCAAATCGTCGCCTTGAGCGAACTGGTGCGCGGGGCGCGCGCCTACCTCGCCATCGCCGGGGGGCTGGAGGTCGCCGAGGTCTTGGGCGGTGCGGGCACGATGTTGAGTACGGGAGGAGGCGGGTGGAACGGCCGGGCGCTCAAAGCTGGCGACCGTCTTGCCGCCCGCCCGAGCGGGCTTGAGGTGGACGGACGCTGGAGCGCCTCGGCGGAGTTTTGTGCGGCGGGCGGCAGCGTGGTGAGCGTGCGCTTTATCCCCGGCCCGCAATGGGCTTGGTTTTCGGCGCCGAGCCGGCGGGCGTTTTTGGACGAAACCTTCAAGATCACCGCCAAGTCCGACCGCATGGGACTGCGCTTAGCCGGGTCCGGTTTGGCGCAGGGTTCACCCGACCAGGAATTGCTGTCCGAGGGTCTTGCCTTCGGCTCGGTGCAAGTCCCCCCGGACGGCCAGCCGATTATACTCATGGCAGATCGGCAGACGGTCGGCGGTTATCCCAAAATTGCCCAGATTATCGCCGTGGACCTACCCAAATTGGCGCAGGCCCGCACGGGCGACACGGTGAGCTTCACCGAGGTGACGCTGGCTGAGGCGCAGGCGCTCTATCTTGAGCAGGAACAGTCCCTGGCCCTGCTGGCGGCGGGAGTCCGCTCGAAGATTAAGCTGACCTAACGAGATGACCGCAGCCATCGACTTGAACTGCGACCTTGGCGAAGGCGGCGAAGCGGACGCCGAGCTGATGGCGCTCATCACCTCGGTCAACATCGCCTGTGGTGCCCATGCCGGCAACCTCCCGACGATGCGGGCCACGGTGCGGTCCGCCTTGCGGTACGGGGTGGCGATCGGGGCGCATCCCGGGTTTGCGGACCGCGCCAGCTTTGGCCGGCGCGAACTCCAGTTAACTCCGGCTGAAATCGCCACGCTGGTCCGCGCGCAAGTCGAGGCCTTGCGCGCGGTCGCCGCCAGCGAAGGCGCCCAAGTTACCCATGTTAAACCCCACGGTGCGCTGTACAACCAGGCCGCCCGCGATCCGGCGGTCGCCGCAGCGGTCGCCCAAGCGGTGGCGCAGGTGGACTCCCGGCTTTGGATTTATGGCCTGGCAGGCGGGCAACTGCTCGCCGCGGGGCGCGCGCACGGTTTGCGGGTGGCCGCAGAGGTGTTTGCCGATCGCACTTACCAGGCGGACGGTTCACTCACCCCCCGGGACCGGCCCGGGGCGGTGATTACGACCCCGGCTGACGCCATCGCCCAAGTGTTGCGCCTCGTCCAAGATGGTCGGGTGCGCGCGACGACGGGGGAGGACGTTGCCCTCGTTGCGGACACCCTTTGCCTGCACGGTGACGGCGCCGGCGCCTTGGGGTTCGCGCATGCACTCCGCACGGGGTTGAGCGAGGCCGGCGTCTCGTTGCGTGCGCGGGTTTAGGCGGTTGGCCGGCGCGAGGTCGAGGTACGGCAGCTGCGCCACACCAGCAGCAGTCCCATGGCGATTAGGAAAATTGAATAAAAGCTCCCCCGGCTCAGGCCGAGGATCGGCGAAACCCCCGCGTCAGGCTCGCGGAACACTTCCCCGATCATGCGCACCGCCGCGTAGGCGATAAGGAATTCTCCGGCCATGCGCCCCGGTTGGCGGGCGGCTACCGGGGTGCGCCAAAACCGCCATTGCATCACGGCAAGCAACAGGGCGCCCTCCAGCGCCGCCTCGTACAACTGCGAGGGGTGGCGCGGCGGAATCAGTTCGAGGGCAACGCCCGCGGGTGCGCTTTCAGGGAAAATCACCGCCCAGGGCACGTGGGAGACTTTGCCCCAGAGCTCGCCGTTGATGAAATTTGCGATCCTCCCCAGCATCAGCCCTAGACCGGCCACCGAAGCGATCAGGTCGGCGAGGTGCAAAAAGGCGATACGCTGGCGGTGGGCAAACCAGGCGATCGCCACGGCCACGCCGATGAATCCGGCATGGCTAGCCATGCCGCCCTGCCAGATTTTAAACAGGGCGAGCGGATCGGAGCCCAGTGAGCGCCACCCCTCATACAGCAGAAAGGATCCGAGCCGGCCGCCGACCATCACTCCGATGACCAAGGCGATGATCAAATCGGGCACCAAAGCGGCGGGCAGGCGGGATCGGCCGGCGCGGGCATAGGCGTGGAGCAGCAGGCCCCCCCCGACGAAACCCAGCAGGTAGGCCAGACCGTAATAACGGATGCCGATGGTGTCGGTAAATTGAACGACAAAGGGGCTTAGGTTGTGAACCCAGTAGGCGAGAAACATGGATAAAGTGGGCGGCGTGCGAATAGTCAGGGCGGCTGAGCAGGAGTCTCCAGAGGAAAATCGACTGAAGGTTTGTGACCTAGTCGAGGAGTTTAACCATTGAGCGAATTCCGTTGGGTTATTCCCCTTGACCGCAGTTACCTGCTAAAAATAAGGTGCAGACCTTCTGCCTTTTACCCCCATGAAAATTCGATTCCTTATACCGGCCGTCATGGTCGGTTTTGCCCTAGTCAGTGTTTCCGGTTGTGCGTTGGCCGCCAAAGGCCGGTCGCAGCAGGTTACCGTACGCTCCAATCCAGAAGGCGCCACTGCTTTTATTAACGGCGAGGAGGTCGGCAAGACCCCCCTGCGTGTCAGCCTCAAGCGCTCCTCTTCCTACAACATCGAACTGCGTAAACCCGGCTTCGCCAATGCGCCCACCGCGTTGCTACCGGTGGAAAACGAGTACTCTAAACGGTTTCTGCGCTGGGGCCTCGATTATGACCTCGGCGCTATGACCGATCTCACCCCTGGCGACTTAGTGGTTGACCTGCGTCCGGCTCTACCGGCCGGCTCCGAGAGTGATCGTTACTTGGCCCTAACCTACGCGGTGCTCCAGGCCGATGCGCTGTTCGCAGCCAAGGAAATCTCCGCAGCCGACCACAAGTTTCTGGTCGCCGAAATCATTAAGTCCTTCGCGAACTAGGTGGTTCGTTTTTTAACTGGGCGGTCGGCGGCGAAGTGACTTGCCCAGACTCGTGGGGGCGGGCCTAGTTGGCCCCCCTCATGACCGATCTTAAACGCACGCCTTTACGCGATTTTCATGCCGCCCACGGAGCCCGCTTGGTCGACTTCGCCGGTTGGGAAATGCCAGTTCAATACCGCTCCATTCTAGAGGAGCACAAAGCCGTCCGGCGCACCGCCGGATTGTTCGACGTGAGCCACATGGGCGAGGTCGAGGTCAAGGGAGCCGACGCCCTGCGGTTTTTGAATTACGTCGTCACCAACGACGTCTCCAAGCTTTTCCCCGGCCGCGTGCTCTACTCGCCGATGTGTTATCCGTCCGGCGGAGTGGTCGATGACTTACTCGTTTATATGCGCGGCCCGGAGGATTTCTTCCTGTGCATCAACGCCGGGAACATCGATAAGGATGTGGCCTGGCTCCAAGAGCAAGCCAAGGCCTTTGCCGTCACCGTCACGGACCGTTCGGCCGATTATGCGCTGCTCGCAGTGCAAGGTCCGACCGCTGCCGCCATCGTGCAGTCGCTCACCCCGGAAAAACTCGATCAGGTGGGGTATTACCACTTTGTCGCTGGCACCGTGGCCGGGGTCCCCTGCATCATCAGCCGCACCGGCTACACCGGTGAAGACGGGTTTGAGCTTTATCATCCGGCTGGCGAGGCCGTTCGCTTGGCGCAAGCAGTCGTCACGGCCGGGGCCGCCCACGGCCTGGAGTTCACCGGGCTGGGTGCGCGCGACAGCCTGCGCCTCGAAGCGGGGTATCCGCTCTACGGGCACGAGATCACGGCAGATATTTCCCCGCTCACCGCCGGTCTCGGCTGGACGGTGAAACTGGACAAAGGCGGCGACTTCATCGGTCGGGCCGCCTTGCTGGCCGAAAAAACCAACGGGGGCACCCATAAGGTCGTGTTTTTCAAGACCGGCGACCGCCGCATCGTCCGTGCCGACACCCCAGTGCTTGGCGCCGATGGGGCCGTGGTCGGCAAAGTGCTCTCCGGCACGCTGACCCCGATCCTCAACGAGGCCATCGGCTCAGCGCTGGTGACCACCGCTTCGGCGACCGCCCCGCTGGCCGTCGATATCCGTGGCACCTCGATTAACTTACAGCTGGTAAAGCCGCCCTTCGTCCCCTTAAAAAAATCCTAATATGAGCCACGTTCCTTCTGATCTCCGTTACGCCAAGTCCCACGAATGGTTGCAGCTGGCCGCTGACGGCACGGCCACTGTGGGTATCACCGATTACGCCCAAAACAGCTTGGGTGACATCACCTACGTGCAACTGCCCAAGGTCGGGGCGACCCTGAGCGCCGGCCAAGTTTATGGCGTGGTCGAGTCGGTCAAAGCCGCCTCCGATTTGTATGCCCCGGTAGCTGGCATGGTGATCGCGATCAACCCGGCGCTCGATGCCGCCCCCGAGACGGTGAACCAGGACGCCTATCAGGGCGGCTGGATGCTCAAGCTCAAGCTGAGCAATCCGGCCGAGGTTGATGCACTTCTGGACGCCGCCGCTTACGCCAAATTGATTGGCTGAGTTTCGCTTGCTGGCCGGTGGCGCACCCGCCTGGGACGCCTCACCGGTAGCAACGGCGCTTTTTGTCGTTTAACTAGTTTTAGATTAGCGAGTTAGTTGGGGGTAGCGTGCTGCTCGGGGTGTGTTTTGTCTAGGACAGCGCCCCACCCCAAGGTGGGCGATAACTCCATTTGCAGATTCCCTTTTTGGGCCCTGGGTGGCTTAATTTGGCCATGAAGATCACCGGCTTTTCGCTGACGTTGGTCGTAGTGCTCGCGAATGGGTGGGATTTGACAGGTCAGGATGGCGGCGGCGACCGATTGGTCGCAACACCACCGACTGCCCTCCTGGAGGCTCCCGAGGCCCGCTGGCACACCATTCGGATTTCGCCCAAACCCACCCCGGGCAAAATCCAGTTTTATCAGAAACTTAACCCTGTCTGGTGGCTGGGCAATGTCGATGAGCCCACCCCCCCTGACTGGTATTGTCCGGGCGACCGACACCGCGCCTTTAAATGGTATGTGCGTAACCCGTTTCACAACTTCGGCCACTACGTCATCGGGGTGGCAGACAAGAAGTTTTACCGCAGCGGGAAATTCCCCGCTCACAACGCCGGTCCGCACGGGGGCTGGAATTTTGCGGTGGCGCGCCGGCACATTGTCCTGCTCCCGTTTGTCTCCTACGAGCGCAAGGGCTTCACCTTTTACCTTGGCTGGCGGGAGCGGGGGAACTTCGGCATGAAGTTTAATTTCCACAGTGAGGATAAATTTGTGCCTGAAAAAAACCAGCCGGCACTGGTGCTCAACTGATTCACTCCCCGCTTGCCCGCCCGCCCCTCCGCCCACCGCTCATAGGGCGGATGGCAGGTTGTTGAGGAAAGCGAGGATCTCGCGCATCCGGGCCAGGGCCTTGGGCGCGGTCAGCCGGGGGAAACGGGCGCCCACCATCACAAAATCGTCTCGCACCCCGCTGCCGCGCGCACACTTCAGCCTCGAGGATTCCGTCTCCACCGTGATGATCCTTTTGCCCTCCGCCCGGATGCGGATCTCGGTAATGAGCAACAGTGCGCGGACCTCGTCGCCAAACGGCCCAAACCGGTCGCGCAGGTCGGACTCGATTTCCTTTAACTGGAGCGCGCTGCCGGCCATCGCCAGGCGCCGATAGAAGTCGATGCGCAGCCGGGTTTCAGTGATGAACGCCGAGGGGATGCGCGCCTGGATCTTGGCCACCTCGACGGCACCATCGTCGGCTTGTTCGGCCCGTTTGATCGCCTGGTAGGAGGTTTGGATGGGCGCGCCGGCCGAGCCGGCTGGGCTTGCCGGGCAGCCGAGGGCGGCGGTCGATTCGCCCACAAACACGAAGTCGAGCTTCACGGCGGCGCGGATCGCGGAGGCGTTTTTCTCACCTTTGAGGCGGGCGACCGATTGGCGCAGGAGCTGGCAATACAGCTCGAAGCCCACCCCGATGATGTGGCCGCTTTGTTGCGAACCGAGCAAGTTGCCCGCCCCGCGCAGTTCCAAGTCGCGCATGGCGATACGGAAACCCGCCCCGAGCTGGTTGTGGGTGCGCAGGGCGTTGAGGCGCTCGCGGGTGAGCTCGACCAGGCGCGTGTGCCGGTGCAGCAACAGGTAGGCGTAGGCCTGGTGCTTGAACCGCCCGACCCGGCCGCGGAGTTGGTAGAGTTGCGAGAGCCCGAAGCGGTCCGCGCCCTCGATGATGATCGTGTTACAGTTGGGGATATCCAGGCCGGTCTCGATAATCGTGGTGCACACGAGCACCTGGTATTTGCCGGCCACGAACTCGGTCATGACCCGCTCTAACTCGTGTTCGTCCATCTGCCCGTGGCCGACGCCCACGGTGATGTCGGGCATCAGCTCGGTGAGGCGGGCGGCGACGAGGTTGATCGTTTGGACGCGATTATGTAGGTAAAACACCTGGCCGCCGCGCCGCAGTTCGTGGCGAATCGCTTCGACCACCAGTTTGTCGTCATAGGTTTTGACGATGGTTTGGATCGGGTGGCGGTTGACCGGCGGGGTCTCGATCACGCTCATGTCGCGCGCGCCGGTCATCGCCATGTAAAGGGTGCGCGGGATCGGCGTGGCCGACATCGAAAGAATGTCGACGGTGGCGCGCATGGCTTTGAGGCGCTCCTTGTGCTTCACGCCGAAGCGCTGCTCCTCGTCGACGATGACAAGCCCGAGGTCTTTAAACGCCACGTCGGCCCCGAGGATCCGGTGGGTGCCGATGAGGATGTCGACCTGGCCGAGGGCGGTGGCGGCGAGGATGCGGGTGGTTTCGCCCTTGGTGCGGAAACGGCTGACCATTTCCACCGCGATCGGGTAGCCGGCCATGCGCTCACGAAATGTGTTCAGGTGCTGCTGGGCGAGGATGGTGGTCGGCACCAAAATGGCGACCTGCCGACCGCCTTGCACTGCCTTAAAGGCGGCACGAATGGCGACCTCGGTTTTGCCAAAGCCGACGTCGCCGCAGATGAGCCGGTCCATCGGCCGGTCGCGTTCCAGATCGGCTTTGGTTTCTTCGATGGCCTTGAGCTGATCTTTGGTTTCGTTGAACGGAAAGGAGCCCTCGAATTCCTTTTGCCAGTCGTTGTCCGGCGGGAAGGCGTGGCCGGACTGGGACTCGCGCTGGGCCTGGATTTTTAACAGATCGGCGGCCAGGTCGATGGTCGCGCGCTCGGCGGCCTGACGGGTCTTTTCCCAGCGGCCCGAACCAACTTTGCCCAGCTGGGGCTTGGTTTTGCCGAGGCCGACGTAGCGGCTGATGAGGTGCGACTCCTGCAGGGGCACGTGCAAGGTCACCCCGTCGTCGAACTCCAGCGAGATGACCTCGCGCAGGCCGTCGCGCATTTCGAGTTTGGTCAACCCACGATAGAGCGCGATGCCGTGCTGGAGGTGGACCACGAAGTCGCCCTCGACCAGTTCGGCAAAGTCGAGCAACTGGTCGACCTGGGCGCGGTTAACAAGGGCGCGCTGCGGGCCGTTGACGCGGCGGGTGCGCTGGCGGCCAAAAAGCTCGGTCTCGGTAACGAGGACCAGGCCGCCGATTTCGCCCAGCTTGCGTTTGGGCAAGGTGGACCAGAGCAGCCCGGCTCCGGCGCGGTAGGTGCAGCGAAAGCCCTCGTTGAGTGTGCCGCGCACCCAGAGCGGTTGCAGCCCTTTGAAGCGGGAATCCTCGGCGAGGATTTCCTTCACCCGCTGCTCCTCGCCCTCCTTAGAAACGACGAAGGCCAGCCCGTAGCCGTCCTTTTTCCAAGCGACAAGTTGCTGGAGGAAGTTGCGCCGCGCCGCCTCCTCGGCGCAGAGTCGCTCCTGGGCGACCAGCTCGTCGGAGGGGTAACTGCGATGGTGGATCAGGCTCTCGGTATCCCAGGTGGTTTCACTGACGTCCTCGCCATCGAAAAGGGCGGCAGCCTCGTCGATGTCGGCCAGTCCGAAAGCGGCGGCGGCTTTTTTTAAAATCGGGGTGAGCCCGTCAAAACCCTCGTCGGCGAAACCGGTGAACTCCGCGTCGAGGACGGCCGGTTCGATGAAGACCAGTTGGGTGAGCGGCGAGAGGTAGTCGGCGAGTCCGGTTTTGGAGGCGTCGAGTTTGAGGCGGGGCGATGCCGACAGGGTTATCGACTGCACCTGTTCGCCTGAGCGCTGGGTCACCGGGTCGAAGGCGCGGATGTCCTCGATTTCATCGCCAAAAAAATCGAGGCGGTACGGCTCGGTCGCGGTGATCGGGTAAACATCGATGATTCCGCCCCGGATGGCGTAGTGGCCGGGGGATTCGCAGACCGCCTCTGAGTCGTAGTCGAGCCCGTGGAGGGTTTCGAGGAGGGCTGTGAACGACTGAACTTGGCCGCGGGCCAGGGTGATTTCCCGATCGGCGAACGCCTCGATCGCCGGGACCGGCTGCACAAGCGCGGCCGGCGTGGTGACGATGACGAGCTGAGAGCTGTGAGCTGGGAGCTGGGAGCTAGGAGCTGGGAGCTGGGAGCTTCGAGCTCCCGGCTCCAAGCTCCTAGCTCCCAGCTCCCAGCTCCGCGAGGCGCGCAAGCGGGAGAGTACGGTGGTGCGGTCGGCGGAGGCGGCGAAGGCCTCGCGCATGTCGCGGCTGTCGGGGATCGACTCGGGGAAAACGAGCGGGGTGACGGCTGCGGGATTGCCCCCGGCCGAACGGTGAAAAAACGCGATGTCCTCCGCGAGTTGTTCGGCCTGCTTGAGTTCCTCGGCGACCACCAGCCAGACGGGGGCGGGGTGTCCGCGCATGAGCTCGGTGATAACCGCGCCGCGGGCAGGCGGGCAAACGCCGGTGAGTTTGAGGCGGGCGAGGGAGGACGGGACGGGCATCAGGAACGGGCGAGAGTGGGTTATTGGGCGAGCTTGGTACTCCTACTCCTAATCGTTCACTTCGGCTGGATTTGTCGAGGGAAGCACGGGTAGCGCAAAAATCGAGAACGAGGAGGAATCGAAGAACGAGCCGGAGGTGCTTAGACTTTGTCGGCTGAAAGCGCGGAGCGGGCGGCGGATTCCTCTGCCTGTTTTTTGGAACTGCCTTGGCCGGTGCCGAGGTGTCGGTCCCCCAAAAAGACGCTTGAGGTGTACTCTTTGGCGTGGTCGGCGCCACCACTCGCAGCGGTCTCGTAGCGGAGGGCGCCGCTGCCGTGGGTGGGTTGGTAGCGTTCCTGTAGGCGCCCCTTGGGATTGGCGTTTTCGATCTGCTGACTGGCCAGGCGGTTTTCCATCGCGCCGTAGGTGCGGAGGATAAACCCCTGCGCGGCGGGCAAGCCAGCATCGACCAGGATCGCGCCGACCACCGCTTCGTAGGCATCGCCGGCGGCCGTGGGCGAGCCGCCGGTTTTTTGCTCGGCGGTGGACAAGCGTAAATGCGCGGGCAGGCCGAGTTCGTGGGCGAGCCGGCTGAGGAAAATCCCATTGGTCAGGGCCACCCGCAGCCGGCTGAGTTCGCCTTCGCGTTCCGTCGGACGCAGGCGGAACAACGCGTCGGTGACGACAAACTGGATGACGGCATCGCCCAAAAATTCGAGGCGCTGGTAATGGTCGCCCCCCTCGGGGTGTTCGTTGGCGTAGCCGGGGTGGGTGAGCGCCTGGCTCAGTAAGGCGGGGGTTTGGAACGTATGACCCAGGCGGGCTTGCAGGTCGGTAAATTCGGGGGCGGTCATGGTGGCGGGCAGGGACGGAATCGTTCTCGCTTGGAGCGGCAGGTTTTACGAGGAAGCGCTGGCGTAGCGGCGCAAGCCACGATTAAAAACCCAAATGGCCAGACCGAGCCAAGCGACGGTGACGGCGAGCAGCCAGAGGGACCCGAGCGGATCAAAGCCGTGGAGGAGCGTGTTGGCGGGCACGTTGCTCACCACCACCGCCGGTAAGATCCACACGAAGAGAAGCCGCCCAACGCCTCTAAAGGCCTGTTGCGGCAGACGAGAAAACTCCATCAGGGTGAAATAACTGCCCTCGATTCCTTGGGCCGCCCCCAGCCAAAAGGTGAGCGAGACGGTGATCAGGAGGATGGCGTAGTTGATTAAAAAACCGCACAGCAGCATGAACGCGTAAAGGGTTAGCTCCAAGCAGGACGGCGACAGTCCGAGCTGGCCACCGGCGTAAACTACGACGGCGGCGGCGACCACCGCGTTGACCAGACCGTCGAGGTCGAGTTTGCGGGTAGACACCATGACCAGCGGGTTGCCGGGCTGGGCGAGAAAAAAGTCGAAGTGGCCGCTGCGGATGTTGCGGGCCATCTCGAAGAGGTTGCTCCAGACAAAGCCCATGATGAAGCGTTGCACCAGCATCGAGCTGCCGACCAGCAAGAGCATCTGGTAACGCGACCAGCCGGCGATCGACTGGGTGTGTTCGTAGATGACCGCGACGAGCAGCACGTTGACCGCCATCCAAAAAAACTCGACCAGCGACCACATGATGAAGTCGAAGCGAAACATCAGGGTGCGCACGATCGAATAGCGGGCGCCAGCTAACCAGATGCGGAGGTAATCAATGATGTTCATCGCGGGTGGGCGTGGAGGCTAGGGCTCAGCCGCCGACGGCGGTGTGGCGGTGCAGGCCACGGGTCCACAGCAGTTGGGCGAGTCCGAGTAAGGCGATGACCCAGAAGGCTTGGATCGCGAGGCCGGAAAGCGCTTGGGCGTAGTCGAGCCGGCCGGTGAAAATCGCATTGGGGAAATACATCTGGTAGTAATACGGCAGCCACTGGGAGAGGCGGAAGAACCAGGCGGGCAGCAGGTCCAGCGGGAACATTTGGCCACCGAGGATCGTTTCGACCGCAAGCGACAGGATGATGAAGGATTGGATCTCGAGGAACCAAAAGGTCAGTAGACCGAAGATGTAGGCGATGGTGAATTGGATCAGTGCGGCCATGACCATGGCGGGCAGGCCGAGAGCGATGCGCCAGCCTCCCTCGGGCAGGACGAGGTGGTCTTTGAGAAAGGGCAGGGCGACGAGGATGGGCAGTAGGGCGAGTGCGCCGGACACGAGTCGGGCGGCCCCGAAGATGCTCAGCCGGTAAAGGTAGTAGTTGATCGGCTTGAGCAGGAACTGGTTGATCAGGCCGTTGCGGATCTCCTCGCTGATTTGGTAGTCTTCGTTGAACGCGCCGATGAAAAACTGCATCAGCAGGATGGCAATGAAGTAGGTGAGCGTCTGGTTGAGGTCGAAGCCGCCGATGGTGGTTTGCCCCTGGTAGGCCGCTCCCCAGAGGATGAAGACAAAGGCGAGGTGAAACAGGGAGAACAGCGCACGCACTGCAAACCCCCATCGGTAGACGATGTTGCTTTGCAGTCCGATCAGGAAGGCGTGCCGGTATTTGGCGAAAACAGACATGAAACGAAGCGGGTGGCGGGGACAGGCAGGTGAATGGTTAAGTGAGTTCGTTGCCAAAACAAGTAGCTCAGACTTCCAGGCTGGTTAAACCCCACCAGCGGTCTGAAAGCCTGCGTTACCTCAGGCAGCCCACGGCTATGGTTTGTCCTACAACGCTTCAGCTGGAGCGCACCAGGCCGGTTACGGCTAGGGCGCGTGAACCGCGAGGCTTATTTGCCGTTCAGGCCGAAGCGGGAGATGAGCTCCTTGGCGAGGTTCTTGTAGGCAGTGGCCCCGGGCGAAAGCGGGTCGTAGTCAAAAATGGTTTTGCCAAAGCTAGGGGCCTCGCTCAGGCGCACCGTGCGGGGGATAACTGTCTTGAAAATCTTATCCGGCAGGTGGGTTTTAACCTCCTCGACAACTTGGCGGGAGAGATTGGTGCGGGTGTCGAACATGGTCATGACGACGCCGCCGAGTTGGAGTTTGTTGTTGAGCCCCGCGTTCTTAATGCGGTCGAGGTTGCGCATGATCTGGCCGAGGCCTTCAAGGGCCATGTATTCGCATTGGAGTGCGATCAGCAGGAAGTCAGCTGCGGCTAGGCTGTTCATGGACAGCACGCCCATGGCAGGGGGGCAGTCGATGATGATGACGCGGAAGCCGCCCGAGGCCTTGAGCGGGGCGATGATGTCGCGCAGGCGAGCCAAGTAGTTTTCGGTTTGGGCCAGTTCGATTTCGGCGGCGGCCAGATCCTCTTCCGACGGGATGAGTGAAAGGTGGGGGTAGTTGGTGGCCGTTACCATCGCCAGGGCGGTACCCTCGCCACTGAGCGGTCCGTAGAGGCTGCGGCCCGCTTTTTTCTCCATGCCGACCGCGCTGGTGGCGTTGGCTTGGGGATCGAGGTCGATCAGCAGGGTGGGGATTTTCTTTTCGGCGAGCGCGGCCGCGAGGTTGACCGCGGTGGTGGTTTTGCCGACGCCGCCTTTCTGGTTGGCGATAGTGAAGACGAGAGTGGACATTTTGGAATGAATAATGACCACGGACCAAAGTCCAATGGGCAAGACCGTAAGACAAATGGTGGCCGCCAAGTTTACGGCTGCGCTCCATAAAAAACCGCCGATCGGTTGATCGGCGGTTTATCGTGCCCTAAAAGCCTTTTGGGTTGAAATTTCGCGAACGGATCGGTGGGGGGACTTCCCTCGCTTTTGCATAGATTCGGTAGTGTCCGAAAAGCTCAGCAAAAAGACGGATCATGGTAAGTGGTTTGGTGATGAAGCCTAAAACCACTGAACAAAGGAAAACCATGATCCGTCCGACGAAGGACACTACGATGACAAAGCACACGCGCGAGCAAATGCTGGCGCTTTTACAAGACGACGAAGCGATCAAAGAGCTGCTGCAAACGACGATCCAGACTGCCTTGGAGGCCGAGATGGATGAGGGGTTGGACGCGGGCAAAGGCGAGCGCAGCGATGGCCGTAAGGGCTACCGCAGCGGGCACTACCGGCGTCGGTTGACGCCGCCGATGTGGCCCGACTTTATCGCTTTTTCCTTGGTCATAACCTTTCGTCCGCGACCGCTCTTTTTTGTTGGTGTGGTAATAGTTTAGAAACTCACCCCGGCCATTTGCGCACGGAGTGCTCGCTGCGGTGGTGGGCGTAAACTTTCATAAGTAGCGCCCTCCGTCGGTATGCCCGAGCCATGCCTCAACGGTCGGGATGTCGACGCCTGCTTCGATGCAGGAGGTGGCGATGCAGGCGCGCAAATCGCGATGTGTCAGCCGTTCGGCACCTACGGCAGCGCAAGCGCTTTCTAGGCTCTTCTGTAGCTCTTTTCCAACCAGAACTGGCGCGGTTGGTTCAACGTACGGCTGGCCGTCTCTCGAATCGGTGGCGGCCCTGTGGAGGCGGGCTAGGATGCATTCCAGCAGCTCGCGGGCTGTTTTGCACAGCGGCACCTCGCGGGCGGCCGCCTCCGTCTTGATTCCACGCACCTTGATAAATCCGCGCACTAGTTTCACGTCTTGCCAGCGGACAAAACCAGCTTCAATCACGCGGCAGCCGGTTACGCCGATAAACCGGCTGAGGTCGGCCGTCTCAACAGCCCATCCGCCTCGCTACCCGCTCTTTTCGATCTCGGCAAAATCTCGTTCACCTTGGCAGCCTCGGGCAACTTAGGCTTTTTTGGGTGTCAGCTTGGCCTTTAATCCCATTTTACCTTGGAGCGGCTCACTGTGGCTCGTTCCAGAGTCGACGGCCAGGTCAAGCGTACGGCCCATTGCCTCGACGGCTTTGTTGAATTAGAACGTAGAGTCGCCTTAAGCTCCGCCCTCCATGGTGTTGGCGCCTTGGGGCCGGTAGACGGTGACCTTGGTCATTGCGCGGTCGCGCCATTGTTCGACTGCGGATCGTGTGATTTGGTCGGGGCTAAGTGTCCCGATGCCTGCCATGTCTTGAGGATTTAGCCGACGTTATTTAGCGTGCGGATTCGGTTTGCCTCGGTGATGTCGGAGCGGGTGCCAACACGGGCGTGGTAAAGATCCAACAGATCGGCCATGGTGGCGGTCCCCACGTTATTGGAGCGTGCCGCTTTTCGCGTTTTCTCCACCTCTGCGCGGTGGTCGGTAAAGAGAGTCCGTGCGATTTCCAGCAGGTCGGTTTCGATCCGGACAAATTTCGTCTTGCCGCCCGCAGAAAAGCGGCCGTAGTAACTCCCTCCTTTGAGGCGTAACAACCCAAGGGTTTCAGTTCTTTGCCGTGTCTTTATTTTCTATTCGTTCATCATGGTTTCGTTGGCCATCCTTCAAAACTGAGAAAATCGCTGTGAAAGTTAAGCCAGTGTGAAGTACTAACAGTTATTAGATGAAAATATGCCAGTGTAGCTCAGTGGTAGAGCAGAGGACTCATAAGCCTTTGGTCGCCGGTTCAATCCCGGCCTCTGGCACCACTTTAAATCAGTGATTTACGTAATATTCGTAATCACTGATTTTTCTGACCTGTTTTTAAGGCTGCGGTCAAGGTTGGGAACCCTTGCGCACTCTGCGAAGAGTCGGCGAAGCCTCTGGGTAGGTGCATCGCGAGGGGACGCGCCAAAAGCCCGCCTTGTTTGTCCGGTGGGCGTGGCTGGTGAGCTGGGGTTACGTCAACCGACGATTACGCGTTCATTGGCAATTATGGGCGGTAGTCCGGCCATCTCTACGCGCTCGGCGTGACGAAGCTTGGAGCATTTGCGAAGCAATGCCGCCCGCTGGGCGGGGTGAGCCTTTTCCAATAAATCCGCGAGCATGGTGCTGCGTTCGGTGTCTGACGTGTTTCAAAACTTCAACGCGGCTAATCGCGCGCCGATCTGCTTTTTCATCATGATTTTATACCCGTAGGCCTTCCAAAGCTGACCGGCCTGAGCGGCCCGCTGCCGGTGTTGATTCTAATATTCGGTAGAATAGAGACTGGGTTTACTGTTCTGGGCTGAAGTTCGCAGCTCGTGGGCCTTCTGATGGGCAAGTTTCGCGAGGTCATGTTTTCCCTCGGCCTCGTAGTCCTTGGCGCATTTTAGGAACGTCCCTGACGTTGGCGCTTAGAGAACGACAAGTCGCTGTTCGATTTCGGTAAGTTCGTCGATTTGTTCCGGCGTGCCGGTTTTGCGGATGAAGTCGAGGTCGCGGGCGAAGACCGCGAGGATACCGTTACGGGCATTCACAGCGGGCGTGGGTGTGGTGAGCGATTTCACGTTGGTGAAAATCCACCAGAGGACGGAATGGTTGTGCATGTGTGCCCAACGGTCTTTCCGTCGCCGGGGACAGCGCGTGGGAAGCAGGGCGTGTGCAAGGTAGAGCTGCGGGACGACGGCGAAGCCCGTCGCCGGTCGGAGACGCTCCTTGAGGCGTGGACGGGCGAAGCCCGCCAGCCGTCCCGCCATGCTAGCCTGAGACGCTGCCTCGGCGATGGAAGGGGTGCCGACGCGGAACGCGGCGGACTAAGGCGCCCTGCAAGAGGCCAGACGCACAGCGGCATATGGATCTCGCCACAGGCTAGGCGTGGCGAAAGGAACGCGCAGCGTTCGGGCGTCTGCGCCGTCTTGGCGAACGTATGAGAGCGATTCGGCGCAGTCGCTAGGCAAGGCGCAGGAACAGGATGCGCCGTCCCATTATCCTCCTCGACCTGCTTGAGTGTCCGGTTGGGCTTGGCCTGCTCCAGACCCGACGGCTTGGGCGCGTAAAGCAGCCGCAATGCTTTCAAGCGGTCTAGCGTGATCCCCAGCTCCTCGGCCACCGCCTTAACCGTTCGCTCGGCCCGCAATCACAACTCCACCGCAAGCCGCTTGAGCATCTCGTCAAATCGACGATGCCCTTTTAATCCATTAACTTGTGTTTCTTTCATTGGCTCCTTTGGGATGCCACCCGATTCGGGCTGACTCCGCGTCCACCGCGTTTGGGTCACTTCCTGCGGCAAGCTACTTCGCTTCTGTCCTCGGAAGCGATCCAAACGCTACGGTGTAATGCGGATGTCTGTGTCCACTAAATCGAGGCAATCACAGCCCTTACCCACAGCAAAACGGGAAGAACCCTAAAAACCCCCGGACATGCATGGGCCCGATAAAACCGTCCACCCGCTCAACGTCTGAGTCTTTCTGAAATCGAGGTTGCGCCCCCGCCAACACCTAGGGCAAAGCTGCTTTTGCCCTGTCCGGGGTTGTACCCTCTGGGAAATGCCTTTTTTTTATCCCGTTCATGCGCCTGCACCTCGTTTTCCTCAACCCGTTCCTTGCG
>JBILBW010000080.1:0-12306 GCA_044353465.1 Rariglobus sp. | reverse complement strand
GCAACCCTTACCTGCGGCAAATAGCGGGAAATCCCTAGCACCTGGGTTGATCGGTTTGCCTGTTATCCAGCGGATTGTCTCACCCCGAGGACCGACGCGGGTTGAGACGACTCCCCACCGCAACACGACAATTTTTAATGCGTGAGCGGCGAAGCTGAACCCAGGCCTGCGAGCCGGCTCGTTTGGCGTTCGTCCTGGGCGTGCTGGCCGAGAGAGGGGGGCTCGGGTTAAACGCAAAAATAGGAGGCCGCGTTCGGGGCTTAGAGTGGGGCAGGAGATTGAGGCCGGAGAGGGGAGCGCTGGGCTAATTCCTCGCGGGCGGGCGGGGGCCAATCGGGGGTTGCGCCGAGGACGCGCCCGTCCAGTTTGCCCCCAGCCATGGCTTTTACCCAACACCTCCTGGTCGACGCGGCCAACGTTCTCCATGCCTGGCCGGAGACAAACCGGTTGCTCAAACGGGACCGCGAGGCGGCCCGCGGCCTTCTGATTCAGCGCTTGGGAACCCTACACGACGTCGAGGCTGTGCGGGTCACCGTGGTCATCGACGGGCGCGGGCCGCAGCTGGTGGTCGAACACCCCTCCAAGCAGAGCACCTTCACGGTGATTTACACCCCGCGATCCCTGACGGCCGACGATGTGATTGAACAGATGGTTGGGCGCTCCGCAACGGCCTCGGCCTGCGAGGTGGCCACGGGCGATCAGGCCCAGCGTAACACCATCGAGGCCACCGGGGCGGTTTGGTTGCCGACCGCCGACCTGCTCGCACGCGTTGACCGGGCGGAACGGCGCCTACGCACCCAGGTGAACGGAATTAATCGCACCACTGCGCGCGATTGGTGTCGGCGCTAAGCGCCATGCCCGAAACCGACCCCGAATCGCCGCACTTAAAGCCGGGGGCCGTGGCCGAGCTGCAAGGACTTTACGGCGCGTTTACCTTTCCCGAACGCCTGCTGCAGCAGATTTGGCAACGCGGCGACTACGACGGCACCGATGCCGCCACCCAGGATGGACGCTCGCTCAACGTTCGTTATCCCGGGCGGTGGAATCACCTTGGTGGACCGGACTTTGCCGGGGCGAGGCTGCTGCTGGACGGACGCGAGGTCACCGGCGACGTGGAGTTGCACCTCCACGCCGAGGATTGGGAAACGCACGGGCACGCGGCGGATCCGGCCTACGCCCAGGTGCGGTTGCACGTGGTGCTCTTTCCCAGCGACGCGGCGTACACCCGCGGATCGGACGGGGGAAAGATCCCGATTTTATGCCTCCTTCCCCGCTTGCACCACGGTTTGGAGGAATATGCCACCGAGGCGGCGATCGAACACCTGGCCGGGCGCCCGCTGGACCAAGCGCAGGAAACCTTAGGCGCGTTGGGTGCTGAGGGCCTTGCCAGCCTGTTGGAAAAACAAGCCGCCCAACGCTGGCGAAGCAAAGTCCACTTTGCGGGGCAACGTCTGCAGCAGTTGGGCTGGGCCGGAGCCTGCCATCACGCCGCGTTGGAAATACTCGGTTACCGCTTTAACCGGGTCCCGATGCTGCGCATCGCCACGGCGCATCCCCTTGGCGCTTGGGTGCAGGGCCGCGTGGATCCTGAGCCGGTTTTCGCCACGGAGACGGACCACTGGAGTGTGCAAGGGGTGCGCCCTCTCAATCATCCCCGGCTGCGCCTGCGCCAATACGCGGCTTGGTGCCGCGCCCGGCCGGCCTGGGTGGAACGGCTGAGGGATACCTCCCGATGGACAACCTTGAAATCGGCTCCACCGGCGGCTGAACTGGGCGCCTGGCGTCGCCGGGTGCAACTGGCCGCTCACCGCACCCGCCTTATAGATGAGTTGTGCGCGGGCAGCGTGAGGGGCGCCCGCTTTGACAATTTAATGGGTGACGGTTTTCTCCCCTTACTAGCGGCCGAAACCGGCGTGGATTTGTCCCAAGTGTGGGCGGGATGGTTCGCGGGCGACGCACCCGAGCGGGTGGCGCGCGTGCTCACCGCCTTGGGCGTCTTTGATGGCCGGGCCAGGCCGCGGTCTCAGGGGCCGGTTCAAGGCTTGTTGGGGTGGCTCGTGGCGCAAGAAAAGCGCACCGCCATGCCGGAACCACGCACCGAACGGGCACCGGACTTGACAAGAAATTAGCGCGCAAGCTACATTTTCCCCTTTCTAACAACGTTCACTTTCCAGAAGGTGGGCCCTCAGGCCCACTTTTTTTTTACCAATTACACATCCTATGAGCAGCGAAATTCTTTCAGTTCTCGAATACATGGAGAAGGAAAAGGGCATTGGCCGGGCCGACATGATCGCCGCGATCGTCAATGCCATCAAAACCGCTGCGCTCAAAAGTGTTAATACCGGTCAGGATCTCAAAATCGAAATCAACCCCAAAAACGGCCAGCTTCACGCCTGGTCGCTGCTCAAAGTCGTTGATTCGGTGAGTAATCCGCGCGCCGAGATCCACATCGAGAAAGCCCAATCGATCAAGCCTGGCGCTCAACTGGGAGACGTGCTGGAGAAAGAAATCGACCCCGCCAGCCTTGGTCGGATCGCCGCCCAGACGGCGCGTCAGGCCGTCATGCAGCGGCTGCGCCAATTCGAGAAGGACCGCGTGTATGACGACTTCAAGGACGTGATTGGCAACATTGTAACCGGTACGGTGCGTCGCAAGGAGCGCAACGACATCTACATCGATTTGGGGAAAGCCGAGGCGGTGCTGTCCGTTAAAGAGCAAGTCCCCGGCGAGGAATATCAGCCCGGCGACCGTATTCGCTGCTTGCTGCTGGCGATCGAAAGCACCCCCCGCGGCCCGGAACTCATGCTCACTCGCGCCAGCCCCAAGTTTGTCCGCCGTCTGTTCGAGGTCGAGGTCGGCGAAATCGCCGATGGCACGGTAAAGATCGAGGCCTTTGCCCGTGAGCCGGGTTACCGCACCAAGATGGCCGTAGTCAGCACCGATCCCAAAGTGGATCCGGTCGGTGCCTGCGTTGGTGCCCGCGGCGCTCGTGTCAAAACGATCGTCCGTGAGCTCAATGGCGAGAAAATCGACATCATCAACTATTTCGCCGACCCCAAACAGATGGTGATCGAGGCGCTCAAGCCGGCCATGCCGCGCGAGATTGTTCTCGATGAAAAAAACCACCGCATCTTGCTCAAGGTGGCCACCGAGGACCTGGCGATTGCCATTGGCCGCAAGGGCCAGAATGCCCGCCTGACTTCGCGCCTGATCGGCTGGCGCCTCGACATCGAGGAATACCTGGCTGTTTCTTCCGACCCGCGCGCCGTCGCCACCAACACGTTGATTAAAACCTTCGATTTGGATCCTTTGCTGGCGGAGCGCCTTGTTGCCATCGGGATCAACTCTCCCGCCGCTTTCGAGGGCGTTAGTGCCGACGACTTGGTTGACGCCGGTTTCACCAGCGACGAAGCCGCCACCGTTATCAGCACCGTGGGTAAAACCCAGTAAGGCGCACCGCGCCGTTTTTTAATTCCGTCACTTTTCATCAGCCGCCACTTTTTTAATGAGCATCCGCATTCACGAACTCGCCAAACGACACAACATGGAGGCCAAGGACATGTTGGCCTTGCTCAAGGAGCGTGGCTTCGTGACTGCTGACACCAAGTCCGTATCCAGCACGCTCAACAAGATCTACGAAGAGGAGATCGAAAAGGAGTTTGCGGCCAAGGTGAGCCCTGTGGTCGCGGTCCCCCCGGCACCGGTTGAGATTCCGGTGGCTGAACCGGTCGCCCCTAAGGTGCCGAGCGTGAAAAGCGCCCAGGATGTGGTCCGCGAAAAGGAAGCCGCCAAGGTCCTGACGCCCCCCTTGCCCATCCCCCCCACGCCGATTTCGGCCCCCAAACCCGCCCCCACGGCAACGGTGCCGGCGGGCTCCCCTTCGGCCCCTCGTCCGGTCTCGGTACCTCAACCGTTGCCGCCCCGTCCCATGGCCTCACCTGCACCCGTTCCCCCCATTGTCCGACCAGCCGGAGTTGCCGCCTCGGCACCTGCCCCGCTGCGCGCACCGGTGACGGCCCAACCTGTTCCGCCTTTCGCCTCCGCCCCACGCACGGCCCCCGTCCTTCCCCCGCCGGTCGCCCGTCCGGCCCCGGTCGCTTCCGCCCCGGCCCCGGTTACCGCTCCCCGCGCCCCGATGCCATTGCCCGGCCAACCCCGGCCAGCCCCGGCCATCGTTTCGGCCCCCGGCAACCCGGCCATGCGCTCCACGCCGCCCTCCCAAACCGCGACCATCACCACCGAGGGTGATGTCAAGGTCATCCACCTAAAGCCGCCGATCATCGTCCGGGATTTTGCGACCGCTCTGGGCATGAAGCCTTTCAAGCTCATCTCCGAGCTGATGGAGATGGGCATTTTCTCCTCGATGAATCAGGCCATCGATGAGCCAGTGGCCGTTAAGGTCGCCGCCAAGCACGGCTTCACGCTGGAAATCAAGCATCGCGGCGAAGCTGCACAGCAAATCCAGCAGACCGCCAAAGAGAAGGCCCGCCACAAGGAAAAGGCCGAGGCTGAGGCCGAGGTTCAGAATCTAGCTACCCGTCCCCCCGTTGTCTGTATCCTCGGTCACGTTGACCACGGTAAGACCTCGCTGCTTGATGCCATTCGTAAAGCCGACGTCGCTGCCGGCGAAGCGGGTGGCATTACCCAGCACATCGGAGCCTACCAAATCGAGCACGCCGGCAAGAAGATCACCTTCCTCGACACCCCCGGTCACGCCGCCTTTAGCAAAATGCGCGCGCGCGGCGCTGATGTCACGGATATCGCCGTCCTGGTGGTTGCAGCCGATGACGGCTTCATGCCCCAGACCGACGAGGCGCTCAAGCACGCCCAAAATGCGGGCGTCACCCTGATGGTTGCCGTCAACAAAATGGACACTCGCGGCGCCAACCTCGAGCGGGTCAAACAACAGATGCAAGAGCGCAACATCGCCCCGGAAGACTGGGGTGGTGAAATCGTCACCGTGCCCGTGTCGGCCACCAAAGGCACGGGTATCAGTGATCTGTTGGACATGATTCTGCTTCAGGCGGACGTCCTTGAACTCAAAGCCAACCCCAAGGCCGAACCCAACGGTGTGGTCATCGAATCCCAAATCGAAGTGGGACGCGGCCCCCTCGCCACCGTCATCGTGCAACGGGGCACGCTGCGGGTGGGCGACTCCATCGTATGCGGCCCGCATTGGGCAAAGGTGCGCGCCATGTTTGACGACGCCGGCAAGAACATCAAGGAGGCCCCACCCGCGACTCCGGTCCGTGTGATCGGCTGGTCCGGCGCGCCCGACAGCGGTGCCGAGTTCCGTTCGGTTAAAAATGCCCGCGAAGCCGAACAACAGGCCGAGCAAGCCGAACACCTCATCCGTAAGACCACCGGGCAAGCCGACGCGACCCCCAAGGAGGTTTCCATTGAGAGCCTGTTTGCCAACATCGCCGCCACCCAGGCCAAGGTGCTCAAGCTGATCATCAAGACCGACGTGTTCGGTTCGACCGAGGCGGTGCGCAATGTCCTCGAAAACATCAAGAGTACCAAGGTTTCCCTGGAAATCGTGTCCGTCGACGTGGGCTTGGTTTCCAAGACCGACATATTGATGGCCAGCGCTGCAGGCGCAGTCGTGGTGGGTTTCAACACCAAACTCGAGAACGGTGTCACCGCCGTGGCCAAACACCACGGCGTGCGCGTCGAGACCTACGGCATCATCTATGAATTGGCCGATAAGGCCCGCGAAATGATGGCCGACCTGCTCGACCCCGACCTCAAGGAAACCAAAACCGGTGCCGCCGAAGTCCGTGCCACCTTCCCGCTCGCCAAGGGGTTTGTGGCCGGCTGCTTGGTCACCGAGGGCAAGATCACCCGCAACGCTTCCGCCCGCCTCCGCCGCAAGAAGGAAATCATCTTCGAGGGCAAGGTCACCACCCTGAAACGCTTCAAGGACGACGCCACCGAGGTGCGCGCCGGCCTCGAATGCGGTATCAAACTGGGTGATTTCAACGGTTATGAAACCGGTGACGTCATCGAGTGTTACGAGATCACCAAGGTTCGCGCGTCGCTCTGATTGCCTGTTGCGACTCGCCTAACGCAGGCGAGTCGCTTTGCCTAAACCATGTCCACTCGCACCCTTCGCGTTAACGAGCTTATCCAGCGTGAGCTCAGCGCCATTCTCCGCACCATTTACAAGGACGAGGCGGTGGCTATCACCGTGACCGGAGTTCAAGTCTCCCCTGATCTTCACGAGGGGCGGGTCTTCGTCGCCGTCACCGGCGACGAGGAGGAAACCGAGAAATGCCTGCGTTGGCTCAAGCACAATTCCAAGGATTTCCGCTTCGAATTGGGACGGCGCATCGTCCTCAAGCACATGCCGCACTTCACCTATTTAATGGATGTCTCCACCGATCGCGGTAACCGGATCCTCTCGGTCCTCGATGAAATCGCGGCGCAGGACAAGGCGCGTAAAGCCGCTCAAACGCCCCCCCCCGACCAAGCGTAACGCGTGGAGTTGATCTACCCCGAGTTCTACGACCGCTTTGCGGGTTTTCTGCGTTCGCTCGAGGATCAACGGGTGGTGGTCATCTCGCACGCCCGGCCCGACGGCGATTGTATCGGTTCGCAGGTGGCGCTCACCCGGGTTTTGCGCGCCTTGGGCATCGACGCCATCTGCGCCAACCCCGACCCGACGCCCCGGCGCATCCAGTTCACGGTTGGCGACACCCCGCTGGTGCGCTTCGACGGCCTGCCGGAGGGCGCACTTACCGCCATTTACGTTGACTGTGCCGATCAGAGCCGGGCTGGGGAGAAATTCAAGAAGCGCTTCCCCGCTCCGTTTGCCAACATCGACCACCACCTCTCCAACGACGGCTTCGCCACTCACAACTTCATTGATGTGGGTTCAGCGGCCACCGCGGAAATCCTCGCCGGGCTATTTCTCGACCACCACCTGGCGATTGACGCCCAGGCCGCGCAGGCCTTGTACGCCGGCATCGCCACGGACACCGGGCAGTTTCGCTTCAACTCGACCTCACGCCGCACCTTCATGATCGTCGGCGAGCTAATGGCCCGCGGAGCCCAACCGGCCGCCGCCGCCGTCGAACTCTACGAGCGGGAAACTCCCGGTAAACTCGATCTGCTCCAACGCTTTCTGGCATCCCTTCGCTATGAGTGCGACGGTCGGGTCTGTATTGGCAGTCTGGCCGACGGCATTTACGCGGCGACCGGCACCAACCAGGAGGACGCCGAGGGACTGGTGGATTACGCTCGGTCGATTGATGGGGTGGATATCGGAGTTTTGATTGAAGAACAGGCGGGATCGATCAAAGCCAGCCTCCGCGCCAAAGACCCGGTTTATCGCATGGACCTGATCGCCGCCCGCTTCAACGGCGGTGGCCACGCCTGTGCCGCCGGACTTAACCAACAAAACATCGCGGTGGACGCCTTTCGCGCCCGCCTCGTCGCCGCCATCCGTGAGCAACTCGCTGCCGTGGCCGAACTCAAAAAAACCATCCCCTGATGCTCGCACCGAACAAAGACTATGATGGCGTGCTGTTGATCGACAAACCCGGCGCACATACCTCCCACGACGTGGTCGCACGCCTGCGCGGCATCCTCAAAATGAAACGGATCGGCCATGCCGGTACCCTTGATCCGATGGCCACCGGCCTGCTGGTCGTCTTGGTGGGCAAAGCCACCCGCCTGTCCCAATACCTGATGAGCGTGGAAAAAGAATACAGCGGGACCATCGAATTGGGCAAAGTAACCAACACTCAGGATGCCGAAGGCGAGGTCCTGACGTCCCTGCCCGTGCCCCTGCTCAGCGAAGCGGAGGTTCGGCAGTCGCTCGCCGGTTTCCTCGGCGACCAATACCAAATCCCGCCGATGTTCTCGGCCATCAAGATCGCCGGGAAACCCCTCTACAAAAGCGCCCGTGCCGGCGAAGAGGTGGAACGCGAACCGCGCTTTATCCGGGTGATCAACTACGAGCTCACCCGCTGGGCAGCCCCTGAAATCGACTTTCGTGTGCTCTGCACCAAAGGTACTTACGTGCGCACCTTGGCCCACGACCTCGGTCAACGACTGGGTTGCGGCGCCCACCTTAAGGCGTTGCGCCGCATCTCCTCTGGGTCGCTCAACGTCTCCCGTGCCGTTACGCTCGAGCAGTTGCAAAACATGACCCCTGGCGCCATCGACCAGGTGCTCATCCCCGCCTACGAAGCCGCGCCTTCCGTGGCGTTTGGTTAAAGCCCGGCGAGCCGGCATCTCCCGTCTGCCCCCGAATCCGTCGTTTGGCCGTGCCGACCCGCTGCTTTAATTCGATTGAGGAGGCCGCCGCCGCGCTTCCCCCGGGACCGCTTCACTTGGCCATCGGTATGTTCGATGGCGTTCACCTCGGGCACCATGCGGTCATCGAGTCAGCGGTACATTCGGCTAGGCGCAGCGGCGGGGTTGCCGCCGTGCTCACCTTCTGGCCCCACCCGAGCCGACTATTCCGACCGGAATCGCCCGTTCAGCTCATCATGACTCCGGCGCTCAAGAACCGCCAATTGGCGCGGCTCGGGGTGGATGCGGTTATCACTCAACTGTTTGATTATCCGTTTTCTAGGATTTCAGCGGACGAGTTCCTTCCCCGTCTGAAAGGGCTGCTGCCCCAGCTGTCCACCATCTACGTGGGCGAAAACTGGCGCTTTGGCAAAGGCCGTGAGGGCGATATCCACCTGCTGGTTAACTCAGCGCGAACCCTGGGCATCTACGTCGTCAGTGCCCAGCGGATCAACCAGAACGAGGAACCCATCAGCAGCACGCGGATCCGCAGCCACCTGGTCGACGGTCAATTGGAGGAAGCCAACGCCCTGCTTGGCTACACTTACTTTGCCGAGGGCGTGGTCGCCCCGGGCAAACAACTCGGCCGCCAACTTGGATTCCCGACCCTCAACGTGGTCTGGGAACCCGACCTGCGTCCCCGGTTCGGCGTATATACCGTGCGGGTGTCCGGGGCTCACACCGCCGCTCCACTGCCCGCGGTGGCCAACTATGGCCTTCGCCCCACCGTCGAAAATTCGTCTATTCCGCGACTGGAGATCCACTTGCTCGCTCCTTGCCCCTTTGGCCCCGGCGACGCGTTATTCATCGAATGGCTGAGCTTTCTGCGCCCGGAAAAGCGTTTCGAAGGGGTGGATGAGCTCCGTACACAAATCGCGGCAGATCGTGAGGCAGCCCTGAGCTGGTTTGCGCGCCACCTAAATCAGCGACCGGACTAAAGTCCCTGCGTCCTCGATTGGTTGAAGTCACACTCGCGGTAGGGGAGCGGGTAAAGGGCGGCGTCATGCAACGAGTGCACTGTTTTTGTATAAGATCCTAAAAACCCCCTAATGGAGTTTAACCGTCGATTATAACGCGAGGGCGGTTTCTTGGTTACCTAAGGAGCCGGCCCCAAGGCATGCTTTGACGGTCAATCTCCAGTCGAAGTTATTCGGGACATTATAAATAAAAAAAGTGCAAGAGCTGATTGACGCCGCCGGGGCAGGCAGCATCAATATTGCGACATGAAAAACGGTTAAAAGGGTGGCCGTTATTTTCTAGGAAGCTTACGCTAAATTAAGGATTATTCAGCCTGGTATTAATTCCGTCTTATGTTATTTTGAATCCAGGCGTCGCGACGTGATGACTGATTCCACATTGTGGGCGTGTGCCCGGCCTCAAGGGCAAGAATCAATTGTTTTTGTGCTTTTTCTTGCCATTTTATGAGATTATAAGCAGCAAAAAAACAAGTTGGAGCTGCTACATCGTCATTGTAACCGTGCCAATAGAATCCAGGCTGTGTAATCCTACTGGCGAAATTTACGGTGTCATAGTAGCGAATGGTTGCCATTTTTTTTTCGAAAGGCGAATCATTGCGCCCGGTACCAGTGGAGTAGGGTGAAAAAAGGGAAGGCCAGCCCCCTGGTCTTTGGTTATTATTGTCAGAACTAAGGAATCCGGTTGTATCGCAAAATCCCGGTACTCCAACGGCAAGCCCGGTCACTTTATTAGGAAACAGGGCGGCGGTCATGAGGGCAAGTTGTCCTCCTTGGCTACTTCCGGTGACGATAAGGTTCTTATTGTCCCACTGTGGGTGCTGAATTAAATATTGCGCGGCGCGTAGGCATCCGAGGTAAACACGGCGCATGTAGAAATTCTCTGGATCATCCAGATTAAATCGAACGTAATTCCCCAACGCGGCTACCTCCAAATCAGAATATAATTCGTTCTTAGTGCCAGCGTTTTTGTCTGGTAAATTGACGGGGATTCCATTGATACCCATTTGTAACGTGATTGCTGGTTTTGAACCGGAAGCGCGACTTGTTTCGCCCCTGTAAGCGCGAACCCCGGCGCCTGGAAAGGAAATGAGCGCCGGGAAGGGCCCCGTTCCAGAAGGAATACATAAAATACCGTAAAACCGGCTGGGTATACCTCCAACACCAAGAGTGTTGAAACTTAATTGATAAATTCGGGGGTTGGAGTTTGCTGTACTCATAAGTTCAGTCTGGAAGTCGGGCTCGATTCTGGCCAAATCATCCATTTGAGTTTTCCAAAAGTCGTTGAAATCTGCGGGCTCCGCTGTACTAGGTTTAATGTTGTGAGGTTCAAAACCGAGGGTAACCGTTACCGTTTCTTCTGCAATTTGCCCCTGTTGGACCATCTTTACTATACAACGAACAAAGCCGGGTTGCGCAGGGGGTTGCACGGTCAAAGTGTAACCAGCTGATTTAACGACAGCAGGGATTTCTGGGCCCTCAAATCTTTCGAGTCCTAACCGATACGTTATTTTGACGCCACTTGCCGGGAAAGGGGTTACATTTATTCGAATTGTAATCGTGGGTTGTGATTTTAAGGCGTAAGTCCAGTCGACTCGGTCAGGAGTTACCTTTAGCTTAGGGATTTTGTCAGCAGCTGGGGCGTTCGAAGCCACGATCGTTGCTTTCAAACCCTCGGCTAATTGGGCCCGAGCTGTAAAAATAGGCACAAGGGCCAAGACAGCCCAGGCCAAAAGGGTAATAAGGCGGAGTTGAGGAAAGTTCATGGTTTTTTTATAATATAATACAGTATGAGTAGCGGATTAAACGAGATCCGCAGTTCAATCATTAGGTGTATAAGAAGGTTCCTGGCGGAAGCGTTCAATGCCTAAATAGAGGTTTTTATATATTTCGCTGAAACCGTTTGATTTTAGTCTAATTTAGACATTTTTTCTCCTGATATTGGCACTGAGCCAATTTCTGATGAATTCTTTTTGACGCACGGTCGTGACGTTATCTGATTTAGGGTTAACGTAGAGTGTCTTTGGGGTACTTGAGTTGTTTTCGATACTGTTATAGGTGAGGAAGAATGAACCTACAGCAGATTCTGCATTGTTGTAGCCCTGCCAGTAGATGCCGGGCTTATTTTTAATAAGAGTGGCAAAATGGGTGGTGTCGTATAAATTGGCTACCTCTCTTTTTTTGTTTACTAAATCTCCCGTTGTTTTTTCCACATAAGGGTATAAAAGTCCTGTGTTATTCGGACTAACGGAAAAGGCACCTGTGGGGTCATTATAAGTCGGGAAGCCGGCCGCAACTCCAGTGACGTGTTCTGAAAGGGCTGCCATCGCGATTGCCAGTTGGCCACCTTGGCCGGTGCCCATCACAATGAGGTTTTTCCCATCCCAATTAGTTTGTTTTGTGAGGTAGTTGATTGCCCCGAAGCAGCCCGAATATACCCTCTTGAAGTAATAGTTTTCACGGTTATCAAGTTGGAAGCGACTGTAGTTAGCCAAGGCTCCACGGGCTAAATTGTCATAGATTCTGTTTTCAGTGCCGTCGCTGTTTCTTATGTGGACAGGAATCCCGTGGATGCCAATTTCCAAGGTGATGGCGTTTAGCGATTGAGCAAGCTCCTGGTTTCCGGTGTAAGACCTGACACCCGCTTCGGGCAAAATAAGCAAGGCGGGGAAGCGCCCTGTAACTTTGGGAACACTCAGGACCCCGTGGATTCTACCGATGACATTCTTAAAGCTGATATCATAAACCGAAACGCTGGATTGCGGCAAATCGCCTCTTGGAACTCTCGTTGATTCCGAAGGGTTTATACCCTTTGCTAAGCCCTTAACATTTTCCCAGTAAGGTTTGAAGTTTGTTGGAGCTGCTTTAATTGGTTTTAAATTAACAGAATTAATACCTATTTTCTCAGGGGAAAACCCGACGGTTGCGCATGCAGTCTTTAAACCGAGTGAGGGGAGGGTTGCTTCCACGCGGCAGCGAACAAAACCGGGCTTTACGGCGGTGTAGGGGGGCAACCTTAGACCAGCTAGCG
>JBILBW010000010.1:0-37594 GCA_044353465.1 Rariglobus sp. | reverse complement strand
AGGTAGTCAAACGCCCCGTATTTCATCGCCTCGATGGCGGTCTGGGCGGTGCCAAAGGCGGTCATCAGGACGACCAGTTGTTTGGGGTTCACCGCGCGGATGTGCTGAAGCGCCTCGATGCCGCTGATCCCGCTCATGCGGATGTCCAAAAAGATCAGGTCGGGCACCGGGCCCTTTTTCACGGCGGCCACACCCAACTCTCCGCTGGCGGCCTCGATCACCTGGTACTTTTTCGAGGAGAGCACGCGGCCCAACGAATAACGCACTTCGGCGTCGTCATCGATGACAAGGATGGTCGGTGGTTTGGTGAGGTCGGACATACGCCTAGGTGAACGACTCCGCGGGCCGCTGACAAGAACACTGGCGAAACGGTGAAAGCGGTGTTTCGTGTCGTTCCCATGCTTGGCTGGTCGCTGAATCTTTTCCGCATTTGCGGCATTCAACTCGCGGTACACGCGAGTTTTCTCCTCATGCTCGTCTACGTGGCCTGGGAGGGCTGGAGTGACGCTGGGTGGCTGGGGGCGGGCTGGAGCGTGGCCTACATGCTGACGCTGTTTATCTGCGTCACCCTGCATGAGCTGGGACATGCCACCGCCGCCCGCTACTTCGGGGTCCGGGTCCCGCGCATTCTTTTACTGCCGATTGGCGGTATGGCGGAAATGGAAACCATCCCCCGCCGCCCGCGCGAAGAGATCATCATTGCCCTGGCCGGACCGGCGGTGAACTACCTGATCATCGCTCTCCTGCTGATCGTGGTGCGATTCCCCGCAAACTGGCAGCCACTGGATTTTTCCTTCAGTTTGATGGAGCTGGGTCGTCACCTGATCGTGGTCAACCTGATCATGGGCGTTTTTAACCTGCTGCCGGCCTTCCCGATGGACGGTGGCCGGGTCTTCCGGGCGTTGCTGGCGATGAAACTCCGCTACCTTCGCGCCACCCAGATCGCGGTCGGGGTGGGCAAAGTCGTGGCGCTGGCGGGGGCGACCTACCTGATTTACCTCGGGCAGTACATGGGCGGCGTGCTCTTCGTCTTCATCATCTACGCCGGGGAAACCGAGCTCCAATCGGTCGTCCGGCTGGAGCGGGCAGCCCAGCACTGGCGCGACCTCCAGGCCCGCGCCCACCCGCCGATTCAGCTCCGCCCCGAGGACGATCAGCCACGGGGGTTATTTTAAGCGTCCTCGGCCAACCGCCGTTCGGGATTCCCTTTTTTATGAGCGGTAAACCGGTGCCGCCTTCGCTCACCGGGCCCGCTTGGTCCGCGCGGCCTTTTTCGCCGCCTCCGCCTTTTCGACCACGGCCTCGAAGCCCTGGCTAGAGGCGTGGGTCGCAATCAGTTTATCCGCAGCAAAAACCTGCACCAACACCCCATAAGGCAAAAAACCCTTGGCGGGCACCCCCTGGTCGGTCGCTTTGGTCGTCTTGCGCGAAGTTGTTTTGGCGGGCGTATAGACAAACTTGTTCGACTCGAAGACGTAGGTATTGCCCGCCCCCGCCACCGCCTCGCACTCCCGAGTCAGGGCCTTGTTCACCGAGATCGCACCATGGGTAACCTCCCGTTCGATAAAATAGGCTTTGATCGTCACCTGACCCGCGCAGTCGCCAATTTTTTTAAGCGTCACCGACAGCGCGTTCTTTCGGTTGGAGCCGTTTAAGGGAATCGCCGACTGGACCACGGTCAGGCTCAATTGGAGGCTGTTGATGGCGGGGAGATCGCGCTGGGGCTCGCTCGGTTTGGGGGCGGCTACGGCTGGCAGACCACAAAGAAACAGCAGCAGGAGAAAGGATCTGGGCATCGTGGTGGAAAAGTCAGGGTTGACCGCATTTGGTTCCACCCGGGCTGCAGGGTTTGGAGGAGAGAATACCGGCTTTCAACGGGTTGGCGGGCGGGCCCCGGCTGAAATCGGCGGCGAAAGGCCACCCCCGCCACGGTGGGCAACGGCAGGGCGAAACGGTACCGTGAGCGAAATTTTAGCCGGCGGCTGGCGTTTTTCGGGAAGCCCCTTTTCATCCCGCCATGCCGCGTGTCCCCGCCTCTCCGGTTTTTTCAGTCGCAGCCGTCACCAAAAGCTATGGTACCCGCCGGGTGCTTGACGCCGTATCGTTTACGGTCGCCGCCGGCGAACGCCTCGCCCTGACCGGCCCCTCAGGCAGCGGCAAGACCACCTTGCTCAACTGTCTAGGTGGGGTGGACCGTCCCGATTCCGGCGAAATCACCCTCAATGGCCTGCGCATCGACCAGCTCGACAGCGACGGGCTGGCCCAGCTGCGCCGCGAACACGTCGGCACCGTTTTTCAGTTTTTTCACCTCCTGCCCACCCTCACCGCCGAGGAAAACATCGCCCTGCCCCTGCACCTGCTCGGGGTCCCCGCCCCCGAACGCCGCCGCCGCGTGCAGGGGTTTCTCGATCGCATCGGCCTGACCCACCGCGCCGCCGCCCTGCCCGCCCAGCTCTCCGGTGGCGAACAGCAGCGCATCGCCATCGCCCGCGCCCTGGTCCACCAGCCCGACCTGATCCTGGCCGACGAGCCCACCGGCAACCTCGATTCCGTCAACGGGGCCAACATCCTTGCCCTCCTGCGCGAGCTGACCGACGAGACCCGCACCGCGCTGATTTTGGTCACCCACAGCGAAGAGGCGGCCGCCATCTGCCAAAACCGCATCCACCTGCGCGACGGCCGCATCGTTGCCCGCACATGAACGTGCCGTTGCTGAGCTTTCTGCTGCGCCACTTCACGCTCCGCCACTGGCGGCTGGCGCCCAAACAAAGCGCGCTGCTGGTGCTAATCCTCGCCCTCGGGGTGTCGGTCTTCGTCGCCGTACGCCTGGCCAACCGCGCCGCCGTCAGCAGTTTTGCCAATTTCACCGACACCCTCACCGGCCAAAGCGACTGGGTGATCGAGTCGCCCAGCGGCAGTTTCCCCGAAAGCGTGCTGCCCGAACTGCGTGCCGCCCTCGGCCCGCGCCCCGTCCACATTATCCCGGTGGTCGAAGTCACCGGCGCCACCCCGCCCGAGACGACCGACACCACCAAACTCGGCCGTCCCACCTACACCCTGCTCGGGGTCGATCTGCTCGGGGTGGCCAATCTCGCCCGCTCCCAGGACCGCGCGTTTTTCCCCAGTGGCAACCAGGCGTTTTGGGAAACCTTTAACCGCGGACCCCAGGTCTGGATCAGCGCCGACTACGCCCCCACCCCGCCGACTGAAATCGCGCTGGTGATCGACGAAACCATCCGTGTGCTGCCGGTCGCCGGGCTGATTCCGACCGCGCCCGACGCGCCCCGGGCACCCGCCACCTTGATGATCGCCGACCTCGCGGCGTTGCAACAAATCAGCGGCAAAACCGGCCGCATCGACCGGGTCGAATTCGTGGTCGAAGCTGGTCCGCGCCTAGAACAACGCCGCGCCGAGGTGCGCGACCTGTTGCAAACCCTCGCCAACGCCGGCCCCGAAGCCGGTAAAACCGCCCGCTGGACGGTCGCCCCACCCGGGGCGCGCCGCGAGGCCGCCGAGGCGATGACCCGCGCCTTCAGCCTTAACCTCACGATCCTGTCGCTGATCGCGCTGCTCACCGGGCTTTACCTGATTTTTCAGGCGCTCGATGGCGCGGTAGTGCGCCGCCGGCCCGAGATCGCCATCCTGCGCTCACTCGGGGTGGAGGAACGCGCGATTCGCCGCCTGTGGTTGGTCGAGTCCGCCCTGCTCGGGCTGGCCGGCGGGGCCCTCGGCCTAGTCCTCGGCTGGGCCGGGGCGCAACTGGCGGTGCGGGCCGTCGCCCAGACGATTAACGCGCTCTATTACGCGACTACGGTGGCCTCGGCCCAGCTCACCTTGACCGAATTGATTCTCGGCGTGGCGCTCGGCGTGGGTGCGGCGTTGGTCGCCGGCTTCTGGCCGGCCCGCGAGGCAGCCCGCACCCCGCCCGCCCAGGTTTTGCAACGCGGCGCCCGCCCCGCCTCCGGCCCGCGCCTCGGCCGTAATCTCGCGCTCGGCCTCGGCTTTATCGCCGCCGGCATCCTCTGCGCGCAACTGCCACCCTTGGCGTTGTCCGGTGGCGGGCGCTTCCCCTTGGCCGGGTACGCGGCGGCGTTTCTGTGGATTTTTGGCATCGGTGTCGTCGCGGCGTTTCTCCTTCCGCCGCTGGCCCGGTCGGCGCGCGGGGTGGGCGAGAAGTTCGTCAGCGTGAAAATCGCCCTCGGCCACCTGCGCCAGCCCTCGGGTCGGCACCGGCTGGCGGCGGCCGCTCTGGTGTGCGCGATCGGCATGACCGCGGGCATGACCATCCTGGTGGCAAGCTTTGAGCAGACCATGCAGGGCTGGGTGAAACGCGCGTTGCAGGCCGATCTTTACATCAGCAGTGCCGGCGCCCAAAGCGCCTCGGCCCAGAACCGGATCTCCGCCGCCACCGCAAAAGCGCTCGCCGACCACCCGGCGGTGGCGCGCTCGGCGGTGTTAATCGCCCACTTCATCGAGTTGGACGGCATCCCCACCGTGCTCTCGGGCGCCGATCTGGAAGACCCGGCGGTTCGCCCGGATCTGCCTTGGATCACTCCGCCGCGCGATGACGCGATGTTCGATCCGCAGCGCAACACCCACCTCGCCTTGGTCAGCGAAAGTTTCACCGCGCGCTTCCACGTCGGCTTGGGCGACACCCTGCGCCTGCCCACCCCGGCGGGCGTGCGCCCGGTGGTGGTCGCGGGCGTGTTTGCCGATTACGGCAACGAGCGCGGCTCGGTTTTGATGACCCGCCGCCAGATCCAGAGCTGGTTCGCCGAGGACTCGGTCAGCAATGTCGCGCTCTACGTGCAACCGGGGATCAATCCCGAGGCCCTCCGCGCCGAGCTGCTCCAGCGCTATCCGGGGCTGTCGATTTTTACCAACGCCAAGCTGCGCGCCGAAGTGCTGCGGGTGTTTCGGCAGACCTTTGCCATCACCCACGCATTGGAAGTAATCGGGGTGGCCGTGGCAATGACCGGGCTGGCGCTAACCTTGATCAGCGTGCTGCTCGACCGGCGCGACGAGCTGACCACGTTGCGCGCGCTCGGTTTTCGCCGGCAGCAAATCGCCCGGGCCGCTGCTGTCGAAGGCCTCGCGGTGTCGGCCTGCGCGGTGATCAGCGGGCTCACGCTAAGCGTTGCGCTGGGCTGGCTGCTCATCCACGTGATCAATAAACAGTCCTTCGGCTGGACGCTTTCGACCGCATTTCCGGTCGGAGCGCTCCTGCTGCTCGGCGCGGCGGTGACGGTGACCGGAGGGCTGGTCGGCTACGCGGTCGGCCGCTGGGGCGCCGACCTGCCGGCGGACCGCGAGGAATGAACCGAAGTTTGGCCCACAAAAACCACGAAACGCCCCGACATGAAATCCCTCCCACCCAGCAGGCTTTTAAGCTGTTTAATTCTTTCGTGCTTGTTCGTGTCAGCTCGTGGGCACGCCGCCGAGATGCCGCTGACCACCGCCGAGGGCTTTGCGGTGCCGCAGCCGGGCAGGGTATTTTTCTTTCCCCGCGACCATGGTTCGCACCCCGAGTTTAAAATCGAATGGTGGTATGTAACCGGCCACCTGTTCACCGCCGACCGCGGACGGCGCTTTGGCTACCAAGCGACCTTTTTCCGCAGCGCCGCGCCGGATAAAACCGTGCAGTTTCACCTCGCCCACATGGCGCTGATCGACGAGAGCAGCGGCCGGTTTTACCACCAGGAACGGCTCAACCGCGAAGGCTGGGACGCCAGCGCCGCCACCGCCACCCTCGACGTCCACAACGGCCCGTGGTCGCTGCGCCTGCTGCCCGCCATGCCGGACGCGGCCGCCGGCGACCGCCTCGAACTGCGCGGGGCGGTGCGCGGCGAGGTGGGCTTCGCCTTCACCTTGGCGCCGACGAAACCGCTGGTTGTGTTTGGGGAAAACGGGATCTCGCGCAAAGGCGCGGCGCCGACCGCGGCGAGCTATTATCTAACCTTTCCCCGTTTGCGTACCGAGGGTGTGCTCACCGTCGGCGAGGAACGCCTTGCGGTGACCGGCGAGTCGTGGATGGACCACGAAATCAGCAGCAGCCAGCTCGACGAAAACCAGGTCGGCTGGGACTGGGCGGGCATTCACCTCAACGATGGCCGCGAGCTGATGTTTTACCGGATGCGGCTGCGCGACGGTTCGGCCGACCCGGCCTCGACCCTGACCTGGGTGGACGCCACCGGGGGGGCGCGGAAGAGTGATTTTCAGTGGGAGGTGCTGGAGCGTTGGACCAGTCCGGCGACCGGAGCGATTTATCCGGTGCGGGTGAGGTTAACGAGCACCGACCCGGCGAGCGGCCAACGCGTGGCGCTCACCCTAGTGCCGCTGGCCAAAGACCAGGAACTCGGCGGCAAACGCGAAAGCATTTCCTATTGGGAAGGTGCCTGCCGGGTGCTCGATGCCGACGGGCGCGAGATCGGCTCGGCCTACTTGGAACTCACCGGCTACGCCAAAGACCTTAAAATTTAACCCACACCGCACTTCATGACCCACCCGTTATCTGACTCTGTAACCACCGGCCAAGCCCAACCGGTTATCCTCATCGCCGGGGTCACCGGCGGCATCGGCGCGGATGTCGCCCGCCGCCTGAGCGAGGCCGGCTGGCAAGTCGCCGGGTTTTCTCGCAGCGCGGACAAACTCGCCGCTTTGCAAGCCGAGCTGCCCGCCCTGCACACCGTGGTCGCCGACGCCACCCAGCCCGCCGAGGTCGAGGCCGCGGTGCAATCGACGCTGGAGCGTTTCGGCCGGCTCGATGCCTATGTCCACGCGGTCGGCTCGATCCTGCTGAAACCGGCGCATCTGACCTCGTTGACGGACTGGCAGCGGGTCATGGACCTGAACCTCAATTCGGCCTTTTACGGGTTAAAAGCCGCAGTCGTGCCGATCCAGGCGCAGGGTGGCTCGATCGTGCTGATCAGCTCGGTGGCGGCGCAGACCGGGTTGCCCAATCACGAGGCGATCGCCGCGGCCAAAGGCGGGGTCAACGGCCTGGTGCTGGCGGCGGCGGCCAGTTACGCGAACAAGGGCGTGCGCGTAAATGCGGTCGCCCCGGGCTTGGTGGACACGCCCCTGGCGGCAGGCCTTCTCGGCTCGGAGCAGGCGCGGCAGATGTCCGAAAAAATTCACCCGCTGGGGAAAATCGGTCGGGCGGCCAACGTCGGCAGCCTGATCGCCTGGCTGGTTTCGGCCGATGCCGACTGGGTGACCGGGCAAATCTGGTCGGTGGACGGCGGCATGGCCCACCTACGGCCGCGGCCGAAGCTTTAGGCTGGTGGGGTTTTAGGGGATCTTGTCGGCTCGAAACCGATTGGTTCGCGAAAGGAGTAAAGTGCGCGAAGGCCCAGACCCCGCGCCGCCCACTCACTTTTTGACCGGCTGTTCCAGCGGCTTGTCGCCGACGTAGATCACGTAAGCGCTGCGTTTGGCGGTGGGAAACAACTTGGCGGGAATCGCCTGGGCGGTGAAGCCGGCGGCGCGCAGGCGTTTTTCAAAGGTGTGGTCGGGGCTGGCCGACCAGATCGCCAGCCGCCCGCCCGGCCGCAGCTTGGACTTAATCGCCTCCAGCCCGCGCGGCCCGTAGAGGCGGAAGTTCCCCGCGTGCACCATCGGGATCGGGCCGTTGTCCACATCGAGCAGGATCGCGTCGTAGGAATTCGGGCGCGCCTTTTGAATCGTGATCACCACGTCGCCGAGGCGAACCTGCACGCGTGGATCGTCCAAAAGTTTGCCATTGAGGTTGGCCATGAAGGTGCGGTTCCAATCGACCACCTCGGGCATGAGTTCGCCCACCTCGACCACCGCCTTGGGGCCAGCCTTGGCGAGCACCGCCTTGAGGGTGTAACCCAGCCCCATGCCGCCGATCAGGGTGCGAGTGGGCGCCTTGGTTTCGATCAGGGGGTGGGCGAGCTCGCCGAGCAGCACCTCGGAAGCACTGGTGGACGAGTGCATGAGGTCCTGGCCGTTGAGGCGCACGCAATAGCTGCCGTCGTGCTCGTGGAGCGAGAGGCGTGCCCCGTCGGGCGTGCGGGTTTCGGCGAGATTGTAGTGCGGTTTCATAGCGTGAAACTCGCAGACCATGCGCGCAGTCCTCCCACACGCAAGGCCGCCGCACAGGCGGGCCACACTCTCCCGTTCCAGTCGACCCAAATTTTGCGCGCCAACACGGAAACCAACATTGCCCTGACCGTTACCCGACCGCACAAAAGCCAACCTGCATGCCTGCCCAGAAGCGCCCATGAACGTCACCCACGAAACCACCCTGGCCGAGGCCACCGAGGCCCCGTTGCGCCTTTATCGAAAAGGCAAAATTTACGCGATTCACCGCTCGCGTGGAGCCGGGATCTGCGCGGGCGCTTTTGGCTTTTTTGCCCTGCTCGGTTTTAACGCCAAGCCCAGCGTCAACCTGCCCTTGATTTGTTTTGCAGCGGCGGCGTGGGGGGCCGGGCTGTTCCTGCTCGTATACAAGGACTCAGTGCGACGCCGCATCACCCGCTACGTCGCAAGTGAACTGAAAGGGCCGTGGCCACGGACCTCCCGCTGGGAAATCCAAGCCCGGCAACTCATCTGCACAAGCGCGGGGTTAACCTACACCTATAACCTGGCAGACCTCACCGGGGTGCACGAAGACGGCCGCTGGCTGGAGCTGTCGTTTGGCGAGCGGACACCGTGCGTGCTGCCGCTGCGAGCCTTTGCCAACACCGAAGAAAAAGCGCGGTTTTTGGCCGCCGTCGGTCGATCCCCGGCCCGCCCAACCGAGGGCTGAGATCGGGCGAACAACGGCGTCGCCCCCGCCCTTCGCCAAAAAAAAGACCCGACGCACGCATCGGGTCTTAGGTCCAGTGTGATAGCGGTGAACTTAGTGTTTGAAGTGGCGGATGCTGGTAAAAACCATGGCCATCCCGCGCTCGTCGGCGGCGGCGATCACCTCGGCGTCACGCACGCTGCCACCGGGCTGGATCGCGGCAGTCGCGCCGGCCTCGGCGGCGGCGATCAAGCCATCGGCAAAGGGGAATAGCGCTTCCGAAACCACCACCGAACCGTGCAGGTCGAGCTTGGCCTCGCCGGCTTTCCACACCGCCACCTTGGAGCTGTCCACCCGGGCCATCTGGCCGGCGCCGACACCTAGGGTCTGCTCGTTTTTGACGTACACAATAGCGTTGGATTTGACGTGTTTGCACACGCGCCAGCCGAACATCATCGTGTCCCATTCTTCAGCGGTGGGCTGGCGCTTGGTGACGACCTTGAAGTCGCGCGGGTTGCCCAAAAGCTTGTTGCGGTCTTGCACCAGCAGGCCGCCGACTACCGAGCGCACGTCCTGAAGCGAATCGGCACCGAGACCTTCCTTTGCAATCATCAGACGTAGGTTTTTCTTTTTGCCGAAAATCTCCAGTGCCTCGGCGCTAAAACTCGGGGCGATGATCACCTCCGTGAAGATGTCGGCGATCTTGGCGGCGAGGCTGGCCTCCAGAGTGCGGTTAACCACGATGACGCCGCCAAAGGGGGCTTGGCGGTCGGTCGAGTAGGCCTTTTCCCAAGCGGTATCCAGGTCGTCGGCACAGGCGACGCCGCACGGGTTGGTGTGCTTGAGAATGGCCAGGGTGGGCTTCTCGAACTCACCGATCAGGTAAGTGGCCGAGGTGATATCGAGAATGTTGTTATAGGACAGTTCCTTGCCCTGAAGCTGCTGGAAGTGGTCGTTGAAGGTGCCGTAAAGGGCTGCCTGCTGGTGGGGGTTCTCGCCGTAGCGCAGCGCCTGGGCTTTTTTGTAGGTGAGCGTGAGGGTCTCTGGCAGGCCGCTGAGGGCGTCGAGGCTGGGTTCGTCGGCCTGGGACTCGAGGTATTTGGCGATGGCGGTGTCGTAGGCGCCGGTGCGCTGGAAGACCTTGAGGGCGAGCTTGCGGCGCAGGGCGCCCAGCGTGGCGGTAGTGGCGAAGGCTGCGAGCACGGCGGGGTAGTCATTGTGGTCCACCACCACGGTGACGCTGTCGTGGTTTTTGGCCGCGCTGCGCAGCATGGAGGGGCCGCCGATGTCGATGTTCTCGATCGCCTCCTCGAAGTGGACGCCCTTCTTGGCGACGGTCTGCTCAAACGGGTAGAGGTTCACCACCACCAAATCGATCAAGTCGATGCCATGGGCCTGGGCTGCGGCGAGGTGGTCGGCCTTGTCGCGCCGGCAAAGCAGACCGCCGTGGATCTTGGGGTGGAGGGTCTTGACGCGACCTTCCATCATCTCGGGAAAGCCGGTGTGCTGGCTCACCTCGGTGACCGGCAGGCCTTTTTCAGCGAGCAGCTTGGCGGTGCCGCCGGTCGAAAGCAGCTTGTAGCCATGCTGCTGGACGAGGGCGGTGGCGAAATCCACCAAACCGGTTTTGTCACTCACAGAAAGAAGGGCCAGTTTTTGCATAAAAGAGGGGCTTTGTGCGGCCGGGTAAAAGCAGAGGCAAGCCCGCAGTGACGGCGGGCCTCGCGACGACTTCCTGTCTGCCCCAGCTGTCAGTCGATTTTACCCGGAACAGGCTGGAAGTGGGCGCTCCTTTTCAGACCCGCTCGGGGGGCGCGGGGAGACCCGGACCTAAAGCGATTGCAAACCCGGCGGCAGTGGGTTGGTTAACCCCCGTGACCGTTTCCCTCGCACTTCCCGGCTTGACCGCTCGGCTCGACAAGCTCGTTTACCACCACGGCGGCAAGAGCCTGCCGCCCGACAAACCGCACGCGTTTGTGTATTTCATCACCATCCACAACGGCTCCGAGCACATCGTCACCTTGCTGGGGCGCAAATGGGTGGTCACCCACGCCGACGGCAGCCAGTTGGTGGTCGAGGGCGACAAAATCGTCGGCGAAACCCCGCGCCTGGCCGCCGGCGAGCAGTTTTCCTATAACAGTTACCACGTAACCGCCCTTTCGGCGCGCTCCCAAGGCAGCTTCCACGGGGTCGACGATCTTGGGAGGCGGGTGCATGTGGTTTTGCCGCCCTTCGACTTGATTGTTCCCGACAAAACAACGCCAGCCGGCCCAGGCGACCGTTAATCGCCCGGCCCGCACGGCGCGCCGCCGCCAAAGTTAACCGCTTGCCTGGCCCACGCCGACACAGCACCGCCGCCAGCAAATGGACGCTGCACCGATAAACTCCTATGGCGGGGCGAACGAGCGAAGCGGTCCGCCGATGCGGGTGTGGCGTGGATTTACACCATCCGGCAGAAGCAGTAACTTGCGCCTTGCGCCGGCCCCTCGGGTTCGTCTCGATCTCACGTTTAAGAAATGAAGTTAATCGATTTAAACCCTGTAGGCGGCATTGGTGCCAACTGTATGTTCGTGCAGATTGGGGACTTAAAAATCCTCATCGACTGCGGACTCAATCCCAAGCTGGCCGGCCGCACGGCCACACCCAAGCTGGATTTGATACGCGACGTCGAGCTCGACTTTATCATCATCACTCACTGCCACTTGGACCATATCGGCAGCCTGCCTGTGGTCATGATGCAGCACCCGAACACGCCCGTCATCATGACGCAGTCCAGCCGGATGCTGATCGAGCGTATGCTGCACAATTCGGCCAACGTGATGATGCGCCAAAAGGATGAGGCCAACATCCCCGACTACCCGCTTTTCACCCACAACGACATCGATCGTTGCGCCGGGCGGATCATCGGGCTGCCGTTCGGCCAAGTGAAGAAATTCCGCGGCAAGACCGACGAGGTTGAACTGCTGTTCCACCGGGCGGGTCACGTAGCCGGTGCCGCCGCAGTCGAAATCCACCACAAGCACCGCCACTTTTTCTTCAGTGGCGATGTATTGTTCGAAAACCAACGCACCCTCCAGGGCGCGCAGTTTCCGGCCGGCCAGTTCGAAACGGTGGTCATCGAGACCACCCGCGGCACCACCGAGCGCTCGGTGGGCAAAGAGCGCCTCAACGAGGTCAACCGTCTGATCACCTCGATCAACGACACGATCAACCGCGGCGGCTCATTCCTTATTCCGGTGTTCGCCCTTGGGCGCATGCAGGAGGTACTCTCCATCATCCACGACGCGCGAAAATTCGGCCGTCTGGTCGAGTGCCCGATTTTCGCCGCCGGTCTTGGAATGGATTTGGCCGACTATTTTGACGAGATCTCGCGCAAGACCCAGGACGTGCAGTTCAGCCGCTCGGTCATCAAGGAGCTCAACATCAAGCCCGCCCCGCGCAAGCTGGTCGCCGGCGAAGATCCCCAGCAAAACGCGCTCTACATCATCAGCTCCGGCATGTTGGTCGAGCGTACGCCCAGCTACACGCTCGCCTCCGGCCTGATCGGACATGCGCGCAACACCATCGGTTTCGTGGGCTACTGCGATCCGGAAACCCCCGGTGGCGCGCTGCTGCAGACCAAGCACGGCGAAGAGTTCGTCTTCAAGACCGCCAACGTCACGGCAAAACTCCTTTCCCGCGTGGAGCGCTATGAGTTGAGCGGTCATGCCGACCGAGAAGAACTGCTCGAGTTCGCGGTGCAGACCCAGGCCCGCAGCGTGATCCTGACCCACGGCGACCCGTTGGCGCGCGCCTGGTTTCTCGAACAGCTCACCGCCAAGATGCCCGGCACCCGCGTCATCGACCCGGTGCCGCTCGAGACCTACGAGGTCTAAACCTCAGCCCGCAAACAAGACGCTCCCGCAACGGAGCGTCTTGTTTTTGCGGGTTTTGTGGCATGCTCGAACCAGGGGACCAACGCAGGGAATCCTGCATGCCGAGCGCCACTTTCCAGGTTCGCACGCTAAGGCTCTAGTCACAGCAGCCTGGTACCAAGCTGAACCTCGGGGCTCCGAGGTTGGACCATCTCAGGATCGATTCGAATCAGGCGGTCAAATCGGTGGAGCTTTGTATTCAAGCCGATAACGCCTTGGGTGATGACACTCGCCGGTTTTTTGTCTCCACTCCGCGGATCATGCTCGCCGCCGATTTCTTCACCCTGCCGCCGTCGCTTGCCCCGTTTTCGGCGCATTTCCGCGCCGACGTCGCCCCGTGGGAGTGGTTAAAAACAATCGCCACCGCTCTCGGCCAACTGCGCCAACCTCCCCACTCCCACCCCCGGCCGCCCGGCGTGCACCTGGAGGGCGCGGTCTGGATCGATCCCTCGGTTAAACTGCCCGCCTATGCCACGATCATCGGCCCGGCGTGGATCGGCGCCAAAACCGAGATCCGTCCCGGGGCGTTCATCCGCGGCAACGTCATCGTCGGTGAGGGCTGCGTCTTGGGTAACGCCTGCGAGTTTAAGAACTGCCTGTTGCTCGACGGCGTGCAGGTCCCCCACTTTAGCTACGTCGGCGATTCCATTCTCGGCAACGGCGCGCACCTGGGCGCCGGGGTGATCTTATCCAACCTCCGCTTGGATCAGAAACCGGTCACGGTTCGGCTGCCCACCGGGGTGTTCGAAACCGGGCTGCGTAAGTTTGGGGCGATTTTAGGCGACGGCGCCGAGGTCGGCTGCAACGCCGTGCTCAACCCGGGCACCCTGCTGGGTAAACGCGCTCTGGTCATGCCCACCACCGCCTTCAGCGGCTACCTGCCCGCCGCCACCATCGCCCGTATCCGCGGCGCGATCACCCAATTGCCCCGCCGCGATTAATCAGCCAGAAATCGTTCTCGTTCTCCTACGTTTACCCGTTCTCCTTCTCGTTCTCTTTTCGACATGCGTATTCTCACTGGCATCCAGCCCTCGGGTCATCTCCACATCGGCAACTACTTCGGCGCGATCAAACCCGCCGTCGAACTGCAGTCGCGCGGGGACTGCACCTACTTCATCGCTGATTACCACTCGATGACCTCACTTACCGACGCCGCCCAGCGCCGCCAAAACTCGCTGGAGGGGGCGCTTGACTGGTTGGCCTGCGGACTCGATCCGCAGAAAAGCGTGCTGTTTCGGCAAAGCGACGTACCCGAGGTTTGCGAGCTCATGTGGATCCTCGGCACCCTCACCCCAATGGGGTTGCTGGAACGCGCGCACAGCTACAAGGACAAGACCAACAAGGGCATTTCCCCCAACTTCGGGCTATTTGCCTACCCGGTGCTGATGGCAGCCGACATCCTCCTGTATGACTCCAACTTGGTACCGGTGGGCCGCGACCAGAAGCAGCACGTGGAGATGACCCGGGACATCGCCATCAAGTTTAACCACACCTACGGGGAAACCTTCGTGGTGCCGGAGTCGGAGATTCGCGACGAGACCGCGCTGGTTCCCGGTTTGGACGGGCAGAAGATGAGCAAAAGCTACGACAACACCCTGCCGATTTTTGGCGACGAGAAGGCGCTGCGCAAAAAAATCATGGGCATCGTGATGGACAGCCGGACCCCGGCCGAACCCAAACCCGACGCGGACAAAAACATCGCGATTCAACTGCTCAAACTGCTCGCCCCAGCCGAGGTGTCTGCCGAGCTGGAAAACCGCCTGCGGGCGGGCGGCCTCGGTTATGGCGACCTGAAAAAAGCGCTATTCGAACACTATTGGACCTTTTTCGCGCCCTATCGCGCCAAACGGGCCGAACTGGCGGGTAATCTCGACCACGTCCACGCGGTGCTCAAAGACGGCGCCGAGCGCGCGCGGGGCACGTCGAGCCAGGTGCTCGGCCGCGCCCGCAAAGCCTGCGGATTGGCGTAAAAAAAGCCGGCTGCCCCGGGCATCACTGCCAAGGGCCGCCGGCCGGGAAGAAACGAACGGGTTAGATCTTCGCCAGGTCTTTCCAGGCGCGGTCGGCGCTGGATTGGAGGCCGACTTCGGCGAGCTGCACGCCCTTGGCGCCTTCGAGAAGGTTCCAACGGAACGGCTCGTCGAGGGCCACGTGGCGCAGGAACAATTCCCACTGCACCTTGAAGGCGTTGTCGTAGCTCTCCTGCTCAGGAACCTTGCTCCAGTCGGAGAAGAAATCGATGGGCTGCTTGATGTCCGGGTTCCAGACCGGCTTGGGCGTATTGCCGTAGTGCTGGATGTAAACATCGCGCAGACCGGCGACGGCGGTGCCGTGAGTGCCGTCAACTTGCAGGGTGAGCAGGTCGTCGCGGCGAACGCGCACGTTCCAGGAAGCGTTGAGCTGCACGATGACGCCGTTGGTCAACTCGAAGGTGGCGTAGGTGCTGTCATCGGCGGTGCACTTGTAGGGCTTTCCGGCCTCGTCAACGCGCTCCTTGATGTGGGTGGAGGCGAGACAGTTCACCGACTTGATCGGCCCAAAGAGGTTGTCGATCACGTAGCGGAAATGGCAGAGCATATCGATGGCCATGCCGCCACCGTCTTCGGCGCGGTAGTTCCACGACGGACGCTGGGCGGGGATGTTGTGCCCCTCGTACACCCAGTAGCCGAACTCGCCGCGCACGGAGAGAATTTCGCCAAAGAAGCCCTGCTCCATCAGGCGCCGCAGTTTAACCATGCCGGGCAGCCAGAGCTTGTCCTGAACGACACCGTTTTTCACGCCGGCTTTGCGGCAGATCTCGTACAGCGCAACCGCGTCGGCGGTGGCGATGGCGGTGGGCTTTTCGCAATACACGTGCTTGCCGGCCTCGGCGGCCTTTTTAACGGCAGCGAAACGGTGCAGGGTGGTCTGCGCGTCGAAATAAATCTGGTACTGCGGATCCTTAAGGACGGCGTCGAGGTCGGTGGTGTACTCTTTGACCGAGCACAGGGCGGTGAGCTCGCGCAGTTTGTCTTCGCTGCGGCCCACGAGGATGGCGTGGGGCATGATGATCTCGTCAGGGGAAACGCGGACGCCGCCTTGTTTGATGATGGCGTCGATGGAACGCAGCAAATGCTGGTTCTTGCCCATGCGTCCGGTGACGCCGTTCATGATGATACCGATTTTGTGGATTTTCATAGGGTTAAGGTAAGGTGAAAGGAAAAGGGAAAAGGTGAGAAGAAGGAGAACTTAGACTTTGGTTTTGTAGGCGGTGATGATGTCGGCCAGGAACTGGTCCTGGTCGCGGGCCCAGTGGCGGGTGGAGAAAATCTCGACCTCGATCGGGCCGTCGAAACCGGCTTTCTCGACGAGTCCGCGGATGCCGGGGATGTCGATGCAGCCTTCGCCCATCAGCCCGCGGTCGTTCAAGAAATCAGCCGTCGGAGTCATCCAATCGCAGACGTGGAAGCCGATGATGCGGCGGCCGGCGCGGGCGATTTCCGACTCCAACTGAGGATCCCACCAGATGTGATAAACGTCGGCGGCGATGCCCAGCCAGGTGTCGCCGAGTTGGTCGATCATGTCGTTGCACTGGCCGATGGTGTTGATCGCGCTGCGGCAATCGGCGTACATCGGGTGCAGCGGCTCAAGGGCGAGTTTAACCCCGGTTTGGCGGGCGTGGTCGAGACAGGCGGCGACCCCTTCGGTGATCTGGCGGCGGTTTTCCGGCAGGCTGAGTTCGGGGCGAGCGCCGCAAACCAGCACGACTTGGGGAGCGCCGACGGCGGCGGCTTCATCAAGGGCGCGGCGGGTGTCGTCGAGGGCGGCGGTGCGCTCAGCGGCGTTGAGGCCGGGGAAAAAACCACCCCGTACCAAGGAGACGGCGTGCAGGCCGTTGTCGGCAAGCAGCGCGCGGGACTCGGCCAGCGGGCGGCCGGCGAGCCATTGGCGCCAGACACCGACGCCGGGGACGCCGGCGGCGGAGAACTTGGCGACGGCCGTGGGCAGATCCCACGGCTTGGTCGTCATCGTGTGGATGGCGAGACGGGAAAGGTTGTCCATGACGGGGCGGTTTAGGCGAAGAACGTGTAGTAGGGTTGGCCCTTGTTCAGGCGATTAAGATAAACCGCCAATTCCATCGCGTGGTAATCGCCCCACATCGAGGATTCGCCGTACGGCGCCTTGCCGGCTTCCGGGGTGTAGTCCCAACCGTTGGGCTGGTGGTAAATCGAGTGCAGGATGAGGCCCTGGTGCTTGGGATCGGTGGAGAGGTAGGGCTCGCTGAACAAGGTTTTTGCGACCGTAAGGCCGGCTTGCAGGTAACGGGCGGCGCGGACGGTGTCGCCCTTGCCTTGCAGGTAACGGGAGAGGCGGAGCAAACCTTGGGCGTCGATGGCGGCGGCGGAACTGTCGACCGGCTCATAGGCGTTATACGGATCGGCGGGGCGGTTTTGGTAATCGCCCAAGAGGTGGATCTTGGGGGCGCCGGTGTCCCAGTAAGGGATACCGCAGGTCGGGGTGTTGGCGATGTAGTGCTCGGCGGTGGCGATGGCACCCTTGAGCATCATGGCCTCCAGCGCGGAGCGGCCGCCAAACGGGGCGAGCTCGGCGTCGGAGATCTCAGCCAGGAACTCGAGCTCTTCGGCGAAACCGAGCAGCGCCCAGGCCTGGCCGCGGGTCCAGGTCGAGAAACCGGTGTAGCCCTGCTGGGAATTGGGGCAGCGGAAGGCGCCGTCCTTGACGTTGAAAATCGCCTCGTGGGCGGTGCGGCCCGACTCGTCGTAGCGGTCGCGGCCCTCGCCGTAAAACACGTTAAAGCGGGCGGTGTTGGTGATATGTTGGAGCGCGCGGTCGAGCAGGTTAACCGGTTTGTCGCCCTCGCTCATGAGCACGTGGCCGAGGCGGTGCGCCACCATGAGTATGCGGCAGGAGCGGATCGTATCCACGAACAGCGAGTGCGCGCCGTTGAAGCTGTGGATGTAGCCGGGCTGGCCGGGGCGGTCGGTCCAGCGGGCGGCCTGGATGGCGCCACTGGTTTTGAGGGCGAGTTCGTAAAAGTTTTTCTCCCACTCGTTGGCGGGCAGACGGCCTTCGCGCAGCAGGCGCAGCAAATTGCCGTAGGTGGAGAGATTGTTGAAACCGTGGTCGTGAACGCCGATGTGGGAAACGTGCGAGGCCATCTTGCTCACCGTGCGGGAGCGGCCCGAGGCGAGGCTCTCGGTGTCGCCGGTTGCGTCAAAGTGCAGCAAGGCGATGCCGTAGCGGAAACCCTCGGTCCACTCGGTCCAGCCGCGGGTGGTGTAGCGCCCGGCGACGGTGAAAACGGGCGAGCCCTTGGTTTCGTCGTAGTCGCGGTCGAGCGAGGTGATCTTGGTTTTGGCGACCGCAAAAAAGCGGTCGAGGGCGGGGGCGAGGGCGGCGGGGGTGAGCGTCGAATCGAGGTGGATCATGGCGGGTTTTAGAAAAAAGAGGGGGCGCGGGGCGGCCGGACTTAGAGGCTGCGGAGGTGGAAACCGCCATCGATGTTGATGACGTCGCCGGTGGAGAACGGGAAGTGGCCGGCGACAATCGCGGTGACGGCGCGGCCGAGGTCGGCCGGGGTGCCCCAGCGCTTCTGCGGCACCAGACCGCCGGCGATGAGCGCGTCGTATTTGGCGGTCACGCCTGAGGTCATGTCGGTGGCCATAATGCCCGGGCGCAGCTCAATCACGCTAATGCCGTCGCCGGCGAGACGGTTGGCCCAGAGCTGGGTTGCCATGGCGACGCCAGCCTTGGAGATGCAGTATTCGCCGCGGTTGACCGAGGGGACTGACGCGGAGAGCGAGGTCACAAAGATCAATTTGTAGCCGTCGGGCAGGAGTGATTGGCCGAGGTGGGCGAGCCAGTACTTGGCGACCAACTGGGTGAGGAAGTAGGGTCCCTTGAGATTAACATCGATCACCTCGTCGAAGATTTCCTCGGTGGCTTCGGTGACGTCGGCGCGGACTCGGGGGGCGATGCCGGCGTTGTTGACCAAGGCGTCGATACGGCCGAAGGCGGCCAGGGTGCCATCGAACAGGGCTTGACGGCCGGCAGCCTGGCCGAGGTCACCGGCTACGGGAATGAAGCGCTGGTCGGGGGAGATGGCGAGGGCTTGGCAACGCGCCACGGTCTCATCGGCCGCCGCGCGGTTGGAGCCGTAATGGACGGCGACGCTGACGCCGAGAGCGGCGAGGGATTCGGCAACACCACGGCCGAGGCCGCGACTAGAACCGGTGACGAGAACGACGGCTTGGGGATTCATGCCAATGACTATAGCGAGGTTTGAAAAAAGGGGTGAGGACGAAAACGGACAAAATTAGCACTATTCCGACTTTAAATTAAGATTACTCGATATTACACAGGGCCCATGAAACTGAGAAACCTGCGCCCGTTGTACGCCCACAGCCTGGATATTCGCGTGGGGAAACTGCGGGTGATGCGGTTCGCGCTCAACCGCCATTTACCGGAAAAAGGCTGGGTCGAAACCCACCACCACAGCCACGGGCAATTTTTGCTCTATTTGACCGGAAGCGGCACCCAGTGGATGGGTGGCCGCAAGGAGGCGGTCCAGGCCGGGCGGGTGTTTTATTTGGCGCCCGGCTGTGAACATGCGTTTGTGGAAGACGCCGGCGGCAAGCCGCTCTGCCTGGCGCTGGATGTGAGCGTCCCCGGCGAGACCACCAGCGGTCAGGCCCTGCTCGCACAAGGCGAGTTTAACGAACTGCGGCGAGCCCTGACGGAATTGCGCGGCTGGAGCGAAGGGGCGGCGCAGGTGCGCCCGGGCGAAGCGGGCGCGGTCTTGATGGTGCTCGATGTGTTGATGCGCGCCGTCGGCCTTTTGGAGCAGCGCCGGGCAAACGAAGGCGCGTTGGTGCGCCGCACCCAAGCGGTCCTTGCCGAGGTGGAGAGCGGCAGCGACTCGGTTCCGGTCGCCAAGTTGGCCCAACGTGTCGGCTACCACCCCGACCACCTGACTCGGTTGCTAAAAAAGGCAACCGGGATGACAGCAGGCCAGTGGCGTGCCGCTCAACGACTCAAGCGAGCCCAGGCCGAACTGAAGACCGGCGGCACCGTCGCCGAGGTGGCCGAACGCTGCGGGTTTGGCGACGCGAACTATTTTGCCCGCTGGTTTAAACGACATACCGGCCAGACCCCTCAGGCCTGGCGCATCCATAATCAGTAAGCCCTGCGCCCTCCACGGCTTCGCTCAAACCGGGCCATTAGCGGGTGCAGCCGACCCCTGGCTCGGGCGAACCCAAGCAGCGGCAACGCGCCAGAACGGCCGCCCCGCCTCCCCTCAACCGAGCCAGAATGGCACACCAAAACCGGGACCCGCCCGTCGCCCCCTAGCGGGTTCGCCGCCCGCCGAGGCTGGAACGCATAATGCTGACGCGGGTCCAATCCCTTAGCAAGACACCACCTGCGGTTCAGGGGGCATCATCCTACACCGTTCAACTTTTATCACCATGTCCTCCCAGCTGAAATCCCTGCGCAAACCGAACGACTCCATCAGCGTCGCCCCGTTTGCCCGGTCCGAAGTCCTCACCTCGCCCAGTCCGATGGAAGCCCCACCCTCGTTCCTAGAAAAGCCCGACTGGCCCATCTCACGCGATCACAGTCAATTAGACCGCAGCAACCTCCAGCTCTACCTCCAAGAGATCGGCAAGACCCCGTTGCTGACCATCGACGAGGAAATCGATCTCGCCCGACGAATCCGCAGAGGGGACAAGGCGGCGCGCGACCACATGATTTCGGCCAACCTACGTCTGGTCGTAAAAATCTCGATGGATTACAAGGACTTCGGCCTGCCATTGCTCGACCTGATCTCGGAAGGCAATATCGGGCTGGTCAAAGCAGTCGAACGGTTTGACCCGAGCAAGGGTGGAAAACTCTCCACCTACGCCGCTTGGTGGATCAAACAGTCTATCAAACGGGCCTTGGCCAACCAATCCAAAACCATCCGCTTGCCGGTCCACTTGGTCGATAAAATCTCCAAAATGCGCAAGACCGCTATGGCGCTGACCGAGGAGCTGGGCCGCGAGCCCAGCGACGAGGAAATCGCCATCGAGCTGCAGGTGCCGACCAGCCGTGTCGCCCACCTGAAATCGGTCAGCGTGCGGCCCGCCTCGTTGGATGCCCCCATCGGCGAAAACGGCGATTCCGGCAGCTTCGGAGAAATCGTCGGCGACGAAAATGCCACGAGCCCGGTGGAAACCCTCCAGAAAAAAACCCGCAACGCCGATCTTTATGCGCTGGTTTCAACGCTAGAACCGCGCGAAGCCGAGATCATCAAGTATCGCTTCGGACTGGATGGCCGCGACGAACTCACTTTGGAGGAAGTCGGCACCAAGTTCCGCGTCACCCGCGAACGTGTCCGCCAGTTACAAAACATAGCCCTCTCGAAAATGCGCAAGGCGATGGCCAGCCATGAACACCAGCGCTCGGCCGAGGAAATCGAGGTCGAGGAACAGGTGCGTGCCCGCCACGAAGTGATCCGTGAATTTATGAACTCACAGTCGACCAAAACAGCTACTCAGCCCCACCGCAATTGACGCTTTGCCCGCAAATCCGGCCGGTTTCACCGGAGTTCAAGCCATCCCCTCGCCCGGGGATGGCTTTTTGCTACCCGGGTGTAGCCTAGATTCAGCCGAGCCAAACGGGCGAGGCGCCGCCCCCCCCAACCTTTTTCAAAATCTCCGCCCGTCAGCTTGTGGTCGTGGCGCCCGCCCTCATAGTGCTACGACCTCCCCCTGAACAATCACCCATGAACTGGTCCCGTTTCAAAACCCACTACTACCAGAATTCCGAGCTCGGTCTCGCGCTCGACATCAGCCGGATCCCCTTCCCGGAGGGCTTCCTCGCCGCCAAAGAGCCTGCCATGCAGCAGGCCTACGCGGACATGGCCGCCCTGGAAAAAGGGGCCATCGCCAACCCCGACGAAAACCGCATGGTCGGCCACTACTGGCTACGCGCGCCCCAGCTCGCCCCGAGCCCCGCTCTGGCCAAAGAAATCAGCGACACGCTGGCCGCGATCAAGGCTTTCGCAGCTGACGTCCATGCGGGCAAAATCCTTGGCTCCACCGGCAAAAGGTTCACCCAGCTGCTGGTGATCGGCATCGGCGGCTCCGCCCTCGGCCCGCAGCTCGTCAACCACGCCCTCGGTCGCCCCGGCGTCGATAAGTTGACCGTCTCCTTCTTCGACAACACCGACCCCGACGGCATCGACTACGTTCTCGGCTCCTTGGCCGGCAAGCTTCCTGAGACGATCGCGGTGGTCATTTCCAAGTCCGGCGGCACCGCCGAAACCCGCAATGGCCAACTCGAAGCGGCCGCCGCCTTCAAGGCCGCCGGGCTCGACTTCACCCAGCACTATGTGGCCGTCACCGGGGCCGGCTCCAAGCTGGAGCAAACCGCCCTCGCCCAGAACTGGCTCGCCCGTTTTCCCATGTGGGACTGGGTCGGCGGCCGCACCAGCGAACTGTCCGCCGTCGGCCTGTTGCCCGCCGCGCTCCAAGGTATCGACATCCAGGGGATCCTCGATGGCGCCGCCGCCGTGGATGCCGTCACGCGCTCGACCAAAACCAGCGAAAACCCCGCCGCCCTGCTCGCGCTGATGTGGTATTACGCCACCGACGGCAAGGGCACCAAAGACATGGTCGTGCTCCCCTATAAGGACCGCCTTCTGCTGTTTTCCCGCTACCTCCAACAGCTCGTCATGGAGTCGCTCGGCAAGGAATTCGACCTCAAGGGTAACGTCGTCAATCAGGGCATAGCCGTTTACGGCAACAAGGGTTCGACCGACCAGCACGCCTACGTGCAACAGCTGCGCGAGGGGGTGAACAACTTCTTCGTCACCTTCATCGAGGTCCTCAAGGACCGCGACGGGGCCTCCTTCGACGTCGAACCAGGCGTGACCACCGGCGATTTTCTCCAAGGATTCTACCTGGGCACCCGAGATGCGCTCAGCGAAAAAGACCGCACCTCAATCAGCATCACCTTGGCGGACGTTTCCCCGCGTTCACTCGGTATCCTGATTGCCCTCTATGAACGCGTGGTTGGGCTCTACGCCTCCCTGGTGGGCATCAACGCCTACCACCAACCGGGCGTGGAAGCCGGGAAAAAGGCCGCCGGCAGCGTCATCGCGCTCAAGCTCCAGATCACCGCCAAACTCCAGGCCGCCGCCGGCCAGTCGTTCACCGCCGAGTCCCTCGCTGCCGCCCTGGGCGCGTCGGTCAACCCCGAGCTGGTTTTCAAGGTCCTCGAGCATCTCGCTGCCAACGGATCGGTGAAGAAAAAGGCGCAGACCCCGTGGTTCGCCTCGACTTACTGTGCCTAAGTCCCACGCCGCCAAATCGCCTGCCCACCCTCAACGCCCGCCGGCCCGCGCCCGGCGGGCGTTTTTGTGTTCACTAGCCGAGGGCCACGGTTCGCCGCAATCGCGGCAGAACGGGAGGTCTGGCCGCGGTGGGCGGCGCCGGGCAGAGGCTAAAAGTCAACCCATAGGCGTATCTGCAAACCGCTCCATTGCAGGGTATTATTCTCAAAATTAAACGACGGAAGTACGTGATAGTGAAGCCGGCCGTTGATGACTTCCGGAGGCACAAAAACCAGCCCGCCCTTCGGCCAGCTGATCGCCTCAAAAACCGGCTCCAGCCAAACTTCACTCTCACCGGCGTTTGCACCGAGGTCCCCTGCGGCTGAGGCCGATTCCGGCGGCCAAGGGCGAATCAACCCGAGGTGAACGTCCACGGAGGGGGCCGGGATAAACTCAACGGACGGGGTGGACACCACGGAAAACCCTAGCCACTCCGCGCCGGGTTCAGGTCGGGGTCCCCAATCCTCACCCACGGGCCCTGGGGCCCGCAGGATGAGACCGGGCAATACGAGGCTGACAAAAATCAAAACCCCGACGACGCCGGTGCGGGTGAATACCTCGAGTGTAATCCGCTTCAGGTTTTTTGGTGACAGCGCGCGCATGATCGACGGCGACAAAGACAAGCAGGCAAGGTTTACGGAATCCGTTGAATGAACTGAGAACTCCCGCTCTGACGAGTGGAGGGGCGCTTCGTTAGCCAAAAAACGGATCGGAACGTAGCCGGGATCGCGCAGCGAACTTGAGCCGAGTACCCCGAATTGACTCCGCCGTACCGCTACCTTCCGAGCTTGCGCCCCGCCCAAGCGCGCGGCGGGGGCGATCATTGGAACTCGTTTCCTTAAAGCGATTCGTGATCCCGACGAACCCGATCCCGCCGCTTAGCCCCTGCCGCCGTAGCTGACGTAATCATCCAGGTCGAGGAGCTCAAAGAAGGTTTGGATATCTTCGCGCCCCGGGGCCGTTTCGCTGATGCGCCCGGCCACCCAAGTGTGCATCTCGGCCGAACCAGGCCCGTTCTGTTCGAGCCAGGCCGACCAGGCGACAATCTCGGCGGGGGAACGCGGGGCCTTGCCGTTAACCCAGATCAGCATTTCCGAGTCACTCAGGCCGGTCTTGATCGTGGCCAGCATGGCCTCGTGGTCGATGCCGGTGAAATCAAAAAAACGCCGGTCCAGCGAACAGTTGTAGTGATAATCACCACCGGTGCCGGCGAGGACCGCGCGGGCTTTGTCCAGCAGACGCGGGAGGTGGGCGTAGCCGCCAAGGCGGACCCGGGCGCTGCGCGGCGCATGTTGCGTAAGGTTGGGAGCGAAGGCGTTAATCATAAGGGAGCTCGCACGGAAACACGCCTCAGGAAAAACGCAAACCTCCGGCAAGAAACGCCTCACTTCCGCTCGACTCGAAGAGGAATCCTCCGCCTGGGCCGGCGCCAAACTGGAACTCGGGGCTCCCGCCCCTGGCTTGTCCAGAAACCGGCGCGCCCCGTCCGCTCAGGCGTTGGTCCCGACCAGGGCCGCAGCTTGGCTGCGCCACCGGTCCATGACCCGCTGGTAAATCGCGTCGGGGGAGAGCCCGTAGGCTGCCCGCAGGATTTCCTGGTTGGTCCCGTGCTCAACGAAGCTATCCGGCCAGCCGATGCGCTCAACTGCGGGCGGACGCTCGGCGTCTTGCATCGCCTCCAGCACCGCGCTGCCAAAACCACCGGCCAACACGTGGTCCTCCATCGTGACAATCAGCGGGTTGCACGCGGCGTGACTGAGCAACAGATTGCGGTCGAGCGGTTTGACGAAACGGGCGTTGACCACCCCGACCGAGAGTTGCTCGGTGGCCTCGATGCGGGCGGCCAGCTTGAGAGCATCCTGTACCATGCTTCCCAGCGCCCAGATCATAATATTGGAACCGGGTTTCAACACCTCGGCTTGACCGATCGTGAGCGTGGCGGGCTGGGGTTTGAGCTTAACCCCCACGCTCGCCCCGCGCGGGTAACGAATAAAGCCAGGCCCAGCTAAGTGCAGGCTGGTGTGCAACATGTCGACCAGTTCGTCCTCGTCCTTGGGCTGCATGATCGTGGCATTGGGGACGGGACGCAGGTAGGCGAGGTCGAACAAACCGTGGTGGGTGGGGCCGTCGTTGGGCGAGAGTCCGGCGCGGTCCATGCAAAAGGTCACCGGCAGATTTTGCAGGGCGACATCATGGATGATCTGGTCGTAGCCGCGCTGCATAAACGTGGAGTAAATCGCCACCACCGGCCTGATCCCCTTGGTGGCCAATCCGGCGGCGAAGAGCACCGCGTGTTCCTCGGCGATGCCGACGTCAAAAAACTGCTTGGGGCATGCGGCGGCCAGGTGGGACAGGCCCGTGCCGCTGGGCATGGCCCCGGTAATGCCCACGATTCGCGGATCCGCTTGGGCAAAACGCACCAGCGCCTTGCCCATCACGTCCTGATAATTAGGGGCAGCCGGGGTGGCCGGGGCGAGCGTGGGCTGGATGCTCTCGCCGGTCACCGGGTCGTAGGGGCTGGCACCGTGGAATTTCTCCGGATAGGCGAGCGCCGCGGCCAGTCCTTTGCCTTTCTTGGTCAACACGTGGAGGATCACGGGCGTGTCGCTGAGCTTGGCGAATTCCAAGTTTTTGACCAATTCATCGATGTTGTGGCCATCGATCGGCCCGAGATAACGCAGGCCGAACTTCTCGAACAGGGAGGACTCGACGAAAAAGTCCTTGGTCTCGCGTTTCCATTTCACCCACATGCGGTTCATGTCCTGGCCGCCGGGCAGGCCGGTGAAGAACCGCTCCAAATCGTTGTGCACCTTGTTGTAGGTGGGATGGGTGGAGAGCCGGTTAAGGTACTTGGCAAGAGCCCCGACATTTTTGGCAATGGACCACTCGTTGTCGTTGAGGATCACGATCATGCGCTGGCTCGAACTCACCACGTTGTTGAGGGCCTCCATGGTGATGCCGCAGGTGAAAGCCGCATCGCCGCACAGGGCGACGACGTGCTCACTGCTGCCGCGCAAATCTCGCGCCGCAGCCATTCCCAGCGCGGCGGACAGCGCGGTGCCGGCATGGCCAGCCCCAAAGGAGTCGTGCGGGCTTTCGCTCCGGTAAAAAAACCCGCTGGCCCCACCGGTCTTACGCAGGTTCTTGAAAAAATCCCCGCCGCGTCCGGTCAGCAGCTTGTGCACGTAGCTCTGGTGGGACACGTCGAAGACAAATTGGTCCTCGGGGGTGGTGAACACCCGGTGGAGCGCGATGCTCAACTCAACCACGCCCAAATTCGGACCGACATGTCCGCCATTGCGGGCAGTGACCGCAATGATCTCGCGGCGCAACTCGGCGGCTAGCTGAGGAAGCTGTTCGGGCGCAAGGGCTTTGACGTCGGCGGGGCCGCGGATGCCGGCAAGCAGGCCGGGCGAATTGGGCGCCAGGGCTGAGACGTCAGAAGAAGTGTTCATCAACAAAAAAAACGGGAGCAGGAAACTAGGGTGATGCGATTGAGCCAAGGGCGCGGCTTTAAGCGTCGCGGGTGGTCTCAAACGGCAGGAGATCAACGACGCCGTCCTTGGACCTTTTAAGTTGGTCGATCTTCAATTCTGCCTCTTTCAGCCGGGCCTCGCAGGTTTTCAGCAACTTGTTGCCCTCTTCAAACTTAGCCAGTAGTTCGGCCAGGGGAACCGCCCCCGATTCCATGGATTCAACGATGGATTCAAGGCGGGTGAGGGCGACCTCAAAGGACGGTGCTGGCTTGGTTTTGGCTTCCACAAACGGCCAACGTTGGGAACGCGGTTGGGGTTTTCAACCAAACTTTAGGAAAGCTGTGGCGCAGGGGGGGGCGAGGCCCCGCGCGGTTTGGGTACGAGTGACGAGTTTCAGATGAAAAGTATGGTTCCGTGAGGAGGAAAACACCCCGCGCTCTCGCCCGGGGCCAGGTCCGACCGCCAACGGCGTATCCCGGCGATGCGCCTGGCGGCCGACCGCGATGAGGGTTGGAGGCTGGATGGGGCCTTGAGCGCAAGCTCAAGGTTGCCGCGGAAACGCTGAAGGCGGTACCTGCAGGATTGCCCCCCGCCCCTCGGCCTGCAAAAGCCACAGGCGACGCAATGAGTTTTTCGACTTTTACCCGCAGCATCCGCATCGCCCGACCCGCCGCCGAGGTGTTCGCCTGGCACGAACGCCCAGGCGCTTTCGAGCGTCTCGCCCCGCCGTGGCAAAAACTCCAGCTGATCGCCCGCTCCGGCGGCATCCGCGACGGCGCAACCGTCAGCCTGCGCACCCAAATCGGCCCGTTCTGGGTGCGCTGGGACGTCGAGCACTGCGACTACCGGGCAGGCGTCCAGTTTCGCGATGTGCAACGGCGCGGCCCCTTTGCCCACTGGGAACACCTCCACCGGGTCGAACCGGTCGAGGACGGGCGCGCCTGTGTGCTGACCGACGCCATCACCTACCGCCTGCCCTTCGGCGTCCTGGGGCGGATTTTCGGCGGGGCGCTGGCACGGCGCGAATTGGAGCGGCTGTTCAACTACCGTCAGGCCCTCACCCAAACCGACCTCGAAAGCGCGGCCCGGTACATCGCGGTACGGCCGATGACGTTTTTGCTCGCCGGCGCCTCGGGGCTGGTGGGGCGGGCGCTCACCGCGTTTTTGCAAACCCAGGGTCATACCGTGATCCGGTTGGTGCGGCGCGCCCCCACCGCGGGCGACGAGGTGTTTTGGAACCCCTCCGCCGGAGAAATCCCCCCCTCGGCGCTGCGTGGTGTCGACGCGGTGATCAACCTCGCTGGCGAAGGCATCGCCGACGCCCGCTGGAGCGAGGCGCGCAAAAACGCCATCCGGCGCAGCCGCGTCGAGGCCACCCGGACCCTGGTCGCGGCGATGACGGCGATCAAAAGCGAACGGTTGCGCCCCTTTGTGTTCATCTCGGCCTCGGCCACCGGGTTTTATGGCAACCGGGGCGACGAACTGCTCAACGAGGAATCGGCCGCCGGCGAGGGTTTCCTCGCTGCGGTCTGCGCGGACTGGGAGCGCGAGGCGGTGGCGGCCGAGGCGTTGGGAGTGCGGGTGGTGCGTTTGCGCACCGGGGTGGTGCTGAGTGCGGCCGGCGGGGCGTTGGCCAAAATGCTCCCGGTGTTCGTCGCCGGTCTGGGTGGTCGCATCGGCGCCGGCCGGCGCTGGCTGAGCTGGATCTCGCTCGATGACCTGGTCGGGGCGATTTACCACGCGGTGCTCAACTGGCGCTGCGACGGGGCGGTCAACGCGGTCGCCCCCCATGCGGTGACCAACGCCGAGTTCACCGCCGCGCTGGGGCGGGTGTTGCACCGGCCGGCGCTGCTGCCGGTGCCGCCGTGCGTTTTACGCGTCGCCTTCGGGAAAATGGCTGACGAAACGCTGTTGACCAGCACCCGGGCGCAGCCGGGAAAATTAACCGCAGCCGGCTACCGGTTCCGCCACGAAAACGTAGAGCAGGCCTTGCGCGCCGGCCTCGGTTGCTCAGCGTCCTCGCCCAGAACATGAATAACACCACGGTGATCATCGGTGCAGGCATTGCCGGGCTGCTCCTGGCGCGCGGGCTCGTCGCGCGCGGAGTCGAAGTCGTTGTCCTGGAAAAAAGTCGCGGTTACGGCGGCCGCATGGCCACCAAGCGCGTGGGCGAGGCAAGTTTCGACTCGGGCGCGCAGTATTTCACGGTGCGCGAGCCGGGGTTCGCCACGGTGGTGAACGACTGGCAGGCGCACGGCTGGGTGCAAAACTGGCCGGCCTCACCGCATCGCCGTCTGGTCGGCACGCCGGCGATGACCGCGGTTCCCAAAGCGCTGGCGGACGGGTTGACGATTTTGCGCGAACACAAGGTGACGGCGGCGCGGCGCCCCAGCTGCGACTACTGGGAACTGGAAGTTGAAAACCACGGCCTGCTGCGCGCCAAACGGGTGTTGTTCGCCTGCCCGGTGCCCCAAGCGCTGGCGGTGCTGGCGGCCGGCGAGTTCACCTTGCCCGCCTCGGTCGCCCCGTCCCTCGAATCGCTCCACTACCACCCCTGCCTGGCTTTGCTGGTAAGCTTGGCCGGCCCCAGCGCCGTCCCCGCCGAGGGCCTGGCATTAACCGACGGACCGGTGCGCTGGCTGGCCGACAACGTGAAGAAGGGCCTGGCGCAAACCGCGCCGGCGGCCGTCACGGTGCATGCCTCGGCGGAGTTTTCGGCGCAAAACTACAGCCGTCCCGAGGCGGAAATCACCGCGCTGCTCCTGCCGGGGGTCGAGTGCTGGTTGGGCGCGCCGGTGGTTTCAACCACCTTGCACCGGTGGAAGTTCAGCGAGCCCAAAACCACCCACCCCGAGCGCTGCGTGTGGCTGTCCGAGTTGGGACTGGGTTTTGCCGGCGACGCGTTTGGCGGCCCCAAAATCGAAGGCGCCGCGATGTCGGCCTTGGCGTTGACCGAGGCCATCCTCCCGCACCTGCAACCCGCCCGATGAGCGCGGAGGTAATCATCATTGGCGCGGGCCTGGCAGGGCTGACCTGCGCCCGGCGACTGCAACAGGCCGGCCGCAGCTGCGTGGTGCTGGAAGCGGCCGAGGCGGTGGGCGGGCGCGTGCGCACCGACGCCGTCGAAGGCTTTCGGCTTGATCGCGGCTTTCAGGTTTTTCTCACGGCCTACCCGGAGGCCCGGCGGTGGCTCGATTACAAGGCGCTCGATCTCAAGGCATTCACCCCGGGTGCACTGGTGCAAACGGCGGCGGGGCGCCAGCGGGTGGCGGATCCGTTTCGGCAACCCGCCTATTTGTGGCCGACGTTGCGTGCGTCGGTTGGGACGCTGGCCGATAAACTGCGCATCGCCACCCTGCGCCGCCGGGCGCGGCGCGGCTCGCTGGCCGAGCTGTTTCAACGTCCCGAAACCTCGACATTGGCGGCCCTCCAGGCGCACGGCTTTGGCGCGGGCATGATCGAGCAGTTTTTACGCCCCTGGCTGGGCGGCATCTTTCTCGAGCGCGAGCTGGCCACCTCCAGCCGGATGATGGAGTTCGTTTTCCGCATGCTGGCCGAAGGCGTGGCGGCCGTGCCCGCCCGGGGCATGCAGGCGATCCCCGAGCAGTTGGCGGCAGGCCTTCGCGCCGGCACGGTGCGGCTGAACACCCCGGTTGCCAGCCTGGAATCAGGCGGCGTGCGGCTGGCCTCAGGCGATTGCCTGCGCGCCCAGCACGTGGTCGTGGCCACGGATGGAACGGGCGCGGCGGGCTTGCTCCCGGAACTCCCTGTGCCGGCATGGCGCTCGACGGTGACGGTATATTTTGAGGCCGCCCAAAGTCCGGTGGGCGAGGCCACGCTGCTACTCAACGGCCAAGCCGGCGGGAGGGTTAACCATGTCGCCGTGATGAGCGACGTCGCCCCGGAGTACGCGCCTGCCGGCCGGGCACTGATCGCCGTCTCGCTCAAGGACCACGCCGCCGAATCTGATTCGGTGCTGGCGGAGCAGGTGCTGGCCGAATTGACCGGCTGGTGGGGGCAATCGGTGAGCGCTTGGCGGGTGCTCAAAACGGTGCGAGTAAGCCGCGCCCTGCCGGTGCGTTCGCCGCTGGTGACCGAGTCGGTCCGACCGGTGCGCGCGGGCGTCTGGGTGTGCGGCGATCACCGCGACTCGGCCTCGATCCAAGGGGCCATGCAAAGCGGCCGGGCCACGGCGGACTCGATTATCTTGCCCGAATAGAAACGAGGCGGCTTTAGTCAGCCATGTCCGCGCACGCTTACCCCGACATCGTTGCCACCACAGGCCAGACCCCGTTGATCAAACTCAACCGCATTGCCGCAGGACTGCCGGCGACGATCTACCTGAAGGCGGAGTTTTTTAATCCGCTGGGTAGCGTGAAGGACCGCATCGGCCGGGCGATGATTGAGGCGGCCGAGCGCGAGGGGAAAATCACCGCGGGCACCGTGGTGATCGAGCCGACTTCGGGCAATACCGGGATCGCCCTGGCCTTTGTTTGTGCGCAACGCGGCTACAAGCTGATCCTCACCATGCCGGAGACGATGTCGCTGGAGCGGCGCGTGCTGCTACGCATGCTCGGCGCGGAGATCGTGCTGACTCCGGGCGCGGAAGGCATGCCCGGGGCGATTCGCAAGGCGGAGGAATTGCTCGCGCAGCAGGACGGCCGCGGGTTCATCCCCCAGCAGTTCGAGAACCCAGCAAACCCCGAGGTCCACCGCCGCACCACCGCCGAAGAAATCTGGGCGGCCACCGGAGGGAAGATCGATGCGTTCGTGGCTGGAGTGGGCACCGGGGGCACCCTCACCGGCGTGTCCGAGGTCCTCAAAGCCCGCTGCCAACTGCGCAGCATCGCGGTGGAGCCGGCGACCAGCCCCGTGCTGTCAGGGGGCAAGCCCGGGCGGCATTTAATCCAGGGGATCGGCGCGGGCTTTATCCCCAAAAACTGCAACACCGCCATCATCGACGAAGTGCTTTCCGTGACCGATGAACAGGCACTGGAAACCGCCCGCCAATTGGCGCGGCTGGACGGGATTTTCGGGGGAATCTCGACCGGCGCCAATGTCTGGGCCGCGCTGCAACTCGCCAACCGGCCGGACTGGGCCGGCAAGGTGATTGTGACCGTGGGCTGCAGCTGCGGTGAACGCTACCTTTCGACGGCCTTGGCTGATACGGCACGGCAGGAAGTTGCCGTTTAACCCCCATCGCGAGTTGAGTCCGTCAAGTTCTGCAAAAGTGAATGGATAGGTCGGTGGCTCGGTGGATAAACAGCCAGCGCAGTTGCTCCAAGCAGGCCGCAATCGGCCGAGCGCGGTACATGATCGAGGGCGTTGCGCAGGACGTGAAAAGAGCAACGTTGCCACAAGCTCATGGGGGGACCTCGGCCACGGCTTGCTTAAGTCCCTCGTGTTGATCGGTCACAGTCAGGAACACGCCCATAAGTCCACGTTCCTTTAGCCGGCTCAAAAGTCACGCCAGGCAATCGTACTTTCCCGGTTGGCCAGTTGCACGCCCAGCACCTGCCGGCGGCCTCAAGCCCAATATTCGCCGGAAAACGGTGGCGTCGGCCCATCGGACTGGCCATCAACTCGGTCGACATGGGTGTGAAAATAAAAGCCAACGACGACCGGATCCTCGCCACCGCCACGGCGGTGCTGCTGCTCAGCCGCGACGATTTGAGCCAGCGGGGCGTCACCCCCCGGCTCATCACGCGGGCGCTGGCGGTTTATCGCACCGACTACGCCAGTTATAAGCTCGCTCACCCCAAGCGTGACCGGGCGGCCGTCAGCGACCTGAGTGCATTGCCCCAGCCGGGACGTCGGGTGGTTTACGAAAAACTGCTCGCCGCGGTCGACGTGATTTTGGCCCGGATCGAACGCAACGGAACCCAGTTCAGCAGCTTGCTGGAACTGGATAACTTCTTCGCCTTCAGCCTAAAGTCCTTTGATTAATCGCTTCGGCGCGCCCGGCCACAACCACGACTAGCGCAGGCCATTGGTCTGATCCGGCAGGGCGCCAAGATCCGCACCTATAAAATCCCAAAAAAACCGCTTGCTATCCGCCAAGAAAACCTGATTTTCGAAAACTCTTGTTAGTTCGTTTGGGCTGTTAGCTCAGTTGGTAGAGCGCCTGCATGGCATGCAGGAGGTCAGCGGTTCGACCCCGCTACGGTCCACCACTTTAGATAAAAGCACCGGTAAAACCCGGTGCTTTTTTAGTGCCCTTTTGCACCGGGTCCCGGATCCGACGCGGGGGCGAAAACCCGGTGCGCGTTCGAGTGAGAGGTTGCGGTCGGCGCAGTCCTCCGTTCATGTTCAGCGGCATCATGAAAAAAGCTTGGTTCACCTGCTTGTCGGTGGTGGCGATGGGATTGCTGGCCGGCTGCACCACGGTAAAGGAAACCGGGCGCTCCCAACTTATGCTGGTCTCACCCAGCGAGGAGGCGCAGATGGGCCTGAGCGCCTTCGCCCAAATCAAAAAACAGGAGAAAATCTCCACCAACCCGGCGCTCAACGCCCGCATCCAAGCCATCGGTAAGCGGATCGCCGTGTCTGTGGGCCGCGAGATACCCAACGCCCAGTGGGAGTTCGTGGTATTCGAGTCGACTGCGGTCAACGCCTTCGCCCTCCCAGGCGGCAAGGTCGGCGTTTACACCGGACTGATCAAGCTGGCGGCCAGCGATGACGAGATCGCCATCGTCATGGGCCACGAAATCGCCCACGTGACCTCGCGCCATGGCGCTGAACGCACCTCGCAAAACTACGCCATAGTTGGGGTGGGCCTGATCGCCGCCATCGGCATGGAGACCCAGCATGTGGACCCGGCGAAACGCAATGTTGCGCTGGCCGCCTATGGGCTGGGCGCGACTGTGGGCTATATGTTGCCGTATTCCCGACTGCATGAAAGCGAGGCCGACCGTGTGGGCCTGCGCTTCGCCGCCGGCGCCGGCTACGATCCGCGTGCGGCGGTGACTTTCTGGCGCAAGATGGCCGCGCAGGGTGGGGCCAAGCCCCCGGAGTTCCTCTCCACCCACCCCTCGGATGCGACCCGCATCGCCAATCTGCAGGCGCTCGCCCCATCGTACGTTCCGCTTTACCAACAGAGCAAGACGCGCTTCCAGACGGCCACGCAGGCGGCCGAACAGGCCGAGTTGAACGCGTTCACCAAGGGCAAGTAAGCGGGGCAGTCGGCGGCCGCCGGGCCGCACGGATTGGATAAAAACAAGTCTGGCCCACCGGCATGCCGATGTTCACGTTCGCGGCCATGTTTGACCCTGTCGAAAAGCTGAAGGAATTCATCCGCCATCCCAGTGTTTCCGCCGACCCGGCGTTTAAGTCCGGTATGCAGGGTGCGCTCGATTTCACCACCGGCCTGCTCGCCTCCATCGGCTTCCAGGTCGAGGTGGTCAAAACCGATCTGCATCCGATCATTCTGGCCTCCCGCGGCAGCAACCCGGCCTGGCCCCATGTGATCATTTACGGGCATTACGACGTGCAACCGGCCGATCCTCTCCACCTATGGCAAACGCCGGCGTTCGAGCCGGAAATCCGTGGCAATCGCCTCTACGGGCGCGGTGCAGCCGACAACAAGGGTCCGCTGATGGTCCACATCGCCGCGGTGGCCCGCTTGCTGGAACGCCGCCCCGACCTGCCGCTGCGCATCACCTTTATGATCGAGGGCGAGGAGGAGATGGGCAGCCCGAGTTTCCCTAAATTCCTCGCCACCTATGGAGAACGCCTGAAGCAGGCCGATCTGGTTTACCTCTCCGACACGCTGCTGCCCAGCGAGGACCAAGTGGTCATAACCTGCGGACTGCGCGGGCTGGTTTTGTGCGATGTAGTCGTCACCGGACCGAAAAGCGATTTGCACTCCGGCCTGCACGGCGGGGTGTTGCGCAACCCGATCCAAGCGATCGCCGAACTGTGCGCCTCGTTGCACAATCCCGACGGCAGCGTGAACATTCCGGGCTTTTACGACGACGTCATGCCTGTGGAGCCGTGGGAAAAAGAAGAGATTAAAAAGCTCGGTGCCGACGCCGAAGCCTACCGCCAATTTTTGGGAATTTCGGCATTTTACACCGCCAAGGGCTCTACCCCCTTCGAAGCCACCCGGGTGCTGCCCACCCTGGAGTTTAACGGAATCGGTGGCGGTTATCAGGGAGAGGGCACCAAGACGGTGATCCCCAGCAAGGCCTTCGTGAAAATCAGTTGCCGACTGGTGGCCAATCAAAATCCGGCCGTCATCCGCGACCTGCTTTATAAAACGATCCGCGAGCGCATACCGAGCGATGTGACCTTTGAGATCATCGACCAACACCAGGGTGTGCCCTACGTGGTGGTGCCGCCGGATCGCTCCAACACCCCGCCCGAACAGTCACCAGTGCTCGCCAATGCCTTCCGCGCCGCCGACCAGGCCATCTCCGCAGTGTTTGGCAAACCTCCGCTGTACCTGCGCGAGGGCGGCAGCGTGCCGATCATCGCTGACATCAAACGCATGACCGGGCTGGATTCGGTGATGATCGGGCTGTTCCTGCCGGAGGACAACCTGCACGCCCCCAACGAGAGTTTTAACCTCGATGTGATGGCCAAAGGCATGCGCGCCTCGGAGCAAATTCTGGAAGCAATCGCCAATCGCTGAGGCGTTTCAGCCTTTTCCAAAACCAGGCGCAATTGCTCCGCGATCCCGCTTCGTTCCAAGCACGTCGGCGGAGCGGCAACACCGAAATGCTTCGACCAGGTGCGCGAATTTTATCCGAGGCCTGGCTAGTCGGCGTAGGGCCGACTGATTTAGCGCAAAGTCGCCCCCCCCACAGGGGCGATTACTTTTTCTTCGGGCCGAAGTTGAACTTCACCATCGGCTCATCTTCGGCGGGGGCCGGGCCGGCGCCGGGGGCGCCCGCAACAGGACTGACGCTGACCGGCGAGACCGGCGTCTCCCAAGTCTTACCAACAAAGGCGGGGGCATCGGCGGGCAAGGCAGCGAAGCTGCTGGAAAGCAGTTCGATCACCTTGCGATCTCGGCTGGCCCCGAGGTCGATTTTACCCTGGGGACCGAAGGCCCCCATGATCACCACGATCACCCGGTGGTTATTGCGCAGGGCGGTGGCGCTCAAGCAGTAACCAGCGCCAAAGGTGTAGCCGGTCTTGAGTCCGTCCACGCCGTCGACACGCCCCATCAGCTTGTTGTGGTTGATCATGTGCTGGGGACCTTTGGCGCGTAGCGGGCCAAAATCACGCTCCCGGACCGAGGTGTATTTGAGCACGTCGGTTTTGAGCACGAGGTGGCGGGAGAGCAGGGCGAAATCGCGCGGGGTGGTCAGGTCGCCGTCGGCGATCTTGCGGCTGGTGGGTGGCAGACCGTGGGGTGAGCGGAAGGTGGTGTGGGTCATGCCGAGTTCGGCGGCCTTGGCGTTCATGAGCTGGACAAACGCTTCCACCGACCCGGCGGCGCTGCGGGCCAGAGCGTGGGCGCAGTCGTTGGCCGACTGGATCATCAAGGCATAGACCATTTCCTCGACCGTGAAGGTTTCGGAAGGGTCGAGATAAACCTGGGTGCCGCCGATTTTAGAATCCTCCGCAGTCACCTTGATCGGGGTGCTCAGACTAAGGGCACCGCTCTGGAGTTTGTCGTAAAGCACCGCGTAGGTCATGAGCTTGGTCATGCTGGCGGGAGGGGTCACGACATCGGGGTTCTCCTGGACGAGGGTTTTACCGGTCATCGCATCGATACCGATGTAGCCCTTCCATTGGCCTACTTTGGGTACCGCAGCGGAGGCGAGCGGAGCGAAGGCGAAACTGAGGGCTGCGAAAACGACGGTAAGACGGCGGAAAAACACGGGGAACATGGAGCAAAAAACAGGGGGATTTTCACCTCCGGGGCGAGCATGAACATCATCCGAGGCGGGAATCGGGGCAAGCAGGCCTACCTGACGGTGGGAAGCGCCCAGGGCTTGGCACTCAGGCCCCATAATAAGGATTTATGGTTCTGCATGCTGTGACGATTTAACCCTATTCACCCTTGGCCCTGCGCGCCCGGTCGCTTAACCTGACCCGGACTTCGCTGTTTTCCGTGTCCACCCCTACCCTCATCACCCGCCTCAAGACCTTTTGGGGGCTGGCGCGTCCCTTTTGGATCAGCTCGGAGGAGCGCAAACCCGCTTGGCTGCTGCTCGGAGCGGTCCTGCTGGCCACCACCGTCCAAAACTGGATTGGCATCCGCCTCTCCTACTGGAACCGGTCGTTTTTCGACACGGTCCAGCGCGGCGACTACGGCTACTTCGTGCACCTAGGCGGGGTGATGATCGGGCTGATCTTCCTCTCCATCACCTTTTGGTTGATCGAGGACTACCTGTTTTCCTCCCTCAAAATTCGCTGGCGGCGCTGGATGACCTCGCGGCTGCTCGACCAGTGGCTGGGCGACCGCGCCCACTACTTGGGCCAACTCGACTCGCTCCACGGCGACAACCCCGACCAACGGATCAGCGAGGACATCCGCAACTTCGTCTTCACTTCGCTCGACCTGCTCATGCAGCTGGTTTCGGCGGTGATCGGCTTTTGCGCGTTTGTGGTGATCCTCTGGAACCTCTCCGAGGGTCCACCGACACCGCTGGGGATCCCCCCGCCGGTTAACCTGCCAGAATCGATCGCCTGGTTCACCCCCGCCTATGTGATCCTGTGGCGCGCCTATGAAACCACCATGGCGATGATCACCTCGATACCCGGACACCTGGTCTGGTTTTGTTTTCTCTACTCCTGGCTTGGCAGCTGGCTGGTCAGCCGAGTGGGCCGCCCGATCATCGGTTTGGCCTACGAACAAGAAAAACTGGAGGCCGACTTCCGCTTCGGCCTGATCCGCCTGCGCGAAAACAGCGAGAGCACCGCCCTGATTGAGGGCGAGTCAGCCGAGCGGCGCACCCTTGGGGCGAGCTTTTCGCTGATCGTGGGCAACTTCAACGCCCGCCTGATCAAACAGGTCCACCTCAACGCGTTCAAGTCGCTCTATTTCCGCCTGTCCGATTCGGTGCCGCTGCTGCTGTCAGCCCCGCGTTTTTTTGCCGGCACGATCTCGCTCGGCCAGCTCACC